>JAEYXQ010000151.1 GCA_023431205.1 Pseudomonadota bacterium | reverse complement strand
ACGACGCCGGCGGTGTAGAGCCAGAAATGGATGCGCGGCAGCAGGCCTTCTGCCTTGGCCGGGTTCAGGGCGTAGTAGCCGCCAAACAGGGCGCTGGTGACCCAGCCGAGCAGGTTGATGTGCGCGTGGGCGCCGACAACGTCATGGACCTGGGTGATCGACATGGCGAGGCCGAGGCCGATGCCGACCAGCAGAAACAGGATGCCGGCGCGAAAGAACAGATGTGACACGGATGGCATGTTGGTTTTCTCCCCTGGTGCCGGCGGAAGGACAGTCCCTCGCCTTCCGCAGTGCACCGATAGTCCGAGCGCGCCGGGAAGTTGCCACTTGTTTGGGTGGGTCGCTGGGTCCGGCAACGAAAGGTCCGGGCTGCCGTTGTGGGGCGGCAGGAGGCGATCATGGCTGAACCCAAGCAGGTGGCGGATGTGAGCGGACCGGGGGAGGCGAACCGGACGCTCTCGCGCAACATCCAGGGCATTCTGGAGGACCGGCATGAGCGCGAACGGGCGGCCTCGCTCGAGAGCCGGGTGGCGGGCGCCATCAGCAAGTTCGCCGGCAGCATGGTGTTCGTCTATATCCACCTGGCGCTGTTCGGCGGCTGGATCCTGATCAACACCGGGCTGGTGCCGATCCTGCCGGCCTGGGACCCCTCGCTGGTGGTGCTGGCGATGGCGGCTTCGGTGGAAGCGATCTTCCTGTCGACATTCGTGCTGATCAACCAGAACCGCATGGCGGCGCAGGATGACCTGCGCGCCGACCTCGACCTGCAGATCAGCCTGCTCAACGAGCACGAGACGACCCGGCTGCTGACGCTGGTGGATGCCATTGCCGAGAAGCTGGGCGTCCGGACGGAGCCCGATCCGGAGATCGAGGAACTCAAGCAGGAGGTCGATCCGGCCGAGGTGATGCACCAGCTCGCCGATGCGGAAACCAAGGTGACGGAAAATCGGGGCAGCTAAGGGGTAAGGTGTCGAAATCTGCGGGCGGGGTTCGTCGCCGTGGTATCGGCGGCGTGGGGCTGCCTGGGAGAACGACATGAAGATCGCAGGTTGGGTATTGAGCGTGCTGGTGGCGCTGTTTCTGGTGGGAGCCTCGGCGGCGCCGAAGCTTCTGGCCATGGACATTGCCCTGGAGCCGATGGAGGTGGTGGGCTGGCCGGTCAAGTACCTGCTGCTGATCGGGCTGATCGAGCTCGGCTGCATGGTGCTGTTCCTCGTCCCGCAGACGGCGCTGCTGGGCGCGGTGCTCACCACGGGGCTGCTTGGCGGCTCGCTGGCCGCCAATCTCAGGGTGGACAATCCGCTGTTCAGCCACACGCTGTTCAGCATCTATGTCGGCATTGCCGTGTGGGTGGCGCTGTGGCTGCGCGAGGAGCGCGTGCGGCGCGTGTTCCCGCTGGTGCGGTGAGGCCCTGGCCTCACCCGCTTCAGTAGACGCGGATGGAGGACAGGTTGCGGGCGAGATACCGGTCCAGCACCGGCTGGGACGCCACGATGCGTTCGCAATAGCTCTGGAAGAAACGGTCGCGACAGGCGGCAGCGGAGGCGCGGCCAATCACTTCCACCGAGGCAAAGACGTTGTCGAGGCCGCGCAGGGCAAGGTCGGGGAAGACCTGGCCGCCGCCGGCGCAGAGGCGTGAGCCGGTGTAGTTGGTGCCGGTGTAGAAGCAGACGGTGCCGCCCTCGCCATAGGCGTAGTCGGGGTTGACGCCGCCCGGCCAGGGGGTGGACGTGTTCCCGAAGGAGACGTGATCCTTGCTGGCCCAGCCGCGACCCCCGGGGCCATCGACCACGCACCACAGGCGCTGGCAGCGCAGGATCTTGATGGCGGTGTCGGCCGGGATTTCGCCGGTGACCGCGTAGACCGGTCCGGGGCCGTCGCGCAGGGTGAGGTTGGCGGTGCTCCAGCCATGGCTGCCGGACTCGGAAGCGGCAAGCGCAGGCGCGGCAAGGCTGGCGAGAGCAAGAAAGACAGCGGCAAGGCGGCGAAGAGCGAACATGCGGACCCTCGAAGTCGAACCAGCGCAGACTATCGCGAGCAAGGGGTCGCGGGGAAGGCAAAAAAGGCGCCGGTGCGGGCGCCTTTTTCGATGTGACCAGCGATGTGCAGCGGCTCAGCGGATGCGGATCGAAGCGATGTAGTCGTCGAAGTCGCCAAGGTTGCGAGCGCTGGTGGTGTAGGTGCGGCAGTTGCGGAAATTGGTCTCCGAGCAGACCTGCACCGACAGGCCATCGGCGTTGTCGAGCGAGGAGATGCGGTCGCGCCAGTCACCGAGATTGCGGATGCTCTCGCCCTGCTCGAGGCAGAAGCTGCCGCCGCGGAAATTGGTGCGGTCGTAGAAGCAGGCTTCGCCGAAGGTCGGCACGGGAGCAGGAGCGGGGCCGGGACGCGGCGGCTGGGGCTGGGGCTGACCGACGCCGAAGTTGATCGAGGGGCCGCCCGGGACCTGGATGCCGAAGGAGAGGCCGGGCTGGGACGGGTTCACCGGATTGCCGCCGGCGCTCAGGTAGTTTGCCGACACCCAGCCGTCCGGACCGGACTTGACGATGTAGCACCAGGAGCCCTGGCACTGCTGAACATCAACCTGGGTGCCGCGGCGGACGGTATCGACGACCTGGTAGTCGGTGCCCGGACCGGAGCGCACGTTGACGTTGCTGGTGATGGTGCCGGGCGCGGCCTGCGCGGCGGGCAGAAAGACGACGACGGCTGTTGCCGCCACAGCGGTTGCAGTGGCCAGGTTCAGCAGCATCTTGCGAGTGTGGCGGTTCATTTTTCTTGTGCTCCTGGGCTGCCGGGCGGCCCCGCTCATCGGGGTGACGCTGTTCGACCGACAGCATGGTTTCGAGTTGCCCCAGAAACGGAGCGGCCCGAAAAAGGGTTCCGGCTCCTGGGGCGAGAGCAACAACAAGTCATGCAGACCGGGTGTTGCTGGACATCAGGTGCCAGTTCGAAACTGAACGGCACCTGAATGGTCAGGGGGTCGACTAGTAGACCTCGACAGAGGTGACCTGGCGGTCGAGCTGCGGCGGCAGGCGCGAGGCGCTGGAGCGCAGGGTGACGCAGGCGCCGCGGAAATTGCGTTCGCTGCACAGGTCGACCCTGGCGCCACCGAATACCTCGACGGAGCGGATGCGCTCATCCCAGTTGCGGAGGCGAGCGAAGCTCTCACCTTCTTCGAGGCAGAAGCTGGAGCCGCCGAGATTGCGCTGGCTGTAGAAGCAGGCGCCGGCATCCTCCCAGACGGGCGGCTGCGGCTGCGGCTGCGGCTGCGGCCAGGGTTGGGGCTCGGGCCAGGGTTGCGGCTGAGGCCAGGGCTGGGGCTGCGGCCACGGGGCCGGCTGTGGTTGAGGCTGTGGCTGCGGTTGCGGTTGAGGCTGTGGTGCCTGTCGCCGGCTGAAGGCGATGTTCCGGTCCGAGACCCAGCCGGACTGGCCGTTGGCGCTGACCGGGCAAAGCCCGCCGCCACACTGACCCACCTCCACCGGCTGGTTGGCCGCCAAGGTGCCGATGACGGCAGAGTCCATGCTCGGGCCGGCAAGGAGGGGAGTGTCGGACTTGATGATGCCGGGTACGGCGAAGGCCGCGGTGGTGCTGGCCACCAGCGTCAAAAGGGCGACAACGCCCAGGCGGAACTTCTTCATAGACTTACTCCGAAACGGCCACGTGAGCCTTCGACCTGTTACAACACATCGCAGCTGAACGCTGCCTGAACGGAAGCGTTCAAGCCGTTGTCGGGGCGTTTCCAGAGTTGATCGCCCGCTTGCGGCCCTGGTCGTCGAGAGCGACGTAGACGTAACGGGCTTCGGTGACCTTGACGCGATCATGGAGGCGGCCGCGGCGGACCCAGGCTTCGATGGCGACAGTGACCGATGTGGTGCCGATGCGCTCGATGTCGGTGTAGACGCAGAGGATATCGCCGACCTTGACCGGGGCGATGAAGGTCATGGCTTCCACCGCGACGGTGACGACACGGCCCTGGACCCGTTCGACGGCCGCGATAGCGCCGGCGATGTCCATCTGGCTCATCACCCAGCCGCCGAAGATGTCGCCGGCAGGGTTGGTGTCGGCCGGCATGGCGAGGGTGCGGATGGTCAGGGTGCCGGTGGGTTCGGAGCTGGCATTTTCCATGGTCAGGGGCCCTTCACGGGCCAGCGGCCCACCGCTTCTTCCCAGTGCCTGCGGCAGAGGGAGACGTAGACGGATTTTTCGATCGCGACCTGGTCGCCCTCGGTGAGCACCCGGCCGGTGCTGTCCTGACGAACCACCATCGTAGCCTTGGCCCCGCACTCGCAGATGGTGCGAATTTCGCGCAGCGAGTCGGCGATCGCAAGCAGTTCGCGCGAACCGGGAAAGAGCTGGCCCTGGAAATCGGTGCGCAGCCCGAAGCACATTACCGGCACGTTGAGGCGGTCGGCGACGCGGGCGAGCTGCCAGACCTGATCGGCGGTGAGGAACTGCGCTTCGTCGACGAGGACGCAATCCACCTTGGCGACGTCGATGTGCTCGCGGACCGAAACATAGATGTCGGTATCGCCGGCGTAGAGTTCGGCGGGCTCGGAGATGCCGATGCGGGAGGAGATTAGGCCCTGGCCGCCGTCGACATAGAGGGCGGAGGTGTAGAGCAGCGGGCGCATGCCGCGCTCGCGGTAGTTGTAGGCGGCCTGGAGCAGGAGCGTGGACTTGCCCGCATTCATCGCCGCGTAGGAAAAGTAGAGCTTGGCCACCGCCGGCCTCCGTCGTTGCGACCGTTGTGGCGGAGAGCCGCGCCGGGCGCGAGCGGGAAAGAGGATGGTCCACAAAAAAGACGCGGTGGGCGCAAGGAGACAAAAAGAAGCCGTCCAAGACGGACGGCGAGTGGCCTTGGGGGTCGAAGGAGACCGCTTGCGGGGCACGGTACTCCCTGCGGCCCGTTGCTGAGGCGCGGGCCGGGTTCCGCAACAGGGGATGAGCGGAACAAACTCACCCTATGGAGCCGATGTGACGCTGCCATGACGGGAACCGTTCAGCCGCAGTTCAGCTTGGAGCGGAGACGATGGGATCGAAGTTTCGGAGGTGTTGATGAAGAAGTTGATGCGAATGGCGTTGGCGCTGGTGCTGGGCATGAGCGTTGCGGTGCCGGCCATGGCGTCGCCGGTGGGCGTGTGGGAGATCGAGATGCGCGACTCCCGCTATGACGTCACCATGTGCGGCGACGGCACGCAATTGTGCGGCGAGCTGATCTGGCTCGGCAATGGCGCCGACAATGCCGAGAACCTGCCCTACATGAACACCATGGTCATCGACCATGCCCCGCAGATCGGCCCTGGTCTCTGGAAGGGGACGCTGAACCTTTATGGTCACCGGGCGGAGGGCACGATCACGCAGGTCAGCGAGGACCAGATCACGCTGAAGGGCTGTGTGCTGCTGGTGGTGTGCAAGACCTACCAGATGTACCGGTACGCGGAGTAGCGGCGGGGTTTGAGGTGGGTGCCACACATCACCGGTGGCGGCATCTCGAGATGGGCCCCGGCTCAGGGCCGAGGTGACATCGAGCATGTGGGTGACTGGGTGCTCTAGGGCTCAGTTGGTTGGCTTGAAGGTGTGCTGGCGGCGGCGTTCGAGCAGTGGCGGCAGGCCTTCGGCGGTGACGATGGCGAGGAAGATGAGGGCGGCGCCGGCATAGCCGACCGGCGGCAGGCGTTCGCCGAGCAAGAGCGCGCCGCCCAGCGCCGCGAACAAGGATTCCGCCGAGAGGATGACGGCCGCATTGGCCGGAGGCACGTATTGCTGGCCGACCGCCTGGAGGGTGAAGCCGACAGCGGTGGACAGAACGCCGGCATAGAGGATCTCGAGCCAGCCGGCGCCGATGCCGGACAGCGTCGGCGCTTCGGTGGGCAGAGCGATGGCGGTGGCGAGGATGCCGGCGACCAGGAAGCTGGCGGCCGAGACGGTGATCGGCAGGCCGGTGGTGCGGGCAAGATGGCCGAGCAGGGTGACGTGGAAGCCCCAGAACACGGCGCTGATGATGATCATCATGTCGCCGATGGTGAAGCTCTCGAGCTCGCCGCCATTCAGCAGATAGATGCCGACGAGTGCTGCGGGGACGGCAAGCCACACCGCAGGGTGGGGCAGGGCGCGGAACAGGAGCCAGCCGACGATTGGCACGAAGAAGACGTAGAGACCGGTGAGGAAGCCGCCATTGGTGACGGTGGTGGTGGCGAGACCGGCCTGCTGCAGCCATGAGCCGCCGAAGAAGGCGAGGCACATGGCGGCGGTGAGGAGCAGGTCGGCGCGGGTGAAGGCCC
Organism: Pseudomonadota bacterium; assembly: GCA_023431205.1. Taxonomy (GTDB): domain Bacteria; phylum Pseudomonadota; class Alphaproteobacteria; order Rhizobiales; family Devosiaceae; genus Devosia. The sequence continues at coordinate 12,578 of JAEYXQ010000151.1, read as the reverse complement.
GCTTGCGGCGGCGGTATTCCCACAGGGCGAGGGGCAGCACCAACAGGCCGCCCAGAAGGTAGCGGGTGCCGGCAAAGGTGAGCGGGCCCATGACGTCCATAGCCGTCTTCTGGGCGATGAAGGCAAAGCCCCAGAGCGCGGTGCAGATGATCAGCAGGAGGGTGGCGAGGGGGCGGGGCATGGATGGCGCTCGGTGGGTGTGGAGGCACAGGAGGTTGCAAGGCGAGCCTGGAAGCACTCCCGACTGGCGCGCTCAACATCTCAGGATGGATCCCCGCTTTCGCGGGGATGACACCGAGTATGGGGCAGGGCAATGCAGCCTCTAGAGTTCTGCGTCGAGGGCGGCGATGAGCTGCTGGATTTCTTCGGGGGTGGTGTAGTGGACGAAGGAGAGGCGCAGGACGCCATGATTTGGGTCGATGCCGACGGCCTGGAGCAGGCGCCAGGCATAGAAATGGCCGCCTCCGGCCATGATGCCGTGCCGGGCGAGCCGCCCGGCCAGTTCGGCGCCGGGGTCGCGATGGGCAATGGCGATGGTGGGGGCGCGCTTTTGCGGGTCGCCGGGACCGATCAGGCGGATATCGTTGCGGCGGCCCAGGTAGTCGAGCAGGGGCGTTGCCAGGGCGATCTCCTGCGCCCGCATGGCGGCGTGGGCGCGGCGGAAGGGATCGGTGCCGCCGATATCGGCGGGTGCGAGGGCGGCGACGGCTTCGAGGTAGTCGACTACGCCGGCGGCAGCGGCGATCTGGGCATGATCGGGGCCGGCCGGGGTCAGGCGGTAGCGCGGCTTCAAGTCGTTGAAGAAGTGGCCCTGGTTGGGAAGCTGGGCGGCAAGTTCGGGGCGGATGGCGAGAACGCCCTGATGGGGGCCGTACACCTTGTAGGTGGAGAAGAAATAGATGTCGGCGCCGAGGGCGGCGAGGTCGGGCAGGCCGTGCGGCGTGTAGCTGACGCCGTCGATGGCGGCCAGGGCGCCCATGGCGTGGGCGCGAGAGACGATGTCGGCGACCGGATTGATCTCGCCGGCGATGTTGGAGCAGTGCGGGGCGCTGACCAGCCGCACCTTGCTGTCGAGCAGGCGGTCGAGATCGGCGAGGGCGAGGCGGCCGGTCTGGGGATCGACCTTCCATTCGCGCACTTCGACCCCGTGGCGCTCGAGCCGCCGCCAGGCACCGCCATTGGCTTCGTGATCCTGGTCGGTGACGACGACGGCGTCGCCCGGTTGCAGCCAGCCGGCGAAGGCGGTGCCGAGCACGTAGGTGTTGGCGGAGGAGGAGGGGCCGAACTGGATCCAGTCGGGGGTGACGTTGAGCGCCTGAGCCATGCGGCTGAAGGCAAGGTCCATGGCTTCGCCGGCTTCGGCCGAGGCAGGGTAGACGCCATAGGGCTGGACCTTGGTGGTGCGGTAGTAGCGATCGAGCCGGTCGAGGACCGGCTGGGCGGTATAGGACCCGCCGGCATTTTCGAAGAAGGCCTGACCCTGAAGGCTCGGTTCGGAGAAGGCGGGGAAGAACGCGCGGATACGCGCGGGGTCAAGCGGCAGGCTGGTCATAGGCAGGGTCCGGAGGTTTGGTCCGGACCCAGTGGTAGTGGAATGCGCCGGGCAGGGCAATTGTGGAGAGGAACCCCTCATCCGCCCTTCGGGCACCTTCTCCCGCAACGGGAGAAGGCGATAGTGGTTGAGACCGGTGTCAGCCGTTGGTTGCGGCGTCGGGCGCTTCCTCGGGGGAGGCGTTGCCGGGGCCGAAGAGGCGGAAGTGGGGGCGGCCACCGCGACGGGGTTCGAGGGATTTGAGCTGCCCGTCGGTGAGGCTGTCGAAGAAGGCTGTAAGGCTGGGCTCCACCGCTTCCATTGCTTCGAGGCGGGCGCGCTCGACAGCGAGGCGATCGGAGAAGCGGGCGGCGATGCCGGAGTCGTCGGTGTTGCCGGGCTTGAGGTCGTCGACCTTGGCTTCGAGGTCAGTGGCGGCAGCCAGGGCTGCCTCGCGGAAGGCATCGAACAGCGGCTGCTGTTCGGCGGTGAGGTCCACGCGGTGGCTGAGGCGGACCAGGGCAATTTCCACCGCCTCGGCGCCGGCACCGAAGCCAAAGCCGAAGGCGCCGCCGCCGAAGCCGGGCCCGCTGTGCATGGGGCCGGGGCCGCCGTGCTGTCGGTGGAACTGCATGGGGCCGTCCATGGGGCCCTGCGCCGTGGCGGGCGCCGCGGCGTAGAGACCGAGGGTGGCGGTCAGAAGGGCAATCAGGGCCGTCGAGTGAAGCGTCTTCATGGCGTGTTCCTCTGCATGGGTGCCGGGGAGGTGCCGGCATGCGAAGAAGAGTAGGTGAGCCAAGCTGTTCACGTCCTTGCGAGGCGATGAAAGCTTCGCAAGGTTGGTAAGGTTGACCCCGCGCCGGCCTCAGGAGGCGATGTAGCTGCGCAGTTCCTCGGCCTCGTGCTCCACCTCTTCGATCTTGAGCTTGACCACGTCGCCGATGGAGACGATGCCGACAAGGTCGCCTCCATCCACCACGGGAACGTGGCGGATGCGGCGGCGGGTCATGGTTTCCATGATCTCGGCAATCGGTGCGGTGCGGCCGGCGGTGACCACGGCGCGGCTCATGCACTCGGCGATGCGGAGCGACAGGGTCGCGGCCGGGTCGGTGCCGAGGCGGCGGACGACGTCGCGTTCGGAGAGGATGCCGGTCACGGCTCCGTCCGGGCTGGTGACGACCACGGCCCCGATATTGTGCCGGTTGAGCAGGGTTACGGCCTCGGCGAGGGTGGCGGTTTCGGGCAGGGTGTGGACCAGGGTGCCCTTGGCCTTGAGGATGGTCTCGACAAGCATGGTCAGTTCCTCCTTGCAGGGGAGGAGTGTGAACCTCGGCGGCGGCGAGAGCAATCAGCCGGAAGGCGGACAAGAAAAAGGCCAGCTTGCGCCGGCCGAGTCATCGTCAGGAGCCTGGAAGTCCCCGCGGCTAACCCTCCTGGGAGGACAGAGGGCGCCGGGAGGATGGCCGAGGGAGTTCGGCCGGCAAGGGGCCGCGCAAGGCAAAGCGCGACACCTCGCAAAGGACCGCCACCACCAGCAGAGTGAGTGGCACCATGAACACGGCAATCTGCGTGTCCGGCTGGCTGGCCAGGTTCGCCGCGGTTGCCGGGGTCACACCGGCAAACAGGGCGGCCGCAGCGCCGATTGTGGCTAGCAGCCCGGAGAGGACTGCGTAGAGGCGGATGCGGAAGCGACGCGGAGAAGAGGACTTGGGCATGGGATCGTCGGGCCTGACCAGTGGCGATGACGATCATAGAGCGCGTGGAATGGGCCGGCAGTGGGTTGATGGTGGGGCGATTTTGTGGCGGCGCTTCCCCCGTACCTCCATTCACGCCCTCCCCCTGAAAGGGGAAGAGGAGGGGCGGGGTGCTTTCGGTAGAGAAAAGCAAGCGGGAGCGCTCATGTGTGGAGAAGGCTGGCGGGGCGGGGGCCGGTCAGTCGCGGGCGGCTGAACCAGGTGTGGGGGATCAGCGTGCCGCCGCTGCGGCCCGAAGTGCTGGCGGGGGTTTGCTGAGTGGCGGCGGGCGCTTCCCAACGATCGTGGTAGTAGCCCTTGAAGACATAGCTGGCCGGGATCATGGCTGTTCTCCTTGAATCGGTTCAATCGGCTAACGCAGTGGTGCTTGAACCGGTTCAAATATGCGCCTCCATACTCTCTCCGTCAAGGAAAAATTGAACCGATACAAAATATCGGCTATGCTGCTGGGATGGCGAGAAAAGTTGTAGCGGAAGACGGGGTGAAGCTCCGTGACGTGGCCCGCGAGGCGGGGGTGTCGCAGGGCACTGCATCCAATGTGTTCAACAAGCCGGAGCTGGTGCGCGAGGAAGTGCGGGAGCGCGTGCTGGCGGTGGCGGAGCGGCTCGGCTATGGCGGCCCCAGCGTCGCCGGGCGGCTGCTGCGCGCGGGCCGGGTCAACGCCGTCGGCGTCGCGGCGATCGAGCCGCTGAGCTATTTTTTCGAGGATCTGTGGGCGCGCGACCTGCTCAAGCACATCTCCGATATCTGCGATGCGCAGGGGGCGGGGGTGGCGCTGGTTTCGGCGCTGAGCGAAGAGCGGGTGGATTGGAACATCCAGTCGGCGGTGGTCGACGGCTTCATCCTGCTGTGCGTCGAGGGTGGCGAGCGACTGGTGGAGGTGACGCGGGCGCGCAAGCTCCCCTATGTGGCGCTGGCGATCGGGGCGGGCGACACCACGGTGCCGGCGATCGGGGTCGACAATGTGCTCGGCGCACGGCTCGCAGCGGAGAACCTGATCGGCCTGGGGCACCGCCGCTTCGGGATCCTGTCGACGGAACTCAGCCCGAACCATGCGGGGCAGGTGACGCCGGCGGAGATCGAGGCGGCGCTCTATTCGACCTCGCGGGACCGCGCCCATGGCTATTGGCAGGCGCTCGAGGCTGCGGGCATCGGGCGCGAGACGGTGCCGGTGTTCGAGACGCAGGCCGATCCGGCGACGATCGCGGCGGCCATGGAGGGGCTGTTCGCGGGGGCGGAATCGCCGACGGCGATCCTGGCGATGTCGGACCGGGTGGCGATGCACGCGATCGACTGGCTGTTCCGCAGTGGGCGAACCGTGCCCGGAGACGTGTCGATTGTGGGCTTTGACGGTGTGCCGGAATCAGCGGTGTCGACGCCGAAGCTGACAACGGTGGAGCAGCCGATGGCGGAAATCGCCCGCCGGGCTGTGGATGCAGCACTTGGCGGGGTGCAGGTCGAGGGGCGGCATTTGCTGACGCCAAAGCTGGTGGTGCGGGAGAGCACGGCAGCGCCGCGATAGGAGCTCGGGAAGAGCCCCTCACCCTCGGCCCCTCTCCCCGGAGGGGCGAGGGGAGTCGCGTCGGGGTGCGAGACGAGGCCCCACTCTGAGGTTGCAGGCGGCGGGAAGTGCCAGTATCGCTCCGGCGGCAATTCGGGAGGATGCGATGGGGTTCTTGTCGGAAGCTCTGGGGCGGGTGGCGCCGTCGGCGACGGTGGCGATTTCGCAGAAGGCGCGGACCATGGCGGACGAGGGCCGTGAGGTGATCGCGCTTTCCGCTGGCGAGCCGGACTTCGATACGCCGGAGCATGTGCGCGAGGCGGCGATCGCCGCCATCAACAGCGGCAAGACCCGCTACACCAATGTCGACGGCATTCCCGAGCTCAAGGAGGCCGTGGCGGCCAAGTTCCGCCGCGACAATGGGCTGGATGTGACCGCGGCCGACTGCTTCGTGTCATCGGGCGGCAAGCAGATCATCTTCAATGCGCTGATGGCGACGCTGAACCCGGGCGATGAGGTGGTGGTGCCGGTGCCCTATTGGGTGAGCTACCCCGAAATCGTGCGGCTGTGCGGCGCCGACCCGGTGCTGGCCCTGGCGGATGCGTCCACCGGGTTCAAGCTGACGCCGGAGGTGCTTGAGGCGGCGATCAGCCCGCGAACCAAGTGGCTGATCCTCAATACCCCATCCAACCCCAGCGGCGCGGCCTACACGGCGGCGGAGCTCAAGGGGCTCGCCGAGGTGTTGCTGCGGCACGAGCAGGTGCACATCCTCACCGACGATATCTATGAAGTGCTGGTCTATGATGGCGGCAGCTTTGCGACGATCGCCCAGGTCGAGCCCGCCCTGCAGAAGCGGACGCTGACCATGAACGGGGTATCGAAGTCGCATGCCATGACCGGCTGGCGCATCGGCTATTGCACCGGGCCGCGGCCGCTGCTGGGGGCGATGCTGAAGCTGCAGAGCCAGTCGACAACCAATCCGACCTCGATCTCGCAATGGGCGGCGGTGGCGGCGCTGAACGGGCCGCAGGACTTCCTCGCCGACTGGCGGCGGACGTTCCAGGCGCGGCGTGACCTGGTGGTGTCGGGGCTCGATGCTGCTTCGGGGGTGGAGTGCCTCACGCCGGAGGGCGCGTTCTATGTCTTCCCATCGTGCACGGCGCTGCTGGGCAAGACCAGCGCCGGCGGCCGCAAGCTGGCGACGGACGAGGATTTCGTGCTGGGCCTTCTGGAGGAAACCGGGGTGGCGCTGGTGCATGGCAGCGCCTTCGGCCTCGCCGGGCACTTCCGGCTGAGCTATGCGGCGAGCACGGACGAGCTCGAGGCGGCGGTGCGCAAGATCCAGGAATTCTGCAGCGGCGTGGCCTGAACCCCGGAAAAAAGAAGACCCCGCCCGAGGGGATGGGCGGGGTCTGGGGGTCAAATGCCGAAGCGTCTGACCTTGGAGGGGCGGCCTCCACCACGAAAAGCCGCCGATCTGGTCAAGGGCAGTATCGGGCCGTGGCAGCGGGCAGGCAAACGCGCTTTGGGAAACGCTGCCATGCAGATTCATGCGAGCGGGCAAAAAAAAGAGGCTCCAACCGAAGTTGGAGCCTGATGATAGGGCCGAAGCCAAATCGAAAGTAAGGCCCGGGTGCAGGGAGGAGGATTGCACCGGGCCGGTGAACCTAGGCCGAGGGAGGAGGATACGGCTTCGGTTCGATGTCGCCTCACGCGGGTCCGAGGGAGGAGGATACGGAGCGGCGTTCCAGCGACAAGGAGAGATATAGATTTTGACCGTCTGGTCAGCAATGCGGTTGGGTACATGCCAGCCATGCACTGGGGACAGCGACATTCTGTCAAGCAGGCTACCGTCAGCGCAAAAGAAAAGGCCCTGTCCGAAGACAGGGCCTTTTAGTTGGGGGCAGAGAGCAGGAGGAGGATGCGCTCTGCCATGGACCGGTCGAGGGAGGAGGTCTCAACGCAGTCCGGGTGTCGCGAGACGAGACCGAGGGAGGAGGAGGTTCGGAAACGCTGCAGCGACGAGACACATATGAACTCCAGCGGCTCAGTCGACAATAAGATGTCTGACATGTCAGCCATGCGTTTCCCGCAGGTCCTCGTTCGGGACGAAAAAAAGCCCCACTCGGGAGAGCGGGGCCAAAGGGAATGTAGAACCATGGGTTCCACAAGGGAGGGAACGCAGCGGCGCGACAAGGGAGGAGGAAGCGCGCCGCCGAGCTGCGTGCGATATAGGACGCTCCCGCCTGCTCAACAACCGGGCAAGGTGCATATTCGCCATGCACATGCTGCATGCGGAAGCGGCAGCTATTCCTGCCCTGAAAGCTGCTGAAGGACAGTCGGCAGCTCCCCCAGATGCGCGATGCGTGCATAGCGCGGGTGGACTGGTTCGTCCGCCTGCTCCCAGCTCCAGGTGAGTTCGTGGGGGACATAGACGGTGGCTGCACCCGCTTCGAGAGCGGGCAGGATGTCGGAGCGGAGTGAGTTGCCGACCATGGCGGTGTGGGCCGCGCCTTCGGTGTGTCTGGCGAAGATGCGCGCATAGGTTGCAGCCGACTTGTCCGAGACGATCTCGATTGCGGCGAAGTAGTCAGCGAGGCCGGAGGCGGCGAGCTTGCGCTCCTGATCGAAGACGTCCCCCTTGGTGACGAGGATGAGCCGGTAATCCGGCTGGAGGGCCGCGAGGGCGGCATCGACATGCGGCAGGGTTTCGATCGGGTAGGTGAGCAGTTCGCGGCCGGCGGCGAGGAGTTCGGCAATGACCGAGCCGGGGACGCGGTGCTCGGTGACCTCGAGCGCCGTCTCGATCATCGACAGGGCAAAGCCCTTGCTGCCGAAGCCGTAGAAATCGAGGTTGCGGGTGACCGAGGCTATCAGGCGCTGGCGCAGGTCCGGAGCATCGGCATAGCCGGCGAGCAGGGCAACGAAGCGATCCTCGGTGATGCGGAAGAACTGCTCGTTCTGCCAGAGGGTGTCGTCGGCGTCGAAGGCGATGGTGGTGATGCGGGGCATCGGCGCTCCGGTGTCAGCGAGCTCCAGGCTCTCGTGATCTACAGGATACCATCAGGCGCTGCGCGTGCGGCAGCACCCCTAACCCCATCCCTCTGTCCAGAGGGACAAGGGGATCGTTCCGGATGTGCCGAGAGGTCGAGGTCTTAGAAGCTCCACTCGCGGGCCTTGCCGACCAGGAAGTCGCGGAAGACGCCGACGCGCTTGGAGTTCTTGAGGGCAGGCGGGTAGACGAAATAGGCCTCGTAGGCGGGCAGTTCGATCTCGGGCAGCACCTGGACCAGCCCGTCTTCCTTTTCGGTGACATAGGCGGGAAGCATGGCGATGCCGATGCCGGCGCGGGCGGCCTGCATCATGCCGTAGATGGCGTTGACCTTGAGCACGGCGCGGCGCGGGCTGGAGTCAGAACGCCCCATGCGCTCGAGATAGTTGATGTCACCGAGATAGGAGGGCACCGGCTCGCCGAAGCTGATGATGCGGTGGTTGTCGAGATCCTCCGGAGAGGAGGGGGCGCCGTGCTCCTCGATATAGGCGTTCGAGGCGTAGAAGTGGTTGTGCACGGTGAACAGCTTGCGCTGGATCATCTCCGACTGGTTGGGGCGGTGCAGGCGGATGGCGACGTCGGCCTCGCGCATGGCGAGGTCGAGCTCGGCGTCGTTGAGGCGGATTTCGAGCTGGATCAGCGGATAGAGCTTCAGGAACTCATCCAGCCGCGAACTCAGCCAGGTGGAGCCGATACCCACCGTGGTGGTGACGATCAGCGGGCCGGTCGGAACGTCCTGGGACTCCGACATTTGCGTCTCGACCTGCTGCAGTTCCCAGTGCATGCGGTGAGCGGTGCGGAACAGCTGCTCGCCCACTTCGGTGAGGACGAGCCCGCGGGCGTGGCGGATGAAGAGCTTCAGGCCGAGATCGTCCTCGAGCGCGGAAATCTGCCGCGAAACGGCCGACTGGCTCATCCCCAGCTTTTCGGCGGCATGTGTGAAGCTGCCCGACTCTGCGGCCGTGTGGAAGATCCTCAGCTTGTCCCAGTCGAGCATTACTCGTGACGCCTTTGGTTGGGGTGGTGAGCGGTCCTACTCCGCCGCTTCTGCCAGTTCGTGTTCGGCCAGGAAGCGCTCCGCCTCGAGCGCGGCCATGCAGCCCATGCCCGCGGCGGTGATCGCCTGACGATAGACGTCGTCGGTAACGTCGCCCGCGGCGAAGACGCCGGGGATATTGGTCTCGGTGGTGCCGGGCTTCACCTGCAGGTAGCCGCCGGGCTTCATGTCGAGCTTGCCGGCGAAGATCGACGTCGCCGGAGCGTGGCCGATGGCGACGAACACGCCGTCGATCGGCTGCTCATAGGTGCGGCCGGTGACGACATCGCGCAGGGTGACAGAATTCACCGACGGCGGCATGGGGGCGCCACCGATCTCCTCGACCTCGGTGTTCCAGCGCACCTCGATCTTGGGGTTCTTGAACAGGCGCTCCTGCAGGATGCGCTCGGCACGGAACTCGTTGCGGCGGTGAACCAGGATCACCTTCTCGGCAAAATTGGTGAGGAACAGTGCTTCCTCAACGGCGGTATTGCCGCCACCGACGACCAGTACCTGCTTGCCGCGATAGAAGAAGCCGTCGCAGGTGGCGCAGGCGGAGACGCCAAAGCCCTGGAAGCGAGACTCGGACGGAAGGCCAAGCCACTTGGCCTGGGCGCCGGTCGCGATGATGACGCTGTCGGCGGTGTAGGTGTCGCCGCTGTCGCCGGTCAGCACGAAGGGCCGGCGATCGAAATCGACGGAGACGATGATGTCGTTGACGATCTTCGTGCCGACATGCTCGGCCTGCGCCTTCATCTGCTCCATGAGCCAGGGGCCCTGGATAACGTCGGCGAAGCCGGGATAATTCTCGACATCGGTGGTGATGGTCAGTTGACCACCGGGCTGCAGGCCCTGGATCATCACCGGCTCCAGCATGGCGCGGGCTGCGTAGATCGCAGCCGTGTAGCCGGCGGGACCGGACCCGATGATGATGACTTTCGCGTGCATCGCAACGCTCTCCGACAAAAGGCAGAAGCTCTCCCTCAAACACTAGTTAAGGGGCGACCACGGCTTCTTTCAAGGTAAACCCGCTGGCGGACGGCCAGCGGGCTGTGGAACAAACGGAAATGTCACACCCGAACCGGGCATTTGCCCAAAGATTAGGCGTCACACAAACCGTATCTTGAGGATTTCGTAGCTGCGCGCACCACCAGGAGCGGCAACCTCGAACGAATCGCCCACGGCCTTGCCGATCATGGCGCGGGCAATCGGCGAGGAAATCGAGATGCGGCCGGCGGAGGCGTCGGCCTCCGGATCGCCCACGACCTGGTAGGTCTTTTCTTCCTCGGTGTCTTCGTCGAGGAAGGTGACGGTGGCGCCGAAGGTGACCGCGTCACCGGACAGCTTGCTGACGTCGATGATCTCGGCCAGCGCAAGGATGGTCTCGAGTTCCTTGATGCGGCCTTCGTTCAGGCTCTGCTGCTCCTTGGCCGCCGAGTATTCGGCGTTCTCGGACAGATCGCCGTGAGCGCGCGCTTCGGCGATGGCGTCGATGATGCGGCGGCGCTCATTGCTGGTGCGATGCTCGAATTCGGCGGCAAGGGCCTTGTGGCCCTGAACCGTCATGGGGATCTTGTCCATTCGTCTGCCCTCCCAGGGCCGGCAAAATACATAGCGATCTCCTCGCCAAACGCGTTCGGCATCAGCTTCACGACAAGTTTTTCGGGGAGATGGGTGCAGGTTGCCCGCCCGACGCGTTCGGGTCAAGCGGGGTCTTCCAGCAACATGGCCCTGTCCACATAGGTATTCAAGTCCCCGGGGGAGTAGCAGGATGCACAGACCGTCGATCATCTGCGTTGCGCTGGCCGGTCTACTCGGCACGATGGCTGCGTGGGCGCAGGCGACGACCGACAGCAGTGCCGGTGTGCTCCAAGCCACGGTGATCGCGGAGGGACTGGAGCATCCCTGGGCGCTGAGCTTCCTGCCGGACGGCGCGATGCTGGTGACTGAGCGCGGCGGGCGGTTGCGGATCGTGGCCGGCGGCGTGGTCGGACCGGAGATCGAGGGCGTGCCCGAGGTGGAGGCACGGGGGCAGGGCGGGCTGCTGGACGTGGAACTGGCGCCGGATTTCGAGAGCAGTGGACGGCTTTATCTGAGTTATGCCGAACCGGCGAGCGCTGCCGGGCTGCAGCGTGGCACCGGCACGGCGGTGATGGCCGCCACGCTGGTGCGCGATGGGGACGGCGGGCGGCTTGAAGACCCGCAGGTGATTTTCCGCATGAACCGCTTCACCAACAGCAACCGGCATTTCGGCTCGCGCATCGTTGTCGGTGCCGACGGGAACCTGTTCGTGACGCTGGGCGAGCGAGGTGTGGGCGAACGGGCTCAGGACCCGCAGGACCTGGCCGGCGGGATCGTGCGTATAGGGCCGGATGGCTCGGTGCCGGAGGACAATCCGCGGCTCGACGGGTGGGCGCCCGAGTTCTGGAGCATCGGCCACCGCAATCCGCAGGGTGCCGCGATCCGACCGGAGGACGGGGCGCTGTTCACGGTGGAACATGGCGCGCGCGGCGGGGACGAGGTCAACAAGCCGAAGGGTGGCGCCAATTATGGCTGGCCGGTGATCACCTTTGGTGTCGACTATTCCGGCCTGCCGATTGGGGAGGGGAGCGAGAAAGAAGGTCTCGAGCAGCCGATCCACTACTGGGACCCTTCGATCTCTCCATCCGGGCTCGACTTCTATGAGGGGACGCTGTTCGGGGGGTGGGACGGTGACCTCCTGACCGGTGGGCTCAGCGGACAGGTGCTGGTGCGGCTCGACATGGAAGGCGACGAGGTGGTGGGCGAAGAGCGCCTGTTCGAGGGGCAGCTTGGTCGCATTCGCGAGGTGCAGGTGGGGCCGGACGAGGCCGTCTACCTGCTGACCGACGCCGAAAACGGGCAGTTGATCCGCGTGGCGCCAGAGGGGCGTTAGGCGCGCACGGCCTGCCAGGCGGCGTCGGCGAAAAGCTCGGCGATCCGTTCGGCCTGCTCGGCCGGCGTTGGAGCGGCGAGGCGGAGATAGGAATAGGCGGGGCCCAGCATCAGCGCGTGGGCAATGGAAAACGGCAGCTTGCGCACTTCGCCGTCGGCCTGCATCCGGGCAAACCGCGCGGCCGCTGCCGATTGCCCGTTCAGGAGCAGTTCGCTGACGCCGGCGAGTTCCTCGGTCGAGAGAGCGAGGCTGCGCAGCTCGTCGAGGAGGCGAAGCTCGCGAGGGTTCGCCAGGCCCCAGAGCACGAGGCCCCGCACGCTGGCTCTGATCTGGGTTTCGGCGTTGCCGTCCGGAACCGGGGTCTGAGCGGACCGCTGCGTCACGAACCGGCGCAGCAGTTCCTCGGCCAGTGCGGGCTTGCCGGGAAAGAAATGGTAGATGCTGCCGGTGGTGGCGCCGCTCAGGCGGCGGATGTCGGCGATGCTGGTGGCGAGATAGCCCTTATCGAGAAACGCGGTCAGGGCGGCTGCGAGGATGGCACTGCGGCGATTGGAAAGGGCATCGGGAGAACTCATCTGCGCACCATAGACGGTGCTAGAACTATGTTCTAGTGTCGCGTCTAGAACGGTGTTCTAGGAGGTGCGGGATGAAGAACCTGGATGTGGTGAAGGCCTATGTGGCGGCGGTCGAGCGTTTCGACGGCGAAGCGGCGGCCGTGTTCATGGACGAGGCGATCCGGTTCACGGAGCTGCCGAACCGGATCCGGCCAAAGGGCGGCACGGACGACAAG
>JAEYXQ010000088.1 GCA_023431205.1 Pseudomonadota bacterium | reverse complement strand
AACGCCGCCAATGATCAGCGCCATCGAGAGGCGGTGGTTCTTGCCGTACTTCTCGAAGTTCTCGGCAACCTGGGCCGCCAGTTCACGTGTCGGCTCGAGGATCAGCGTGCGCGGCATGCGCGCCCGGGCCCGGCCGCTTTCGAGCAGCGTGAGCATCGGCAGCACGAACGACGCCGTCTTGCCGGTGCCGGTCTGGGCGATGCCGATCAGGTCCTTCTTCTGCAGAAGGTGCGGAATGGCCTGCGCCTGGATCTCGGTAGGTTTGGTGTAGCCGGCCGAGGTCACCGCATCGGTGACTTTGGTGGATAGGCCGAGGCCGGAGAAATCGTCGGTCAAGTTGGTCTGGTTCCGCTTCGCACGTTGCACCCGGGCAAGACCCGGTTCGAAACATTCGAACGGTGCGCCGGGGTTGTCGGTTGCGGGCAAACTCCTTACCCGCCGGACTATTGCCCCCGGACTCCAAGCAGTACTCGCGGATCAACAGGGGCTGCCGGGTGCGGCGGGCGCTGCAGCGTTCCCGACGTGTTCCAGCGGCCGGACCATAGCGCAAAGTCCTGGTGAGTCAACGGCCTTGCGGCGGTTAGTCTTAATCTGGCCGTCAGATGTCCAGGTCAGTCACGAAGGCGGCATTCTGCTGGATGAACTCGAAACGGGCCTCCGGCTTGCTGCCCATGAGGCGGTCGATCGTGATCCGGGTCGCATCGAGATCATCGCGCACCTTGACCTGAAGCAAGGTACGCGTGGCGGGGGACATGGTGGTTTCGCGCAGATGCGCGAACGGCATTTCCCCGAGGCCCTTGAAGCGGGTGACGTCCACCTTGCCCTTGCCGGTGAACTCGGTCGCCATCAGTTCGGCCTTGTGCGCGTCATCGCGGGCATAGAGCGTCTTGGCGCCCTGACTGATGCGGTAGAGCGGCGGCATGGCCAGGTAGAGATGGCCACCGTCGATCAGCCTGGGCATCTCCTGGAAAAAGAAGGTCATGAGCAAAGAAGCGATATGGGCGCCGTCCACGTCGGCGTCCGTCATCAGGATGATCTTGTCGTAGCGCAGATCCTCGTCGCGATAGCGATCGCGGGTACCGCAGCCGACGGCCTGGATGATGTCCTGGATGATCTGGCTGGATGCGAGCTTGTCCCGACTGGCGCCGGCAACGTTGAGAATCTTGCCGCGCAGGGGCAGCACGGCCTGGCTGGCGCGGCTGCGCGCCTGCTTGGCGGAGCCACCGGCGGAGTCGCCTTCGACGATGAACAGTTCAGCGCCTTGCGCCGCGGTCTGCGTGCAGTCGGCGAGCTTGCCCGGCAGGCGCAGCTTGCGGGTCGCGCTCTGGCGGTCGATTTCCTTTTCCTTGCGGCGGCGGAGGCGATCCTCGGCGCGTTCGACTGCCCAGTCGAGCAGCTTGCCGGCCTGATTGGGGGAGGCTGCCAGCCAATGGTCGAAGGCATCCCGCAAGGCGTTGTCGACGATGCGGGTGGCTTCGCCCGACGCCAGCTTGTCCTTGGTCTGGCCGACGAATTCCGGCTCGCGCACGAACACCGAGAGCATGGCGCTGCAATGGGACAGCACGTCATCGGCAGTCAGCAGCGCGGCGCTCTTGTTCTTGGTCAGCTCCGCGTAGTTCTTGAGGCCGCGCAGCAGCGCCGTGCGCAGCCCGGACTCGTGGGTCCCGCCATCCGGCGTAGGCACGGTGTTACAGTACGACGAGACGCCGCCATCGCCCACCGTCCAGGCGATCGCCCACTCGACCGCCCCATGGCTGCCGGGCTTGCCGAGGCTGCCGGAGAAGATGTCGTCGACCACACGAGTCTCGCCTTCGATGCGCGCTTCCATGAAGTCGCGCAGGCCGCCCGGATAGTGGAACACCGCCTTGGCGGGGACATCGCTGGTGGCGAGGCTCTCGTCGCAGCTCCAGCGCAGTTCGACCCCGCCGAACAGGTAGGCCTTGGCCCGCGTCATGCGGAACAGGCGCTCGGCCGAGAAATGGGCGGTGTCGCCGAAGATCTGCGGATCGGGGTGGAAGCGGGTGGTGGTGCCGCGCCGGTTGTTGACGCGACCGATATTGACCACGTCCTCCACGACCTTGCCGCGGCTGAAGATGATGCGGTGCAACTGCTGGTCGCGCGCGACTTCCACCACCATTTCGTCCGACAGGGCGTTGACCACGGAGACGCCGACGCCGTGCAGGCCACCCGAGGTTTCATAGGCCTTGGAGTCGAACTTGCCACCGGCATGAAGCACGGTGTGCACGATCTCGAGGGTCGAGCGGTTGGGGAACTTGGGGTGTTTTTCGACCGGGATGCCGCGGCCGTTGTCGGTGACGGTGATGTAGCCGTCGGCGCCGAAGTGCACTTCGATGCGGTTGGCGTGGCCGGCGATGGCCTCGTCCATGGAGTTGTCGATCACCTCGGCAAAGAGGTGGTGCAGCGCGTTAGAGTCCGTGCCGCCAATATACATGCCCGGGCGGCGGCGTACCGGCTCGAGGCCCTCGAGAATCTCGATGTCTGCGGCCGAATAGCTCGGCGCTGCCGCCGACTTGGACGGGGCGCGGGGCTCGGGGGCGGCATCAACCGGCACAGCTTCGGGCCGGGCGCCGAAAAGGTCGTTGTCTTCAGACATGCATCGTCCGTAATGGGGACCGAATCGGGAACGTTGGTTCTATCATACTCGCCACGGTGCGGTTGAACCGCCTGGTGCGCCGCTCTTCCCCAACAACCGGATGAACGAAGATGAACGGCGGCTGAATGGCCCGTTGGCCCTCAGTTCAAGCAACCCGACGCAGGATGGAGGATTGATTTCTCCGATAGCGCCAGAAGGCGCGGAAAGGAACCGCCATGCGCACGCTTGCAGCAATCGTGATCGCCAGCGCCGGGCTGCTCGTCCAGCCGACCGCCGCGCAGAACCTCAACTTCGGCATCTTCTTTGGCGACGAGCGTTCGGATTTCTTCCCCGAGCGGATCACCTGCCTCAATGACTACCAGGTGCGCCAAGCCGTCGCTGCCCGAGGGTACGACAACATCGCGCTCAATGTGGAGATGGACAAGCACATCCAAGTGCGCGCCACGCGCGAGGGCTGGGTGTGGCTGTTGGACTTCAACATCTGCACCGGCAGGATCGAAGGTCGCGAGCGGCTGCGGCCGGTAGGCTAGGGGGGAATGCTCGGCTCCGTGTCCCAAGATCGGGCGGCGGATTTACATTCCGTTTGCTTCTTGAAAGCACTTTCTTAAGCGCAGGCGGCTACAACCAAGTCATACGGTTTTGGTCTGGAGTAGCCGTATGCAAGCCGACCGGGAAACTTGTTTTGCGTACCCTGTCCCGCTCGGCTCGAGCCGCCGTCTCGATCGGCCGTTTGCCGGGTTTTCAGGTATTGCGTACCGGCTGGCCGATCTGACTGCCCCGCGTCTGGGTGTGTTGTTCTGCGTTTCCGCGCTGTTCTACTTCGCATGACCGGTTGCCATCACTGGCAGCCGGCGGTATTGCTGCGCCACCGATCACGCCAACAGGAGGGCTGCATGCATAGCTACCGGCATCATCGCCAGCGCGGCCCTGTTCCTGCCCTGCGGTTTTCGCTGCAGGGCTGACCAGGCGCTGGTCCGGATCTTTCTTTTCGGTCTCATCCCACTGGTTTGCCCATCCTGACGGTTCGCCCTGGCGCCGTCATCTTCTGGCAAATGGCGCCGTCTGCGCCGCACCAATGGAATTTTCCGATGGGATCGATCAGTCTCCGCAACGCCGGCGTCATCGCCACCGAACCGCTTTTTTCCAACCTCGACATCGTCATTGCCGAAGGCGACCGTCTCGGGCTCGTCGCCGGCAACGGCCGCGGCAAGACCACGCTGCTGCGTGCCATGGCCGGCCTGGGCGAACTGACCACCGGCGAGGTCGTGCGCTCACGCGGGCTGACGGTGGGCTATGTCGAGCAGGACATGCCCAAGGCTTCGCTCGTGCTCACGCTGCGCGAGGCCGTGCTCGAAGCGCTGCCGGAGGCGGAGCGCGACTATGAGGCCTGGCGGGTGGAGGTGGCGCTCGACGAGTTCGACACACCAGCCGAGATGCGAGACCGCCTTGTGGGCGAACTCAGCGGCGGCTGGCAGCGCATCGCCCTGATCGCCCGCACCTGGGTCCAGCAGCCCGACATGCTGCTGCTCGACGAACCGACCAACCATCTCGACCTGACCCGGCTGGCGCAATTGGAGCGCTGGCTCGCCGGGCTGCCGAAGTCGGTGCCGGTGGTGATCGCCAGCCACGACCGGCAGTTCCTCGACAACACCACCAACCGCACGCTCTTCCTGCGGCCGACGGAGTCGGTAACCTTTGGGTTGCCCTTCAGCCACGCCCGCATTGCGCTGGCAGAGGCTGACGAGGCCGCGGAGGCGCAGCGGGAGCGCGAACTCAAGGAAGCCGAACGGCTGCGCAAGCAGGCGGCCAAGCTCACCAATATCGGCATCAATTCCGGCAGCGACCTGCTGGTGGTCAAATCCAAATACCTGCGGGAGCGGGCGGCAAAGATCGAGGCTGCGGCGGCCGAGGTGCATCGGGAGCGAAGCGGCGACATCCGGCTTGTGAACGCCGGCGCACAGGCCAGGGTGATGCTGGCCTTCGAGGAGGTCGAGGTCGCCGCACCGGACGGCAGGGCCCTGTTCCGGATCGACAAGCTGCACGTGTTCCAGGGTGACCGCGTGGTGCTGCTGGGTGCGAACGGAACGGGCAAGTCGCAGCTTCTCAAGCTGGTCCACCGGGCGCTGGCGGGCACGGCGGTGCCGGGCCTGAGGACCAGCCCGCAGGTGGTGGCCGGATACCTCGACCAGGCGCTGTCGCTCCTGCCCGAAAAGCAGACGCCGACCGAGGTGCTGCAGCGTTTCGATATCGGCGACCAGCGCCGGCGCAGCCTGCTGGCCGGGGCCGGGTTTTCGGTGGAGCAGCAGGGCAGGCGGGTAGGCCAGCTTTCCTACGGTCAGCGAACGCGGCTGGGCCTGCTGGTGCTGAGGCTCACCGAGCCGAACCTCTATCTGCTGGACGAACCCACCAATCACCTCGACATTCCGGGACAGGAGCGGCTGGAGGACGAGGTCGTCAGCCATGGCGCCACATGCCTGCTGGTCTCGCATGACCGCAGCTTCGTGCGGGGCCTGGGCAGCCGTTTCCTGCAGATCGACGGGAAGCGGTTGCGGGAGGTGGCTTCGCCCGGCCCATTCTTTGCCGCGGCAGAACAATGTGAAGGGCGCGCGTGACCACTCGTTAGGAAGTTGAGCTTAGATAATCTCAAAGTCGAAAGGATTTGGGGGAAGCCTTGTCGTCTGCACTCTTCGGGGATGATCTGCCATCCCGATCGCAGTTCGAGTGGCACGACGTCCGCTTCATTGGAGCAGCGGGCGGGCGCTACGTCCTGCCCGAGCGTCGCACGGGTGCCGAGACGCTGCCGGTCTATGCCTGCCGGTTGTGCTCGATCTCGACCCGGCTGGCGGTGGTGATCGGCCCCGTCGTGGGCAAGGTCAACGAGCTGGTGACCGCCAATTTCGATTCCTTCGGCATGCTGCGCGGGCGCATCAGCCGGCGCCTGCCGTCCGGATTCGTCATGGATCTGGCCCTGACCGATGCCGAGCGCGACAAGCTCGGCGCCAAGATCGTCTGGCAGCGCAAGCACGTCTATGAGCAGGTGCCTGACAAGCGCGAGCACAAGCGTATCCTGCCGCGCGACCCGCGCACGACCATCACCCTGGCCGACGGTACCTGCATCCCCTGCTTTGTGATCGACATCTCGCAGTCGGGCGTGGCGGTATCGGCAAACATCTGGCCCGAGATCGGCACGCCCATGGCGGTCGGCAAGCTGGTGGGCCGGGTGGTGCGCTATATCGAGGTGGGTTTTGCCCTGCAGTTCGTGCAGCTGCAGGCGTTCGACGACCTCGAGGCGCTGATGGCGCCGCCCGTGGCGGTCGAGGAAGAGGCTGCGCGCGCCACCGGCTAAGTGCTGGACCTGCTTGCCGAAAGCCGGCAACCTGACGGCCACCATGGCCGTTCAGGCGGCGACACAGCGAGCGAGGCGATGTACGCAATCTTCGATACCTATCTCAACCGCGACACCTGGCACACCACCGATCCCGCCGAGGATGAGGCGTTCTACCGAGCGCTGGCGCAGGTCATCGGCCAAGCCGGTTTCGATGCGGAGGCGATGGGCGAGTACATGCGTACGGCCAAGGGGCTTTCCACCAATTCGCAGGACCTCCTGGCCGGCGTGATCTTGAAGCGGGTAGAGGATGCCCGCGCCGTCCAGGCCTTCCGCCGCTACAATCCGGATCGCTGACCGGCAAAAGAGAAGGGGCCCCGCAGGGCCCCTCCATGGTCTTTCGCCCTGATCAGGCCGAGTAGTACATTTCGTACTCGACCGGGTGCGGGGTGTGCTGGAACTTGACGACTTCGGTCATCTTGAGCTCGATGTAGCTGTCGATCTGGTCGTCCTCGAACACGCCGCCGGCCTTGAGGAACTCGCGGTCCTTGTCGAGAGCTTCCAGAGCCTCGCGCAGCGAACCGGACACGGTCGGGATCTGCATCAGCTCCTGGCGCGGCAGCTCGTAGAGGTCCTTGTCCATCGGGTCGCCCGGGTGGATCTTGTTCTTGATGCCGTCGATGCCGGCCATCAGCAGGGCGGCGAAGCCGAGATAGGGGTTCGCCAGCGGATCGGGGAAACGAACCTCGACGCGCTTTGCCTTCGGCGACTGGCCGAACGGGATGCGGCACGAAGCCGAGCGGTTGCGGGCAGAGTAGGCGAGCAGCACGGGGGCCTCGAAGCCCGGCACCAGGCGCTTGTAGCTGTTGGTGGTCGGGTTGGTGAACGCGTTGATGGCCTTGGCGTGCTTGATGATGCCGCCGATGTAGTACAGCGCTTCCATCGACAGGCCGGCATACTGGTCACCGGCGAAGAGCGGCTTGCCGTCCTTCCAGATCGACTGGTGGCAGTGCATGCCCGAGCCGTTGTCGCCGTAGATCGGCTTCGGCATGAAGGTCACGGTCTTGCCGTAGGCGTGGGCGACCTGCTGGATGACGTACTTGTAGATCTGCACGTCGTCGGCCGACTTGATCATCGGGGCGAACTTGATGCCCAGTTCGTGCTGGGCCGAGGCCACTTCGTGGTGGTGCTTTTCGACCACGACG
>JAEYXQ010000080.1 GCA_023431205.1 Pseudomonadota bacterium | reverse complement strand
CGTCCGTTCGTCGCGAGCGCCCGCCCTGCAGGTGACGCTCGGAGAATCGCATGGGGTGGAGGAGCGGGGATAAGTTTGGGTTGGATTTCCGCTAAGGGCTTGAGTTTGTTGCTCCCCCCTTCCGGCTGCCGCCACCTTCCCCCGCAGGCGGGAGAAGGATCGTGCAGTCGGCCGGGCGTCCAGAGGCCAATCGATCACGATTCGCAAAACGCGATTCTCGTTCCGAACTTCGTAACCATCATCGCCCTACAGTCGGCCGGTAGTTGCGTACGGGGAGCGCTGCCGGGCAGGGCAGCGTCACGAGTAATGTTTGCACGCGAGCGCAAGACGCCCATCGCCGAGTGGTGGTGGACGATCGACAAGGGGCTCCTCGCCGCCCTGATCCTTCTCCTGATGGCCGGCGTGATGCTGAGCTTTGCGGCCAGCCCGCCGGTAGCGGAGCGTATCGGGCTCAGCCCCTGGTACTTCATCATCCGCCAGGCGATCTTCGCGGCACTGGCCGTGCCGGTGATGCTGGCGGCCTCGATGCTGCCGCACCGGGCGGCGCGCTGGGTAGCGCTGGGAGCGCTGGTCTTCTCGGTGCTGCTACTGTGGCTGACGCTGCGCTTCGGCGTCGAGGTGAAGGGCGCCAAGCGCTGGATCTCGATCGCGGGCAACACCATCCAGCCATCGGAATTCGTGAAGCCGGCCTTCGCGGTGATCGGTGCCTGGCTGTTCGCGGAGAGCATGAAGCAGAAGGGCGTCCCGGCCCGCATCATGGCCACCGGCATCATGGCGGTGATTGCCGGCGGGCTGCTGCTGCAGCCCGATATCGGGCAGACCGCACTGGTGCTCGCCACGTGGGGCGCCATGCTGTTCCTCTCCGGCATCTCCTGGTTCGTGATCATCGGGCTGGGTGTCGGTGCAGTGGGCCTGCTGTTTGCCGCTTACTCGCTGTTCCCCCACTTCGCCAAGCGCATCGACAGCTTCCTGAGCCCCGAGGACAGCGTCCACGGCTCGTACCAGATGGACAAGGCGCTCTCCTCGCTGCTCGAAGGGGGTTGGTTCGGGCGCGGGCCCGGCGAGTCGATGGCCAAGAAGGTCATTCCCGACGCGCACGCGGACTATGTGTTCTCGGCGGCGGCCGGTGAGTTCGGCATCTTGTTCTGCCTCTGCCTCGTGGCCCTGATCGGCTTCATCGTCATCCGCGCCCTGCTCGGGGCCCAGGAGCAGTCGAGCCTGTTTGCGCGGCTGGCGGCATCGACGCTGGCCATCCAGTTCGGGCTGCAGTCGGGCATCAACCTGGCGGTGAACCTGAACCTCATTCCGCCCAAGGGCATGACGCTGCCGTTCGTCTCGTATGGCGGTACCTCCATGCTGGCCGTCGCGTTCGGCATGGGGCTGATGCTCGCCTTCACGCGCAAGCGGCCCGAGGAGCGGCTGGTGACGGGGCTTCCCGCCTACCGTGCCCCGGTGCTAAGCCCCGCCGAATGAGCACATTCGTCCTAATGGCAGGCGGCACGGGAGGGCATCTCTTCCCGGCCATGGCGTTGGCGCAGGAGCTGCGGCGACGCGGCCACGACATCCAGCTGATGACCGACCACCGCGTCGCCGCCTATGGCGACAAGTTCCCGGCCAGCCAGACCCATATCGTTCCGTCGGCGACGCCGTCGGTGCGCAACCCGGTGAAGTTCTTGATCGCGGGCGCCAAGATCGCTTGGGGTACGGCCGTCGCCTTCGGGAAGCTGTCGGCGGTGCGGCCCGATGCGGTGATCGGCTTTGGCGGCTACCCGGTGTTCCCGCCGTTTCTTGCCGCCAAGCTGCTGGGCGTTCCTGGCCTGCTGCACGAGCAGAACGCGGTGATGGGACGGGCCAACCGGGCACTGGCGCGGTTCGCCAACAGCATCGCGCTGAGCTTTGCGAGGACGCTCAAGGTAGAAGCGTTCGCCGACAAGACCGTGCTGACCGGCAACCCGGTGCGGGACCGGGTGATCGCGGTGGCGGGAACGCCGTACCCGGCTTTCACTGCTGACGGTCTCGTCCGCGTGGTGGTGACTGGTGGCAGCCAGGGGGCGCGCATCTTCTCGGACGTGATGCCGTCGGCGATAGCGGCCTTGCCGGACGATATCCGCCAGCGCCTGCGCCTCGTGCAGCAGTGCCGGGCCGAGGATCTCGACCGCGTGACCGAGGCCTACCGGGGGGCCAAGGTGAACGTCGAGCTGCAGCAGTTCTTCACCGACCTGCCGGAGCGGATCGCGGCGGCGCACCTGGTGATCGCGCGCTCGGGCGCCTCGACCATCGCGGAACTGACGGTGCTCGGCCGGCCGGCCATCCTGGTGCCACTGCCGGGGGCGCTCGACGCGGACCAGAAGAACAATGCGCTGGTGATGGAAGCCGCTGGGGCAGGCTGGATCATGGAGCAGGCCACGCTTACGCCCCAATCGCTGGGCACGCGTCTCGCCTCACTCTTGAGTGATCCGGCTGTGTTGCCCAAGGCGGCGACAGCGGCGGCCTCACTCGGACAGCCGGACGCTGTCGTCAAACTCGCGGACGTCGCTGAACGTCTAGCCCAGAAGGGAAAAACCACATGAAGATGCCGCGCAATATCGGTCCGGTGCACTTCGTCGGCATCGGCGGCATCGGCATGAGCGGCATCGCCGAAATCCTGCACAACCAGGGCTACAAGGTTCGGGGGTCCGACAGCGCCGAGAACCCCAATGTGCAGCGCCTGCGTACCATGGGCATCGAGGTGGCAATCGGGCAGGCGGCCGAAAACCTGAAGGACGCGGCCGTGGTTGTGATTTCCTCGGCGATCAAGAAGGGCAACCCCGAACTCGCCGCGGCGCGGGCGCGTGGCCTGCCGGTGGTGCGCCGCGCCGAAATGCTGGCCGAGATCATGCGGTTCAAGAACGCCATCGCCATCGGCGGCACGCATGGCAAGACCACGACGACGACGCTGGTCGCGACGCTGCTCGATGCGGGCAATCTGGACCCGACGGTCATCAATGGCGGCATCATC
Organism: Pseudomonadota bacterium; assembly: GCA_023431205.1. Classification (GTDB taxonomy): domain Bacteria; phylum Pseudomonadota; class Alphaproteobacteria; order Rhizobiales; family Devosiaceae; genus Devosia. The sequence continues at coordinate 23,522 of JAEYXQ010000080.1, read as the reverse complement.
AACGCCTATGGCACCAACGCCCGGCTGGGCGGTGGCGAGTGGATGGTGGTGGAGGCGGACGAATCCGACGGGACGTTCGTGAAGCTGCCGGCCGACGTGGCGATCGTGACAAATGTCGACCCCGAGCACCTGGACTATTACGGCGACTTCGAGAAGGTGAAGCAGGCCTTCATCAACTTCGTCGAAAACGTGCCGTTCTACGGCTTCGCGGTGATGTGCCTCGACCATCCCGAGGTGCAGGCGCTGGTCGGACAGATCCGCGACCGCCGGGTCATCACCTATGGCAAGAACCCGCAGGCCGATGTGCGGCTGGTGGACCTCGAGAACCATGACGGGGTGCAGCACTTCTCGGTCGAAATCCGCGATCGCATCCGGCAGACCCAGTTGCGGATCGACGGGCTCGAACTGCCGATGCCCGGTGTGCACAACGCCCTCAACGCAACGGCGGCCATCGCCGTCGCCGATCAGTTGCACGTGCCGGCCGAAGCGATCCGCAAGGGCCTCAAGGCGTTCACGGGGGTGAAGCGCCGCTTCACCCGCACGGGCGTCGTGGGTGGCGTTACCGTGATCGACGATTACGGCCACCATCCGGTGGAAATAGCGGCAGTGCTGCGGGCGGCCCGGCAGTCGGCGGGACGCGACGTCATCGCCGTGGTGCAGCCCCATCGCTATTCGCGCGTCCACGACCTGTTCGATGATTTCGCCGCCTGCTTCAACGACGCCGACACGGTGCTCGTGGCGCCGATCTATGCGGCGGGCGAGGCGCCCATTCCGCATGTGACGCATGAGGAACTGGTGAACCGCATCCGTGCGCGGGGTCACCGCGATGCGCGCATCATCGCAGGACCGGAGGATCTGGCACCGCTGCTCGCCGAGCGGGCGGCCGACGGAGATTATGTGGTCTGCCTCGGGGCTGGCAACATCACCCAGTGGGCCGCGGCGCTGCCGGGCGAACTCGGGGCGCTTATCGGGGAGCAGCCGGCATGAGCAAGCATGTCGCTGTCCTGATGGGCGGGTGGTCTAACGAGCGCGAGGTGTCGCTCAGCAGTGGCCGCGAATGTGCAGCGGCCCTTCGGCGCGTCGGCTATCGAGTCACCGAGGTCGATGTCGGGCGCAACATCGCCAATGTGCTGCTCGAGCTGAAGCCGGACGTTGCCTTCAATGCGCTGCACGGGCCGTTCGGCGAGGGCGGCATGGTCCAGGGTCTGCTGGAACTGCTGCAGATCCCCTATACCCATTCCGGCGTGCTGGCTTCGGCCCTGGCCATGGACAAGCACCAGGCCAAGATCATGCTCAAGGCTGCGGGGGTTCCGGTCACCGACCATGTGGTCGCGAGCCGCCCCGAAGTGGCGCGGGCCCATGTGATGGCGCCGCCCTATGTGATCAAGCCCATCGCCGAGGGATCGAGCTTCGGCGTGTTCATCGTCAAGGCAGACGCCGGCCATCCGCCGCAGGAGATCCTGCGCGAGGACTGGAATTGCGGCGAAGAGGTCATGGTCGAGCGCTACATTCCCGGGCGGGAGCTTACCTGCGCGGTGATGGGCGACGTGGCGCTGGGGGTGACGGAGATCGTCACCGACCTCAATTTCTACAACTATGAGGCCAAGTACGCCTCGGGCGGTTCGCGGCACATCATCCCGGCCGAGTTGAAACCGAAAATTTACGACGAAGTGCAAAAGCTTAGCCTGGCCGCTCATGCGGCTCTGGGCTGCCGCGGGGTGACGCGAAGCGACTTCCGCTACAACGAGGCAGCAGGTCCGGATGGCGAACTGGTCTTTCTCGAGATCAACACCCAGCCGGGCATGACGCCCACGTCCCTCGCACCCGAGCAGGCGGCGTTTGCGGGTCACAGTTTCGAAGACCTGGTCTCCTGGATGGTGGAGGACGCGAGTTGCAACAGGTAAAGAGCGAGACCTTTCTCGCCGGCGCGCGGGCGATCGACCCGCGTGCGCTGCCTGTTGTCATCCCGGCGCCCCGCCGAAAACTCAGGACCCGTCTCGGACGCCTGGTGCTGCTGCATGGACGCATGCTGCGACGGGTGGGGCTGGCGCTCGGATTGCTGGCCGTCGGGACCGTCATCTACCAGGTCCGTGAGCCGATCGGCACGGGGACCCTCGCACTTGCCGGCCTTGCCCAGGGCAAGGCGGCTGCGGCGGGGCTCGCCATCGGTGAAATCTCGATCAGCGGACAGACGCTGACCGGCGAGCAGGCCATCTTCGATGCCCTCGGCATCCAGCCCTATACCTCCACCGTGGCCTTCGATGTCGAAGCAGCGCGCCAGCGCATCGCCGAACTGCCGGCGGTGGACAGCGTCAGCGTGCGCAAGTCTTTTCCCGGCGACGTGACCGTCGTGGTGACCGAGAAGGTGCCGGTCGCCCGCTGGCGCGTCGACGGCATCACCTTCGTGATCGATTCCATGGGCGAGCAGATCGGCGAGGACCGCGGCGCCTATGGCGAGTTGCCGCTGGTGGTCGGCGACGGGGCCAATGACGACGCCATGGTGATGATCCGCGCGCTCGACCAGTTCCCGTCGCTCAAGGACGGGCTGTGGGGGCTATCCCGCATTGCCGACCGCCGCTGGGACCTCATCTATGACACCGGCCTGCGCGTGCAGTTGCCGGAACTGGGCGTGGCCCAGGCGCTGCGGCACCTGGTGACGTACCAGAACGACTACCAGTTGCTTGACCGGGATGTTTCCCTGATCGACCTCCGCGTTCCCCACCTCGTGGCGGTACGCCCCACCGTTCGCGAAGAAGACGATAAAGACTGACCCCGCCATGATGACCGATGCGATGACATCCCGGCTCCGCCCGGTGCAGCCCGGCAAGACCACCCTGGTGGCCGTGCTCGACATCGGCTCAACCAAGATCTGCTGCGTCATCGCGCGGCTGGTGCCGCGGGGTGAAGGGCGGGCCCTGCGCGGCCGCTCGCATCAGGCAGAAGTGATCGGTTTCGGTTACGGCCCATCGGCAGGCGTGAAGAGCGGTGTTGTTACCGATATCGAGGCTGCAGAGCACGCCATCCGCGCCATAGTGGGCATGGCCGAGCGTGCCGCCGGGGTGACGCTTGAATCCGTGATCGTCAACGTCACGGCTGGCCGGCTCGGCTCGGAGACCTTCTCCGCCTCGGTGGCGCTCGGCGGCCAGGAAGTGGAAAAGACCGACGTCGTGCGTGTGCTGCGCGCGGTCAATGAGCGCTCGGTCCGGCCGGAACGCTCGATCATCCACGCGCTACCGATCGGTTACGCGATCGATGGCCAGAAGGGCATCCGCGAACCCAAGGGAATGGTCGGCGACACGCTCGGCGTCGACGTCGCCGTGGTCAGCGCCGAGACGCTGGCGATGCGCAATCTCGAACTGGTGCTGCATCGCTGCCACCTGCAGGTCGAGGCGCTGATCGCAACGCCGTACGCCGCCGGTCTTGCCACGCTGGTCGATGACGAAGCCCAGCTAGGGGTCGCCTGCATCGACTTCGGCGGCGCCACCACGACGGTCTCCGTGTTCAACGATGGTCACTTGGTCTATGCCGACGCGCTCGCCATTGGCGGGCACCACCTGACCCTCGACATCGCCCGCCAGCTCTCGGTGAGCGTTGCCGACGCGGAGCGGCTCAAGACATTCTACGGGTCGGTGCTGCCGGGTCAGACCGACGAGCGGGACATGATCTCGATCAATCCGGTCGGGGCGCAGCCGGACGAGGCGCCGGGGCAGGTTGCGCGTTCGGTGCTGACCCGCATCATGCGCCCGCGCATCGAGGAAATCCTCACAGCCATTCGCGACCGCATGCAGGCAACCGGCATGATGGACGTCTGCGGTCGCCGCTTCGTGCTGACGGGTGGGGCGAGCGAACTCACCGGGCTGCCCGAAGTTGCCCGCCGGACCCTGGCGCGCAATGTCCGTAACGGCCGTCCCATGGGGATTTCCGGCCTGCCGGAGATGGCCAAGGGAGCCGCCTTCGCCACCGTGGCCGGCATGCTGGTCTACCCGCAGGTGTGCTCGCAGGAATACCAGGAGCCGCGCGGCAGCCGGAAGCTGACCGGTACGGACGGGTATCTGGCCCGCGTCGGCAGCTGGCTTCGGCACAGTTTCTAGGACTGGCTGCGGCTCAGGATCGTTTTGGCTTGTTCCGCCGTTGCCCTTCGGCATTGCCGGAGGTGCCCATGCTCAGATCTTTCCTTATCGGTCTCGTTGCCGGACAGCGCGGCATCTCGCCCCTGGCGGCCATTGCGATCGCCACCTACCGCCGGGAGATCCCGGCAGAACTGCCGCTGCAGAAGCTGATGCTGAACCCGGTAGTTGCCGCCGGGGCCACCGCCTTTGCAGCAGCGGAGATGGCAGGGGACAAGATGAAGTCGGCACCCGACAGGATCGTACCGATCGGACTGGCGGTGCGGGCCGTCACGTCTGCCTATGCAGGAGCAGCGCTGGCCCCGCGGGATCAGCGGGTCGCCGGCGCGGCCATCGCGGCGGGCGCAGCGCTGGTGTCGTCTTATTTCGGCTGGCGTCTGCGCGTGGCGGCGATGGAGCGCTACGGACAGACTGCGACCGGCCTTGTCGAGGACGCCGTGGTGTTCGGCACAGGCCTTGCCGTTGCCAATCCGGAACTCACCGGAACCAGGGCGCTGCTGCCGCCCCGCTAGCGCGGCCCGTCCCCGGCGCGTCATGGTTTACCAAAGCCTAAGGCGTAACCGGCGGGTGTCGCATATTGCGCGAGTGTTAACCCGGAAGCGCCAATTGTTAGGGGCTGGTTAACGTTTGGGTGGGTAAATCTTAACCCAACACGCCACCACGGGTTCGCTCATGACCATCAACCTGACTATTCCGGACATCAAGGAACTCAAGCCCCGCATTACCGTCTTCGGGTGCGGCGGTGCCGGCGGAAACGCCGTCAACAACATGATCGAGTCCGGTCTCGACGGGGTCGATTTCGTCGTCGCGAACACCGACGCCCAGGCGCTGGCGCTGAGCAAGGCGCAGCGCATCATCCAGCTGGGTGTGGGCGTGACCGAAGGTCTCGGCGCCGGCTCGCATCCGGAAGTCGGCCGGGCCGCTGCCGAGGAAAGCTGGGACGAGATCAACGATCACCTCAGCGGTTCGCACATGGTGTTCATCACCGCCGGCATGGGTGGTGGCACCGGTACCGGCGCGGCGCCCGTGGTGGCTCGGGCTGCCCGCGAGCAGGGGATACTCACTGTTGGTGTCGTCACCAAGCCGTTCAACTTCGAAGGCAACCGCCGGGCGCGGCTGGCCGAGGACGGCATCGACGAGTTGCACCGGCATGTCGATACGCTGATCGTCATTCCGAACCAGAACCTCTTCCGCGTTGCGAACGAGAAGACCACCTTTGCCGACGCTTTCGCGATGGCCGACCAGGTGCTGTTCTCGGGCGTTGCCTGCATCACCGACCTGATGGTCAAGGAAGGCCTGATCAACCTCGACTTCGCCGACGTGCGCGCCGTGATGCGCGGCATGGGCAAGGCGATGATGGGAACCGGCGAAGCCTCGGGCGAAGATCGTGCCCGTCATGCAGCCGAAGCGGCGATCGCCAACCCGCTGCTCGACGATGTGTCGATGCACGGTGCCCGCGGCCTCTTGATCTCCATCACCGGCGGCCCGGATCTGACCCTCTACGAAGTCGACGAGGCTGCCAGCCGCATCCGCGAGGAAGTGGACGTGGATGCCAACATCATCCTCGGCGCCACCTACGATCCGAACCTGACCGGCACCATTCGCGTCTCGGTGGTTGCCACCGGTACCGATGCTGCCATGGTGCAGGCCCTTGAGCCGGCAAAGCCGCACGCGTCGCGTACGCCGCTGGAAGTGCGCCGTCATGTGCCTGTCGAGTCGAGCCGCGCCCAGGTCGAGCGTGAAGCCGCAGAACGCGCCGCTGCAGTTCATGCCGCACAGGCGATCGAGATGCAGGTGGAGCACGCCGTTGCCGATGCCATCAGCCGCGAAATGCCGGCTGCGGGTGCCGCCCAGGCGATGCACCAGGACGACGGCGTCTATGTGGAGCCCTACACTCCGGCGGCCGAAGTGATCCACGAGCCGGAAGATCATGCTCCGCCGGCCGATTCGCCGATCCCGAGCGTCTACGTGCCGTCCAGCGCCGCTCGTCCGGAAGGCCAGCGCCGCATGCCCCGCACCGAGGAACTGCCGATTGTGGCGCGCCGGTCACAGGACGCGCAAGAACGTCAGGTTGAAGAGCCGCGCAATGCTCGCGCTCTGTTCAAGCGCCTCGCCTCCAATGTTGGCCTGAATATCGGTACGACGCAGCAGGCGGCCCACGAGGAGCCGACCTATGCCGCCGCCGACGACGCTGCTGCCCGCAGCGCCATCGAGGCTGGTGTTGCAAGGACTTCGCGGGTTTCCGCGCCGGTCGAGGGTGCCCGCGGCACGCTCGATCCCCAGGGCCGCCAGCCGGCCCAGACGATCCAGAAGGATCACCTCGAGATCCCCGCCTTCCTGCGCAAGCACGGCTGACGGTCGCGAGTTTTCCGTTGAACAGGTAACCCGGTGCGGCTTTCGCGCCGGGTTTTTTTTGAGTAACACACGTGTCTGCGTAGGGCGCGGGGTCGGAGTTCGTTACAAAATATGCATAAGCTATCCACGCGTCAGCGTACCCTCGCCGCCGTTGTGTCCTTTGCCGGCTACGGTGTGCACAGTGGCCAGCCGGTGACCCTCAGCATTGCCCCGGCTGCGGCTGACAGTGGCTATCTGATCCGTCGCGACCTCGGCGCTGCGGGCATGACCGACGCGGTGCCGGTGCATTTCTCCCGCGTCACCCGGACCACGCTGTGCACGACGCTCGACCTTGGCGACAGCATCAGCGTAGCCACCGTGGAACACGTTGCCTCTGCCCTTTCCGGCCTGGGCGTCGACAACGCCCTGATCACGCTCGACGGCGCGGAATGCCCGATCCTGGACGGCAGCGCCTACCCCTTCGCCAAGGCGATCCTCGAAGCGGGACTCGAAATCCAGCCCGCCCAGAAGAAATTCCTCAAGATCATGCGGGCCGTCACGGTTCGCAACAACGACGCCTTCGCGGCGCTCGAGCCCTATAACGGGCGCGCGCTCGACCTCGAGATCGACTTCGACTCCAAGGTCATCGGCCGGCAGCGGATGATCTTCGACTGGTCGCCCCGCCGTTATTTCGAAGACGTGTCGCGTGCCCGCACCTTCGGCTTCGTGCGCGACGCCAAGATCCTGCGCCAGGCCGGCTACGCCCTTGGCTCCAGCCTCGACAACTCGATCACGCTGCATGAGGACCGGGTGCTCAATCCCGGGGGCCTCCGTTTCGAAGACGAATTCGTCCGCCACAAGCTGCTCGATGCGATCGGCGACCTGGCGCTGGGCGGCCTGCCGATCTGGGGCCGCTTCCGGTCTTACAAGGGTGGTCATGCGCTGAATGCCCACGTCCTCGCCGGTCTCTTTTCCAGCGAAGCCAACTATGAGATAGTCGAGGCGCAGGATCTGCCGCTCGACTTCGAGAGTCTCGACGATCAACCGGAGGGGTTGACGGTCAACTCTTATTTGCGTTCGGTGCGCTGACCGGGCGGGACCACCTGCCACAGTTTTGTTTCATTTGCTGAATACCCGCTGCGAAAGCGGTGATTGCATAAGGACGGGCACTTCGTGACGACTGTTAACCTCGGTGGCCTCAAGAGCCGGGCCGTCCGTTTCATCACCATTGCTGCCGTGGCGCTTGCGCTGGCTGGCTGTTCCAACCTGTTCGGGCCGCCGAAGGTCAAGGAAGAGCCGATCATTCCGGCAGCTACGCTGTATCAGTCCGCGCTCGACGACATGGACCGGCAGTACTACCAGACCGCCATCAAGACCCTCGAGAAGCTGGAGCGTCAGCATCCGCGCGATCCGCTGACCGAGAAGTCCAAGCTGATGACGGTCTATGCCCATTACCGCATCGGCAAGTTCAACGATGCGATCCTGGCTGCCGACCGCTACATGGCGCTCTATCCGAACGGCAAGGACGTGCCGTACGTGCTGTGGCTCAAGGGCACCTCGTATTTTGCCCAGATCAAGGACATCACGCGCGACCAGCAGCTGTCGGCGGATGCGATCGAGACCTACAACCTGCTGATCGCCAACTATCCGAACTCCGACTATGCCAAGGACGCCAAGGAGAAGCTCCTGGTGGCCTTCGACAACCTTGCGGGCAAAGAAATGTCGGTTGGCCGCTATTATCTCGGCAACGGCCAGTACACTGCCGCCATCAACCGCTTCCGCGTCGTGATCGAGCAGTGGCAGACCTCTACCCATATCGAGGAAGCGCTGTATCGCCTCACCGAAGCCTATTTGCTGCTCGGGCTGACCAACGAAGCGGCCACCGCGACCGCCGTGCTGGGCCACAACTACCCCTCCAGCTCCTGGTACAAGCAGGCCTTCGACCTGCTCGCCAAGCAGAACATCTCGCCGTCGGTGAACAGCGGTAGCTGGATGGCCTCCCTGCGCAACTGACGCGTTCAGCAAATCTTTGTTGCTAGTTTGTTCCTGGGCGCTATGATGCGCCCCGGCCTGTTTCTGCACCAGGGAGTCGGCCGGCACATGCCGGCCAAAGGGTGGTCCGCATGCTGCTGGCACTTTCGGTTCGCAACATCGTTCTCATCGATCAACTCGATCTTGCCCTCGACGAGGGCATGACCGTGCTCACCGGCGAAACCGGCGCCGGCAAGTCGATCCTGCTCGATGCTTTGGCGCTGGCGCTGGGCGGGCGCGGCGATGCCTCGCTGGTGCGGCAGGGGCAGGAGAGCGGGCAGGTGGTGGCCGTGCTGGCCCTCGCAGCCGACCATCCCGCCCGGGCACAGCTGCGCGACAATGCCATTCCGGACGACGAGGACGTGATCCTGCGCCGCGTGCAGTTCGCGGACGGCCGCACCCGTGCCTTCATCAACGACCAGCCGGTGTCCGCCGCCCTGTTGCAGCGCATCGGCAGCCAGATCGTCGAGATCCACGGCCAGCACGATGACCGTGCCCTGGTGGACGTGTCGACGCACCGATCGGCGCTGGATGCCTTCGGTGAGCTTGACGTCCGCGTCGCCGCGGTGCGCGCCGCCTGGCAGGCGCTGGTCGACGCGCAGGCCGCCGTGGCCGAGCAGAAGGCGCTGGTCGAGGAGGCGCTGGCTGCCGAGGATTATGCCCGCCACACCGTGGAAGAGCTGAGCAAGCTCAAGGCGCAGGTGGGCGAGGAAGACGAACTGGCCGAGCGGCGCCAGCATCTGCAGCAGCTTGAGCGCTCTGCCGCCGACGTGACCGAGATCGACGGCATCCTCAATGGCCCGAACGCTCCGGCACCGGAACTCGCCAGCCTGTTGCGGCGCCTCACCCGCAAGGTGGACGGCGGCCAGACGCTGTTCCAGCCGCTGGTGGATGCGCTCGACAAAGCGCTCGAAGCGCTGGATGGCACCGGCGAAGCGCTGGATGACCTCAAGCGGGAGATGGCCTACGACCCCGCCGAACTCGAAGGCGTGGAGGAGCGACTGTTTGCGCTGAGGGCAATGGCGCGCAAGCACCAGACCACCTGCGACGGCTTGCCGGAGGTGCTCGCCAAGTACGAATCCGACCTTGATACGCTGCAGGGCGGGGAGACGCGGCTGGCGGCGCTCGAGGCGGCGGAAGTGACCGCCCGCGCGGCCTACCGCAAGGCGGCTGAGGCACTGAGTGCCGGGCGGGCCCGAGCGGCTGCTGCGCTTAGTAAGGCGGTGGGCAAGGAGCTGCCGGACCTCAAGCTTGGTGCGGCCCGCTTCATTGTCGACCACCAGGTGGACGAGGAGCGGGTTGCCGCCACCGGCTTCGACCAGATCGCGTTCCACGTACAGACCAATCCCGGCACGGCGGCCGGGCCGCTGCTGAAGGTGGCGTCTGGTGGCGAACTCAGCCGCTTCCTCCTGGCGCTCAAAGTGGTGCTGGCCGATCGCGGGTCGGCGCCGGTGCTGATCTTCGACGAAATCGACACCGGCGTCGGTGGCGCGGTCGCCGACGCCATCGGGCGACGCCTGACGCGTCTTGCCGAGAAGGTGCAGGTGCTCACCGTCACCCACGCTCCGCAGGTGGCGGCCCGCGCCCGGCGGCACCTGCTGATCGAAAAGCAGATGAGTGGCGGCGCCTTCATGCGCACGCATGTGAAGCCGCTGGAGCCAACCGCGCGGCAGGAGGAGGTTGCCCGCATGCTGGCCGGCGCCACCATCACCGACGAGGCCCGTGCAGCGGCCAGCAAGCTCCTCAGCGAAGTGAGCTAGCCTACCTGTTTCTGTGGGGCCCTCGGGCCGACAGGAATCCACTCTGAGGGTGGTGCGTGCTAGTCAGAATGGATTCCCGCCGGCGGGGAAAACATCATGTTGGGTTGGCAAGTCGCGAGTGAGCATGACTGACGTATCGAACAAGCCAGTCGAAGAGCTGAACGAGGACGAGGCCCGCGCCGAACTCCAGCAGCTGGCGGAGGCCATCGGCGCCGCTGACGTTGCCTATCACCAGAACGACGCCCCGGAGATCACCGACGCCGAGTATGACCGGCTGCGGCTGCGCAATGCCGAGATCGAGACGGCATTTCCCGAACTGGTGCGGGCGGACAGTCCCACCGGTCGCGTCGGCGCGGCGCCGGCGGAAGGCTTTGCCAAGGTGCGCCACCAGGTGCCGATGCTGAGCCTTGCCAAGGCTTACACGGACGAAGATGTCGTCGACTTCATTGAGCGCGGTCGGCGCTTCTTCAGCCGTGACGAGGGGCTCGAACTGGCCTTCACCGCCGAGCCCAAGATCGACGGACTATCCGCTTCGCTGCGCTACGAGAACGGCGTGTTCGTGCAGGGCGCCACGCGCGGTGACGGGGCCGTCGGCGAGGACATCACGGCCAACCTCCGGACCATCAAGGACATTCCCGAAAAGCTCGCCGGCAGCGGCTGGCCCGAGGTGATCGAGATCCGCGGCGAGGTCTACATGACCTATGCCGAATTCCAGGCGCTCAAGGAGCGCTCCGCTGCCACCGGCGGGCAGGACTACGTCAATCCGCGCAATACGGCGGCCGGCTCGCTGCGCCAGAAGGATCCGGCTGTTACCGCCAGCCGCAACCTCCGCTTCTTCGCCTATGCCTGGGGCGTTGCCAGCGAAGACCCCGCGCCGACGCAGTACGAGGCGGTCCGGAAGTTCGCCGAATGGGGCTTTGAGATCAGCCCGCTGATGGAGCGCGCCAGCAGCGCCGAGGAGCTGATCGCGCACTATCACCGGATCGAGGACCAGCGGTCGAGCCTCGGCTACGACATTGATGGGGTCGTCTACAAGCTCGACCGGCTCGATCTGCAGCGGCGCTGGGGGTTCGTCACCGGCGAGCCGCGCTGGGCCATCGCCCACAAGTTTCCCGCCGAGCGGGCGATGACAACAGTCCGCGACATCGAGATCCAGGTGGGGCGCACCGGCACGCTGGCGCCCGTGGCGCGGCTCGATCCCGTCGGGGTGGGGGGGGTGACGGTGGTCAACGTCACCCTCCACAACGAGGATTATATCGCCGGTCGCGACAGCAACGGTCAGCCCATCCGAGAGGGCAAGGACATCCGCATCGGCGACACGGTGGTGATCCAGCGCGCCGGCGACGTGATCCCCCAGATCGTCGATGTGCTGCTCGACAAGCGCCCCGCCGGCGCCGAGCCTTACCACATGCCGGGCAAATGCCCGGTTTGTGGTTCGCCCGCCATTCGCGAGATCAACGAGAAGACAGGCAAGGAAGATTCGCGCCGGCGTTGCACCGGCGAGTTCTTCTGCCCCGCACAGGCAGTCGAGAACCTCCGTCACTTCGTGTCCCGCGGCGCGCTCGATATCGAGGGGCTGGGCGCCGAGAACATCGAGCTGTTCTTCGGCAAGCACTTGATCGACACGCCCGCCGACATCTTCACCCTTCGGGATCGGCGCGAGGAGGTGCAGCGGGCGCTCGCCGAACGTCGCGAGGAGCAGGCGCGCGAGCGCGAGGCGGCCAGCGGCAGGACGCGCAAAGCTGTGCGCAGCGTCGAGGATCGCAACTATGCCGGGCTCGACAAGCTGTTCGCTGCCATCGACGTGCGGCGCGAGCCGGAGCTCGACCGCTTCATCTTTGCGCTCGGCATCCGCCATATCGGGGAGACCACCGCGTCCGTCCTGGCCCGCACCTTCGGCTCGATCGAGATGCTGATCGACATGGGTGAGCAACTGGCGGTTGCGGAGGACAAGGCGGCGGTGTTTCCCTCCGTCGATGGCATCGGCATGACCGTCGTTGAAGCGCTAGCCGACTTCTTCGGCAACGAGCGCAATGTCACTGCGCTGCGCGCGTTGCTGGAGCAGGTGCGCCCCAAGCCCTATGTCGTCACCATCTCGGCCGACAGCCAGGTGGCCGGCAAGACGGTGGTGTTCACCGGTTCGCTCGAAAAGATGTCGCGCTCGGAGGCCAAGGCGATGGCGGAGCGGCTCGGCGCCAAGGTCGCCGGGTCGGTGTCGGCCCAGACGGATATCCTCGTGGCGGGGCCGGGGGCTGGCTCCAAACTCAAGAAGGCCGAGGAACTCGGCGTTGAAGTCATCACCGAAGACGAGTGGTTCGAGCGTGTCGGGCGCTGAGGGAGACAAGGCATGAAAAGCGGTATTCGGGCGCTGGCGCTGGTGGCGCTGGTTGCGGCCGGCCCGGTGTTCGCCAGCGAGGCAGGGGACCGGCTGGCCGAGCGGCTCTATGACGGCACGCTGCTCGAGACGCAGGAGGAGGCTCTTGCCGCTTGCGATGCTGGCGAGACCGACGCCTGCTTTGCCGCCGGCATGACCGAGTTGCTGGGCAGCATCGAGGGCCTGGCGCAGGACCTCTACCGCTATGGTGCAACGACGCCCGGCACCCCGGCGGCGGCGATGCTGCTTGGCATGGGGGTCGACACCGTTGCGGCCCCAGCCAATCCCGATCCCGAGCAGCTTACCTACGACGCGCTGCGGAGCGTGCTCGAGGATTTCGTGGCCGGCCTGGACGCTGCCCGTGCGCGCTTCGAGGCTGCCGGGGCGAGCGGCGACTATGTGCTGAGCATCGGCCCGCTCCGGGTGCGGATCGACTTCAACGGCGACGGCACGACGGACGAGGGCGAGACGCCCAGGCGATGCTCGAGCCGATCGGCGAGTTCGCCACCATACCCTCTCCCGACGCGCCGCCGGTCAAGTCCAAGAGCAAGGATCGGGAGCCGGAGGACACTACCATCGGCTTCGATCGTGCGGATGCCTGGTGGTTCGCTGGCTACACCCAGGTCGTCGCGGCTCCGGTGGACCTGCTGCTGGCCCATGACTTTTCCGACTTCTACGAGGCCTATCTGCACCGGGTCTTCCCCAGGGCCGGCCTGCCGATGCAGGATTATTCCACCGGCGGCACGCTGTTCGTGGATGCCGAAAGCGACAGTTTCATCGCCGACGTGATCGCCGCCATCCACACGCTCGACTTCCCCGTGACCGACAGCGCACGGCTGGCCGGGGTGCTGGAGCGCCTGCAAGCTATTCCGGCGCTGTCGCGGCGCAACTGGGAGGCGATCCTCGCCGAAACCGACGATAACCGCGAGCTGGTGCCGTCGCCGAAGCAGACTTCACTGGTGCCCAACACGCCGGTCACCGAGGAGACCGTCGCCGCCTGGATGGCAACGCTCGACACCGTCGACCAGATCCTTGCCGGCGAACTGCTGGTGCCACATTGGCGCTTCACGCGGGGCTTCGACCTTGCAGCGTATTTTGCCACCGCCACCGAGGCCGACGTGGTGATGCTGCTGACCGGGCAGGGCGCCTTGCCCTACCTCAAGGAGGGACCGGTCGCAGACGCGGAGAGCTTCGCCGAGGCCAACCGCGTTTTCGCTGCCGACTGGCTCAACTACGTGTTCTGGTTCAACTGATGCGCTACCTTGCCCTCCTGGCCTGCCTGTTGTTCGCTGTGCCCGCCGCGGCGGCGCCCATCCCCACATTCGATGATCCCAAGGCGTTGCTGGAAGCGATCTACGAGCAGATCGCGGCCTATGAGGACTGGGACAGTTTCGACCCGGCCGCCGCATTCGATGATACCGAGGCCTTCTCCACCGGGCTGGCTGCGCAGCTCGGGGACGCCGACCGCATCGTCAAGGCGGACGGCAGCGAAATGGGCGCGCTCGACTTTTCGCCGTTCATCAACGGCCAAGATTCGGGCGGCATGGCGTTCACGGTCGGCGAGCCCAAGGTGAAAGGCGGCCGCGCTTCTGCCCAGGTCGAGATCACCCTGATGGGTGAGCCGCACAAGACCATCGGCTTCGAGCTCGTGGACGAAGGCCGTCGCGGCTGGAAGATCGACGACATCATTCTGCCCCCATTCGAGGACGGAGTGCCGCTGCGGCTCAGCGACTACCTGGCCGATCCCCTGGCTCCCTAGGACACAACCATGCGCTTTCTTGCCCTTGCTGCCGCCATCGTCATGCTTGCCATCCCGGCGAGCGCGCAGACCTTCGACACCCCGGAGGCTCTGCTCGAAGCCTTCTACGAGCCGTACTTCACCGGCGAGTTCTACCAGGACGAGACGCCGTTCCGCTCCGAGGCGCTGCAGTCCCTGTACGACCGCGATGCCGAGATCACTCCGGAAGGGGAGATGGGAGCCATCAGCTTCGACCCGTTCGTGGACGGGCAGGATTTCGACATCGCCGAGTTCAGCATCGACGCGGTGGCGATCGAGGGCGACATCGCCACTGCCGGCGTTTCCTTCACCAATTTCGGCGAGCCGCGCCAGCTGGTCTATGACCTGGTGTTCGAGGACGGCGGCTGGCGCATCGACGATGTGGCGTCGGTCACGCCGGGCAACGAGTACCGCCTGAGCGAGATCTTTGCTGATGCCGCGGGGGACGCAGCGGCCCAATAGACCTCATGGTGAGCCTGGCAAACCACGAGGTCGCGGCCACTGAAAGCACGGCGCGCACGACCTCGTCCTTCGACAGGCTCAGGATGAGGTCTACCCCAGCATAGGGGAGGCGAGTCTAGATCGCCGCCGTCGCTTGCTTCAGCCAGTCTTTCACCGCGCCCTTCACCTGTGGGCCGATCTCCTTCCACACCCTGGCGTGGAAATCATTCAGCCACTGCCGTTCGGCTTCGGTCAGCAGTGACAGCTCGATCAGCCGGGTGTCGATGGGGGCGAGGGTCAGTGTCTCGAATTCGAGGTACCCGGGGAACGCCTCGGCATCCCTGACCACGATCAGGTTCTCGATGCGGATGCCGTACTCGCCGGTCTTGTAGTAGCCCGGCTCGTTGGACAGAACGTTCCCGGCCTCGAGCGGCAGGGTGTAGCGCGAGGAGATGCCCACCGGACCCTCGTGCACGCCGAGATAGGCGCCGACGCCGTGGCCGGTGCCGTGGTTGTAGGTGATGCCGTCCGCCCACAGGAATTGCCGCGCCAGCACGTCGATCTGCGCCCCGCTGGTCCCCTTGGGAAAGCGGGCGGTTGAAACCGCGATCATGCCCTTGAGCACCCGGGTGTAGCGATCCTTCTGCTCCGGCGTTGCCGAGCCGGTGAACAGGGTGCGGGTGATGTCGGTGGTGCCGGACAGGTACTGGGCGCCGCTGTCCACCAGCATCAGCTCCCCCGCTTCGAGCCGGCGGTCGGTCTTGGTACTGACGCGGTAGTGCACGATGGCGCCATTCGGGCCGGCGCCGGAGATGGTGTCGAAGCTGGCGTCGACACAGGTCTCCTCCTCGCGGCGGAATGCCTCCAGCGCCGTGACGATGCCGGTCTCGGTGAGCTCACCCTTTGGCGCCTCACCGTCGAACCAGGCAAGGAACTTGGCGAGGGCAACGCCGTCCAGGCGATGGGCCTCGCGCATCCCGGCGAGTTCGGCGTCGTTCTTGCGCGATTTGGGCAGCAGCACGGGATCGCGTTTTTCCACCAGTGTCGCGCCGGCCTGGCGTAGCGTGGCCGCGATGGCCTCGGGCGCCGTTGCCGGATCGATCAGCACGGCCTTGCCGGCCTTGCCCAGGCGTTCCAGCGTCGGCAGCAGCGACTTGCTGCTGGTGATGGTGGCGACGCCCTCGAGGGCACTGCGGATCTCGGCGGTGATCTTGGCCGGGTCGAGGTAGAGCGTCGGCTTGCCGCGGCGGGGCACGACGGCGAAGCCGAGCACGAAGGGCGTATTGGGCACATCGCGCCCGCGCATGTTGAACAGCCAGCAGATCGATTCCGGCAGCGTCAGCACCGCGCTGTCCGCCTTCTCGGCGCCAAGGGCTGCCTGGATCTCGGCGATCTTGTCGGAGCTTTCACGCCCGGCGCGGTTGTGACCGAGGAACTCCACCGGCGAAACCGGTGCCCCAGGCCGATCATCCCAGATCGCATCCACCAGGTTGGTGTGCGGTACCAGCGTGGCGTGGTCATCGAGCTTGGCGGCGAGGTCGCGCACCTCGCCCGGCGTATGCAGCCACGGATCATAGGCGAGCGTGCCGCCTTTGGGCACGTAGCGGGTGATATCCGGCGAGTAGCCCCCTTGCAGCCACTCGTGCACCGTCACCAGCCTGGTGTCAGTTTGCGCCGGGGCCTGCAGCGTGTAGCGGCTGTCCACGAACAGCCCTGCCTTCCTGAGCCCGACCACGGCAACGCCGGCCGAACCGGTGAAGCCGGTGATGTAGGCGAGGCGAGCTTCGCCCGGCGGCACCGACTCGCCGCGGTGCGCGTCGGCGCGCGGAATCAGGAAAGCGTCGACGCCGGCATCGGCCATGGCCCGGCGGAGAGCCGCCAGCCGCGGCTTCACCGTTGCGGGGTCGGAGCGCTCCTCGAAGCTCTGGAACTCGGTCGGAGGAAAGCTGGTCTCGGTCATCACATGGTCCTGGCGAGGTGCGCTGCGGTCATGGCTGGCCTTCGACTTTGGGTCTGGTCCAGCCCCCCTGGTTACCTACATGAAGTGGCGAGCAAGGAGAACGAAGATGCACCAGGACAAGAATTTCTTCCGTCGCGCCGTGGACGCCCTGATCGCCGGCCGCGAGCAGCAGGCCCGTCGCATTGTCGCCCGCTACGAGCGCGATCTCGCCGCCGCCGAGCGTACGTTTACGAAGCGCTAAGGCGCCTTGCGAGGGGTGCAAGGCAGAGTTGCCCGCTAGCCCCTTACTAAACAATGCCGCTCCGACTAGACGGGGCGGGTGAGATGGGTACGAACACCGCCTGTCCGCATGGAGACTGAGATGCCCGAGAACAAGAACAAGTTCAGCAACGCGCTGGGAGCCGTCATCGACGCCCGTGGCCGCGAGTCGAGCCGTCAGGTCCCAAACCGCATGCAGTACCAGCTGCTTGGTGCCTTCACCAAGCGGCCGTAAGGCAGCGAAATCACTGACGATCGTACGATCCCCGGACCCGCGTTCGGGGATTTTGCTTTTTCGGGCTCAGCGCTGTTCAAGGATCAGCGTCGACCAGTCCTTGCGCTGCAGCTTCTGCACCAGCACCAGTCCCTGACGGCCATAGCTGTTGATCACCCCGCGCGCCTGATGCTCGAGGATGCCGGACAGGATGACAGTGGCGCCGCGCTCGGTCACGCGCGACATCGCCGGAGCCAGCGCAACCAGCGGACCTGCCAGGATGTTGGCCACGACCAGGTCGTAGGGGGCATTGCGGGTGATGACCTGATGGCTCAGCCCGGTCGCCTCGATCGCGTGGACCAGGTTGCCCACGCCATTGAATTCGGCGTTCTCCGCCGCCGTGCGCACCGCCACCGGATCGATGTCCGTGGCCAGCACCGGGATGCGGGTGCGCTTGGCGAGCGCAATCGCCAGCACGCCGGTGCCGGTGCCGACATCCAGCATCACGCGGGGACGCCGACGCTTCAGCACGCTGTCGATCGCCTCGAGGCATCCCGTCGTGGTCTCGTGATGACCTGTGCCGAAGGCCAGGGCGGCGTCGATACGCATCGGGGTCAGCCCGCGCGGCACTGGGCCCTCGTGGTGGCTGCCGTAGACGTAGAAACCACCGGCGGCGACCGGTGCCAGACCCTCCAGCGACCGCGCCACCCAGTTGACCTCCGGGTCGATGGGATCAACGGCAAACTCGAGCTCCGCGCCGAGCACCTGCCGCGCCAGATCGCGGAAAGCATCGAGATCGGGCGGGCTGTCACAGGTCGCCTCGAACACCCACTCACCAGTGGGCTCGTCCTCGTGCGCGGAGGCGGTGAGGGCCAGGTCGTCCCGTTCCATCACGGCATCGACCAGCGCATAGGCCTGATCCTTGGTGAGGGGCACGGAAACCTGGTCGACGGGCATGGGCTGATCCTTGGTTTGGCGCCTAGTTGCGCCAATCGCCTGCGGAGGTCAATGTCCACTCTCCCAGGCGAGGAGAGCTCGATGTACGGACTGATCGGACGCATGCTTGCCGCACCCGGCAAGCGCGAGGAACTGCTGGCGGTCATGCTGAACGGCAACACGCCGATGCCGGGGTGCCGCAGCTATGTGATCGCCCGCGATCCCGGCAGCGACGACGGCATCTGGATCACCGAGGTGTGGGACAGCAAGGAGCAGCACGCTGCCTCGCTGGATATCCCGGCGGTGCGCGAAACCATCAGCAAGGCAATGCCGCTGATTGGCGGCTTTGCCGAGCGGTTCGAAACCGAGCCGCTTGGTGGTACCGGGATATAGCGGCAGGCGCGATAGGCCCAATGGACCTCACCATGAGGCCTACGAGAAGCTGTCCTAGAGCTTCACCGCAGTGCCGGTGACCGACACCATCAGCATTGAGCCCTGGCCGCCAACCACCTCGTAGTCGAGGTCGACGCCGATCACGGCATCGGCGCCCATGCGCTCGGCCTCGTAGCGGAGTTCCTCATAAGCCTGGCGCCGCGCATCGCGCAGCGCGCCCTCATAGGCGCCAGCGCGGCCGCCGACGATGTCACGGATGCCGGCGAACAGGTCCTTGAAGATGTTGGCGCCGACGATCACCTCGCCGGTGACCAGCCCCAGATAGTCGCGGATCGGACGGCCTTCGAGGGTCGGCGTGGTCGAGATGATCATGGGTGCGCTCCCTTTGTGTGCAGGGAAAAGATAGGTGCGGCGGGGGAGATTGGAAGGGTCGGTGTGCGTGCTCCACCCCACCCTCAATCCCTCCCCCTTGTGGGGAGGGATCAAGGGTGGGGTAAGTCGGGGACTCGAAAGTCGTTCAGCCACCCTCACGCCTTGCTGACGAAACTCTCCAGCACCTTCTTCCGCCCGGCCTTGTCGAAGTCGATGGTCAGCTTGTTGCCTTCGATGGCGCTGATCTCGCCATAGCCGAACTTGAGGTGGAACACGCGCTGGCCGGTCTCGTAGGGCGAGCGGTCGCTGCCGATGTCGACGGAACGCGCGACGAGTTCGCCCTCGATGGTGAGCGGGCCGCCGCCCTTGCGGGATGATTGCTGCGCCTTGGCGCGCTGCCAGCCCGGCGTGTCATAGACGCTCTCGAACGGATCGGCGCGGTTGAAGCGGCCGGCAGCGCCGCCACCATAGGTGTAGCCGCCATAGCCCGAGCCGGTGTCCTTCACCTCCACCACATCGGGCGGCAGTTCATCGACGAAGCGCGAGGGCAGGGCGGATTGCCAGAGGCCGTGGATGCGCCGGTTCTGCGCCATCGACAGCCGCACCCGCCGCTTGCCGCGGGTGATGCCGACATAGGCCAGGCGCCGCTCCTCCTCCAGGCCGGCGCGGCCGAGCTCGTCCATGGTGCGCTGGGAGGGAAACAGGCCCTCTTCCCAGCCGGGCAGGAACACGGTGTCGTATTCCAGCCCCTTGGCGGAATGGAGGGTCATGATGGTCACCGCATCTTCCGCCTCGACGGTGTCGCGGTCCATCACCAGCGAGATGTGCTCCAGGAACCCGCCCAGCGTCTCGAACTCCTCCATCGAGCGAACGAGTTCCTTGAGGTTCTCGAGCCGGCCGGGGGAGTCCGGGGACTTGTCGGCCTGCCACATCGCGGTGTAGCCGCTCTCGTCCAGCACCTGTTCGGCGAGTTCGTAGTGCGGCAGGGCCTGGAGCCGGGCTGACCAGTTGTCGAACTGGCCCAGCAGCTCGCGCAGGGTGGTCCGCTGCTTTGCCTTCAGTTCCTCGGTCTCGAGCAGCATGCGCGTTGCTGAAACCAGGTTCGTGTTCGCCGCCCGCGCGGTGTTGTGCAGCATCTGCACGGTGGAGTCGCCGAGGCCGCGCTTGGGCACGTTGACGATCCGCTCGAAGCTGAGGCTGTCGGCCGGGTTGGCGATGACCCGCAGGTAGGCGATGGCGTCGCGAATTTCCTTGCGCTCGTAGAAGCGCGGGCCCCCGATCACGCGGTAGTTGAGCCCGAGGGTGATGAACCGCTCTTCGAGTTCGCGCATCTGGTGCGAGGCCCGGACGAGGATCGCCATCGAGTTCAGCGCTTCGCCCTGGCGCTGGTACTGCTCGATCTCTTCGCCGATCTGGCGGGCTTCTTCCTCGCTGTCCCATACCGAGGTGACGGTGAGCTTTTCGCCCGTCTCGCCGACATCGGTCTGCAGTGTCTTGCCCAGGCGGCTCTCATTGTAGGCGATCAGGGTCGAGGCGGCCTTGAGGATGTTCGAGGTCGAGCGATAGTTGCGTTCGAGCTTGATCACCTTGGCGCCCGGAAAATCCTTCTCGAAGCGGAGGATGTTGTCGACCTCGGCGCCGCGCCAGCCATAGATCGACTGGTCGTCGTCGCCGACGACGCAGATATTGGCTTCGCTGGCGGGCTTCCCCTGCGCCAGCAGCCGCAGCCACAGATACTGGGCGACGTTGCTGTCCTGGTACTCGTCGACCAGCATGTATTTGAAGCGGCGGTGATAGTCGGCCAGCACATCCGGGTACTCGCGGAAGATGCGGATGTTCTCGAGCAGCAGGTCGCCGAAATCTGCGGCGTTCAGCACCTTCAGCCGCGCCTGGTAGTCGGCATAGAGCCGTGTCCCCCTGCCGTTGGCAAACGATCCGCTGTCGGAGGCCGACACATCCTTGGGCAACAGGCCGCGGTTCTTCCAGGTGTCGAGCATGTTGGCGAACTGCCGCGCCGGCCAGCGCTTCTCGTCGATGTTCTCGGCCTCGAGCAATTGCTTGATCAGCCGGATCTGATCGTCGGTGTCGAGGATGGTGAAGTCGGACCTGAGGTCGGCAAGTTCGGCATGGCGGCGCAGGATGCGCGCGCCGATGGAGTGGAACGTGCCGAGCCAGGGCATTCCTTCCACCGTCGAGCCCACCAGCTTGCCGATGCGCTCCTTCATCTCGCGCGCGGCCTTGTTGGTGAAGGTCACCGACAGGATCTCGCTGCCGCGGGCCTGACGCGTCGACAGGATGTGGGCGATGCGGGTGGTCAGCACGCGCGTCTTGCCGGTGCCGGCGCCGGCCAGCACCAGCAGCGGCCCATCCGTGGTGAGCACCGCCTCGCGCTGTTCTTCGTTCAGGCCCTTGAGGTAGTCAGGCGCTTGCGCGCGCGCCAATTGGCTGGTGATCGGCCCGGCAGCAGGGCGCTCGAGCGGGTTGGCATGTGAAGGCATTCAGGGCCTTTCCTCTGCGCCGGGCCGGCAGGACGGCCGCGCAGCGCGGGGATTGACGAATCTCATTTTGTTCTCGCTGCAATATAGGCGCCGGAGCCGCCGCTGTATAGAACGCGGGCGCGTCACCGATCCGTCATCGCCTCTCGGGAAATCAGGCCCTTTGGCGGGCTTGCGCAGGGGCGCGCCATGCCTACACTGCCGCAACGGACAAGGGTGAACCGGCGTCGTGCTCAACCGCATCTACATCATCGTCGGCACGCTGGCGATCATCGTGCTCGCCGGCGCTTTCCTCGTGCCGCGGTTCATCCAGTGGGGCGACTATCGCGTCCGCATGGAGGAACTTGCGAGCGGCATGCTCGGCACGCCCGTGACCATCCGTGGCGAGATCGATTTCTCGCTGCTGCCGCGACCACGGCTGGTGTTCACCAATGTCCTGGTCGGCTCGCCCGAAGAGCCCGCCGCCACGGTGGACACGGTCGAGGCCGAATTCTCGCTGATGGATTTCCTGCGCGACAACTACGTGCTGACCAGCTTTCTGCTCGATGGCCCGGTGGTCGACTTCACCATCGATGAGAGCGGCCTGTTCGGCAGTGGGGTGACCCTTGCAGCCGATGACAATGGCGTCGGCCTCAATGCCACCGAAATCCGCAACGGCACGGTGCGGCTCTTCGACCGCCGGACGGAACAGACCTTCGAGACGACACGGATCGACGGGCAGTTGCGGCTGTCGGGCATGAGCGGCCCGCTGCAGTTCCAGGGCGCCGGCAACTACCACGGCGAGCGCTACTCGCTCCGGTTCAATTCCTCGGGGCCGGACCAGGGCGGCGCGTCGCGCATCTCGGCGGGGATCAACCCGCAGAGCGGCGGCTTCACCTTCACCACTGAGGGCGCGCTGGTGCCCGGCATCGCGCCCAAGTTCGACGGCACGATCACCTACCGCCAGCGGCCGCCGACAGCGGACGCCGCCGAGGACATCAGGGGCGACCTGATCCTTGAGGCGCAGGTCGCCGGCTCCACCGACCGGATCGTGCTGTCGAGCTACACGCTCCAGCCGGACGAAAACCGCGCCGGCACGCGGCTCACCGGGGCGGCCAGCATCCAGTTAGGCGAGCGCCTCGGCTTCGATGCGGTGGTCTCGGGCGGGGTGTTCTCGCTGCCGCCGCGTGACGCCAACGAGAACCCGGCAGACCACCCCAACGAAGTCGTCCGCATGCTGACCGAACTGCCGGCTCCGCCCGTGCCGCCCATTCCCGGCCGCATCGGGCTCGATCTCGCTGAAGTCGGCCTCAGAGCCTTTGCCCTGCGCGACGTACGCCTCGATGCGCGCAGCGACGGGGACCGCTGGCTGGTCGAGAGCTTTGAGGCGCAACTGCCGGGGGATACCAAGGTGGCCTTGAGCGGCACCCTCCTGGCCGAAGGAGACCGACCGGCGTTTACCGGCACCCTCGATGTCAACAGCCAGCGGGTCGACGCACTGGCCGCGCTCTGGCGCCGACCGGGCGAGGACAATGTGCTGTTCAATGTTCCCGCCCGCCTCGCCGGCCGAGTCCTGCTGGCCGCCGACGCCCTTGGGCTCCTGGGAGCAACCCTCACCGTCGGCGGCGAGCCGGCCGCAACCGAAGTGCGCCTCGGCTTCGGAGACGAAAAGCGGCTCGACCTCACCGCCCATTTTGGCCAGCTGGACAGGAGCCACAGCGCCTATGTCGGGGCGCTCCTGCCCAACATCGCTGCCGACCCCAGCTTCGGCAACAGCTTCCCCGCCGGCAGCTTCACTCTGACAGCAGAGGCGGCGCAACTGTTCGGCCAGCCAGGAGCCAATCTCCACGCCGAGGGGGAATGGTCGGGCGGCACGATGCGGTTCGAACGGCTTGCTGCCGCCGATTGGGGCGGGGTTCGCGTCGATGTGGCGGGGGACGTGGGGGGATCGCTCGACCAGTTGCTGCTGTCGGGCTCCGGAACGGTCGCGATCGAGGATGCCTCCGCGCCCGGCCTTGCCGCTGCCTACGAGGCCCTCGGCGTGCCGGCGGCGTGGCGCACGGCCCTTGCC
>JAEYXQ010000006.1 GCA_023431205.1 Pseudomonadota bacterium | reverse complement strand
AACCCGGGCCTGACCAAGGTGCTGGGCGGCATCTCGCCGATCGATCCGGGCTTCATGCAGCGCATGAAGGACTATGGCGTGCTCGACAAGCTCGAGGCTGTGGCCGTGCACGGATTCCCCCTCGACTGGAACCTTTGGCAGATCCACGAGTGGCCCAACAAGCTCGACGAGATCCGCGGCGTCACCGACCTGCCGATCTGGGTGAGCGAGGTCGGGGTGTCGTCCTTCGGCGCCGAGGAAGTGGCCGCCTGGGGTCTCAAGCGTTCGGCCGAACTGCTCAAGGGCAGGGCAGAGCGCATCCAGTGGTACAGCCTCTACGACCTGCCGCGGTCGTGGGAGGCGACGACGCGCCACCGCGAAGCCGAGGGCTCGTCCTACTACCGGCACTTCTACATGGGCCTGCTGCGCGAAGACGGCACGCCCAAGCCGGCGCTGGAAGAGTTCGCCAAGCACACGCCCGAAATGGGGCTGGTGCAGTGGTTCCACTACGAGGACCACCGGCTCGACGATGCGGTCGAATGGATGAAGCGGCTCGGCGTCACCTATCTGCGCACCGGCCTTTCCTGGGCCGACAGCTTCCGCCCCAACGCGCTCGACTGGTTCGATCGGCAGATGAAGGCCCTCGAGGATTTTGACGTGACCGTCACCTTCTGCTTCACGCCGGAGCACCGTGGCCTTGCCCCGCACCACACCAGCCCGCCGCAGGTGCCGGAAGAATACGCCCAGTTCTGCGCCGACATGGTCGCCCGCTACGCGCCGGCCCAACCGTCCAACGTGGTGTCGCTGGACCAGGCCAGGGCAGCGCTGGTGGTTTGAATATTTCGAGAATGCGGGGTGGTGTGTTCCCTCCCCCTTGAGGGGAGGGATCGAGGGAGGGGGTCTATCGGTGATGCACCGCGCGACCCCCCACCCCGGCCCTCCCCCTCAAAGGGGGGAGGGAGCGAAGGGGCCCGGATCCGGTCAGTTCCCCCCGAGCCCAATCCGCTTCAGTGCCTGGCCCAGCCGGCCTCGGCCATAGGTGACGGCGCCGTAGAGCCCCAGCATGGCTTGCGCCCAGCGCACATAGATCGCCGGCCGGCCGGTGCGGTGGGCGAGCCGGGCCATGCGGTGGCTGCCGGCGGAGATGTGGTGGCGCAGCCGGTAGATCAGTTTGCGCTTGAGCGGCAGGTTGGCGCTGGCGGTGACGCGCTTGGGGGGGGAATGACGGTAGCGGCGCCAGGTGAGGCGGTAGGCGAGGCCTTCGCGGCGTTGACGGAGGCCCGCGGCCTGGGTGTTGGCAATGAAGTCGGCGTCGACGGGCAACAGCTCCAGGCGGCTTCGGGTGACCGCGTTGCGGACGATCTCGTGCAGTTCCGGCGAGCGCACGATCACCACATTGGTGCCGCGGCCATCCGAGGAATAGGGCTCCACCCAAGCGTCGCCGAAGGCGATGTCGGCCGTCTCCGCCATCACGTCGTCACAGAGATTGCAGGGGGCGTTCATGAAGAAGCCGGCGCCCCAGTCGCCATCGCACAGATGCCACCAGTCCTGCTGGCGGGTGCTGCCGTCCTTGAGGGTGAGGTGGGCGGTGTACCAGCTCGCGGGGCGGTCCGGGTTCTTCAGCCGGTATTCCGGGCGGGCGACGTCCTCGAGCGGGGCGCCGAGTTGCCAGGCGAAGCTTTCCACCAGCCGGGCGCTCTTCATGTGGCCGCAGAACAGGCCGAGCGTGTAGCGGATGCGCTCGGCAAGGACCGGATCGTCGCGGCGGAGAAGGTTTATCGCCTTGATGAAGCACGGTACGCCCACCACGGCATAGCGGCCCGGCGTGGCGGCGATTTCCGCCAGCACCTCGGACATTTCGACCGGATAGTAGCGGGACTTGGCGCCTTCGCTGACCTGCTCGACGCTGCGCGAGATGCGGTAGCGGAAGAACCGCCCGTCGCCGCCGGGGGCAACATGGGCGACGCCGTCGACGAGGCCCTGCCGCAGCAGCTCTGCGGCGACCCATGACACCAGCCCGCCCGAGCTGCCATTGGCGCGATACTCGCCCTCTGCGACGGCTCCCACATAGGCGGCCTCGAAGCGGCCGATGCGGCCATCCGCTTTCCCAGGTGCCGGGAACAGCTCGGTGGCGATCTGGTCCTCGTTGGGAATGCTGGCCGAGAACGGGCAGGTCCGCGCCAGCAGCGGATTGGGCTGCTCGGTCCACTGGCCTTGCGGCTTGAGCTGCGCGAATGGGTCGAACCCCATGGTGCCGCCGCTCTGGGCCGCGCAGGCGCCGCAGCCGATGCAGAGACCGGCGCGCACGACGTCGGCAGGGCGGGTGAACTCAGCCGAGGACATGGTCGAGATAGGCATCGGATTGCTGGCGCAACTGAGTGATTCGGCGACTAACCGCGCGATCGGGGGCAGTGCTGAGCGCCTGGTGGAACACGTCGGTCGGCGTGTGCTCGGCAAGTAGGTGCCGCTGGGCGCCGAGGGCCGCGGTGAGGTCACGGACCTTGTTGAAGCGGTAGTCCGACGGTGTCGTCGCCAGGGGCTTGCCGTTGACCAGCGCGAACACGCAGCCATGGAAGAAATTGGTGGCCACCGCATCGGAGGCGGCGATGAAGGCGGCGAACTCCTCGGGACCCGCTTCGATCCAGTGCTCGTCCACCCACCAGTTGCGGTAGCCGATGCTGATGACGCGACGCCCGTTCTCGGCCGCCCACGTGCGCACGCGCTGCTGGAACCACTCGGGAAAATCGTGGCCATAGACGGCGATATAGGGCGCGCCATCGTCGACCGGCTGGTAGTCGATCACGTCGGCGAACTGCAGCACCGGATCGAGCACCAGCGCCGGGTTGAACTCGAGCGCATCGGTAACGATCCGCCGCGAATTGGCATCGCGGACGGAGACGTGGTGGAACGCCTTGAGCTTTTCGATCCAGGCGGCTTCGAGCCCGCTGGTGGCGGAGTGATTGCCGAAGCTGGCGGCATAGGAGGCGCGGCTGCCGGCCCTGAGCCCTTCGCCATAAAAGATCGACTGCCCGCCATACCAGGGATGACGGGGGTTCCACACCTCGTCGCTGCCCACCAGCACCAGATCGACCACGTCGGCGTCCTCCGGGCTATCGAGCCCGAACGGCTGCGACCGCGGCAGTTGCCCGAAAGCGGCGAAGAACTTGCGCGCCTTGCGGGCATAGAGTTCGCGGTCGTCCCGCTCGCCCCAGGCGCCGGGTACCGGCCGCAGGGCGCAGCGCCACTCCTGTCGGTTGATGGCGTCGGAGTGGTGGTCGAGCAGCACGGCATCAAAGCCCCGCCGCCTGAGGCCTTCCGTCAGGCAGCGCGCCTGCCAGTAGGATCCGTAGTTGATGCAGCGGTGGAAAGTGAGGATGCCGATCTCAGCCATGAACGCGGTTACCGGGCGTAGATGCGGTCGAGGACATTCGCCACCGTGACGAATTCCTCCGCTGCCGGATCAAAGCCCTTGCCCGCCGCCAGTTGCCCGGCCCATTGCGTGATAGCACCGCCCATCCAGTCCTGCGGTGGCGCGGCAAGCTGCCGGGTGCCGGTGCCGGTATGGTGGTCGGCCCGGAAGTCCATGAACGAGCCACCGACATTGCCGAAGCTGGCGCCGCCCTGGGTGCCGTAGAAGTCGGCGCCGATCACGGCATCGCGGCCCGCATGCAGGTGCCAGGAGCAGGCGATGCGAACCTCGGTGCCGCTCGCCAGCATGAAGGTGGCGGAGGCGTAGTCTTCCACGTCGTCGCTGTCGTTTCGGATGGGATGGCCCTTCCGCACCAGCCGCCCCGACACATCGGTGACCTCGGGACACCCCAGGGTCCACAGAGCGAGATCGACGAGGTGGCAACCGAGGTCCATGGCGGCGCCGCCGCCCGAGAGCGCCTTGTCGAAGAACCACGGCTTGTCGGGGCCATAGGCGTTGTGGAACACGAGGTCGGCGGCAAACACCTGCCCGAGCGTGCCGGCACTCACCAGTTCGCGGATGCGCTGCATGCCGGCGGTGTGCCGGTAGGAGAAGTCGACCCCCAGCAGGCGATCCGCGGCGCGGGCGGCGTCGACCACGGCGCGCACTTCCGCCTCCGTTCGCCCCAGCGGCTTCTGGCAGAACACCGAGAGCCCGGCCTCGAAGGCGGCGATCGACTGCTCCGCGTGGAGTGCGCTGGGGGTGGCGATGACGATGGCGTCGAGCCCGGCAGAAAGCAGGTCCTCGAGCGAACTGGCGACCTCCGCCTCCGGGGCGATCTTCAGGGCGGCTTCACGCATCTCCGGCGACGGATCGGCAACCATGGCGGCTTCGACCAGGCCCGTATCGGCCAGCGACTGCATGCGGAACAGCCCGATGCGTCCGGTTCCGAGAAAACCCACCCGCGGCCGCACTGTGGCCGCGGGTTTTTGCTGTGTCGCCCCGCTCATGGGTAGATGACCAGCGCCTTGAGGAAGCCGTCGGGACGGTCGCGGGTGGCGTTGAGCGCCTCCCCCAACTGGTCCAGCGAATAGGTGTGGGTGTAGAGCCGCGACGGATCGAGGCGGCCATCCTTCACCGCTTCCACAGCGTCGCGGATACCCTGGACATAGACCGCCTGTTCGCGCTCATGGGCGTTGATGACATCGAGGCCACGCCAGTTCCACATCTGCATGTTGACCTGGCGGGGACCGTCCTGGTGGTAGCCGGCGATCACCAGCCGGCCGCGCTCCCTGGTGAGTTCGGCAGCAAGGTCCAGCGGCCACTGCTTGCCCACCGCTTCTATGACCACATCGCAGAACACCCCGCCGGTCTTCTGCTTGACCTCTTCGATGATCCGCCAGTGATCGTCCATGGTGATGGTTTCGGCGCCGAGTTCACCGGCGAGATCGAGGGCGGTCTGCCGCCGCGCAATGGCGATGACGCGGGCACCGGCGCCGCGCGCGAGCTGGATCAGCAGCGCGCCCAGAAAGCCGATGCCGACAATGGCGACGGTGTTGCCCGCTTTGATGCCCGAGCGCTTGAAGATGTTCATGGCGCAGCCGAGCGGCTCGCCGGGGAAGGCGACGCCATCGAGTTCAGGCGGGAGCTTCACCACCGCGGTGGCGTCCGCCACGTCGTGGGTGGCGTAGCTGTGGTAGGAGAGGGCGGCAACGCGGTCGCCCACGCCGATCTCGGTCACCCCTTCGCCCACGGCATCGACGACGCCCCAGCCTTCATGGCCGAGGCCGCCGGGTTCGGTCGGGAATTTCATCCACTCGGGGCCGGCCCAAGGGGTCAGGTTCGAGGCGCAGACCCCGCACCCTTCGAGCTTCACGCGCACCTGCCCGGGGCCGGGCTCCGGGACGGCATGGGTTTCGACCACCATCTCGCCGGGTCCGGTGACCACGGCTGCGGACATCACGCCGGTCGGCGCCACAACATAGTTCATGACCGCCTCCGCTCAGCGTTCGACGAACTTGTTGAAGCGGCTCTTGCCGCCATCCTTGGTCTTGTCCTGGTAGAGGAAGGCCAGCTTGTTCTTGTCGAAGATCTCGAAGAATTCATCCCAGGAAATCTGCTTCAGGGACTCCTCGGGCTCGCCGAAGTCGATGCGCAGGATGCCGCCGTCGCCCTTGGTGTCGACCATGGCCGGATGGCCGTCACGACCCTCTGCCCATTTGCGGATTTCGTCATGATCCGTGGTGGTCCTGGACTCGCTCATCGTTTGCTCCTTCGCCCATGCCGCGTGGTTCCGCGGTACCACCCAGCAACATGAACGCAGGGGCGGGGGTTCCTTGAGCAGGAAGAGCGCGAGAACGCGGCGCACGACCTCCTGAAAAGGCGGAAGCGGCCGGCGGCGAGTTTAACATATGATAAGAACGCCGATCGGTTGCAGCACAGATGCGCGCTTGCTGCACCATGTGAATTCCGCGGGTTTCTGCCTGTTGCTCCAGCGGACCCGCAATAAGCCCGCAGCGGTCGCCCATGGCCGCCGGAACTGCAGCCGTGCTGGAGCCTTCCTGTCAGGTACTTACCTCAGGGGTCGGCATACATGAAACAGGTCCTCGTCACGGGTGGATGCGGCTTTATCGGGCGATATGTCGTCGATGAGCTGCTGGCGCAAAACTACCAGGTGCGCGTGCTCGACAGCTTCGTCGAACAGGTCCATGGCGGCAATGTGCCGGCCATGCCGGCCGAGGTAGAGGTGCTCCGCGGCGATGTCCGCGACGCTGCCCTGGTGAGGCAGGCGCTCGAGGGCGTCGAAGGTGTGATCCACCTCGCCGCCGAAGTCGGCGTCGGCCAGTCCATGTACGAGATCTCCCGCTATGTCGGCGGCAATGATCTGGCCACCGCCGTGCTGCTCGAGAACATGATCGACTCCGGGGTGAAGCGCATCGTCGTCGCGTCCTCGATGAGCGTTTATGGCGAGGGCCTCTATCTTTCCGAGGACGGCACCCGGCAGGCGTCCATCCGCCGCCGTCCCGCCGCGATCAAGGCGGGCCAGTGGAACCCGACCGATCCGGACGGTGGCGCCCTCCGCCCCGTCGCCACCGACGAGCAGAAGCCGGTCGATCTCGCCTCCATCTATGCGCTGACCAAGTACGCGCAGGAAAAGGAAGTGCTGATCTTCGGCGAGGCCTACAATGTCGACGCCGTGGCGCTGCGCCTGTTCAACGTCTTCGGCCCGGGCCAGGCGCTCTCCAACCCCTATACCGGCGTGCTCGCCAATTTCGCCTCGCGGCTCGCCAACGGACAGGCGCCGATGATCTTCGAGGATGGCGAACAGCAGCGCGACTTCGTCCACGTTCGCGACATCGCTCGGGCCTTCCGGCTGGCGCTGGAGCAGCGTCCGGCCGCCGGTCACGTCATCAATATCGGCAGCGGGAACGCCTATCCGATCAAGCGGGTGGCAACGCTGCTCGCCACCGCCATGGGCGTGCCGGAAATCGAGCCCGAGATCATGAACAAGGCGCGTTCGGGCGACATCCGGAACTGCTTTGCCGACATCTCCAAGGCGCGCGAACTGCTCGGCTTCGAGCCGCAGTACCGGCTCGAAGATTCGCTCGAGGAGCTTGCCGACTGGGTCCGCGAGGCGGGCGCCGTTGTCGACCGCGGCTCGGAAATGCGCCGCCAGCTGGAAGAGCGGGGTCTCGTTTCATGACCAATCGCCCGATCGCCATAACGGGAGGGGCCGGGTTCATCGGCTCCAACCTTGCGGACACCTTGCTTGCCGCAGGCGAGCGGGTGATCGCTATCGACAATCTGAGCCGGGCCGGGGTGGAGCAGAACGCCGCCTGGCTCAAGGAGCGCCATGGCGGGCGCGTGGAAGTGGTGGTGGCGGACGTCCGCGACCGTGACGCCATCGCCCCGGCAATCGCCCGGGCGGGTGCCGTGTTCCACTTCGCCGCCCAGACCGCGGTGACCACCAGCCTTGTCGATCCTGTCGACGATTTCGAGATCAATGCGCGCGGTACGCTGAACGTGCTCGAGGCGGTACGCGCCGCCGGCCACAAGGCGCCGGTGGTGTTTGCCAGCACCAACAAGGTCTATGGCAGCCTCGACGACATCGCGCTCAGCGAGGAAGCATCCGGCTACGCGCCGGTGGACGAATTGCTGCGGGCGCGCGGCGTGGGCGAGGATCGCAAGCTCTCCTTCTGCACCCCCTATGGCTGCTCCAAGGGCGTGGCCGACCAGTATGTGCTGGACTATGCCGGGTCATACGGCATCCCGACCGCCGTGCTACGCATGAGCTGCATCTATGGTCCACGTCAGTTCGGCACCGAGGACCAGGGCTGGGTGGCGCATTTCCTTATTCGCGCGCTGCAGGGCAAGCCGATCACCATCTATGGCGACGGCCAGCAGGTCCGCGACGTGCTCCATGTCAGCGACGCGGTGGCAGCTTATCGCGCGGTGCTCGCCTCCATCGACAAGGTGAGCGGCCATGCCTTCAACCTGGGCGGCGGCCCACGAAATGCGGTCAGCCTCAACGCCGTGCTCGAGGAGATCGGCCGCGTCACCGGAACCAAGGTCGACATCACCCACGACGACTGGCGCGAGGGCGATCAGCGCTATTTCGTGGCCGACACGTCGCGGCTGACGGCCG
Source organism: Pseudomonadota bacterium (assembly GCA_023431205.1). Taxonomy (GTDB): domain Bacteria; phylum Pseudomonadota; class Alphaproteobacteria; order Rhizobiales; family Devosiaceae; genus Devosia. The sequence goes on along the minus strand of JAEYXQ010000006.1, from coordinate 5,600 downwards.
AACTGGGCTGGAAGGCGCAGATGGGCTGGCGCGCCGGCGTACGGGACCTCGCCGACTGGCTCCGCAGCGGCAGCGCCGCCAAGCGCGAACGGGCCACCGCATGATTGCCGCTCCGGGGCCAGTGTTCAGTGCTCATCACGGCTCCGCCGTTTCGCTGCATCGTCCGCGCCATGTGCTGATGACCGTCGACGCCGTCGGCGGCGTCTGGCGCTATGCCATGGACCTGGCGGCGACGCTGAAGGCCGCCGGTTTTACCTTCACCTTCGCCGGCTTCGGGCCGCCGCCCAGCGAGCGCCAGCGCGCCGAGGCGGAGGCGCGGGGCGACGTGGTCTGGCTCGACGCGCCGCTCGACTGGACGGCCTCCGACGAGGACAGCCTGCGCGACGTGCCGGTGCTGATCAGCCAACTGGTGGACGATCGCGAGATTGACCTGGTGCACCTCAACCTGCCCTCGCAGGCTGCTGGGCTGGAACTCGACGTGCCGGTGCTGACTGTGTCGCATTCCTGCACCGTGACCTGGTTCGCCGCTGTTCGTGGCACAAGCGTTCCGCCGGACTGGCTGTGGCAGGAGCGGCTCAACCGCCTTGGTTTCGAGGCCGCCGATATGATCGTTGCGCCCAGCCAGGCACACGCGGCCATGCTGCGCCAGAGTTACGGGACCGTGGGATGCCCGCGGGTGGTCTACAACGGCTCCGATGCCGTGGCGGCGAGCGGGGAGCGCGAACCCTATGTGTTTGCCGCCGGCCGCTGGTGGGACGACGGCAAGAATGGTGGCGTGCTGGATGAAGCGGCAGCGCTGACGGACTGGCCGGTGCTGATGGCCGGCGCCAATCACGGCCCCAACGGCGCCCATCGCGACATTGCGCAGGCGCAATGGCTGGGCGAACTCGGCCATGCCGAGGTGATGGCGCGGATGCGTGAGGCCGGCATCTTCGTGTCGCCGTCGCGCTATGAGCCTTTCGGGCTGGCGCCGCTGGAAGCTGCCGGCAGCGGCGGCGCCATGGTGCTTGCCGATATCCCAACCTACCGCGAACTCTGGGACGGCGTGGCGCTGTTCGCCGACAAGGACGACCCGCGCGGTTTTGCCGAGGCGATCAACACTCTCGCGCGCGACCCCGACCGGCGCCGCCAGCTCGGCGCTGCCGCACGCGAGCGGGCCGGGCGTTTCACCCTGGCCGCCCAGGGGCGCGCCATGCAGCAGGCCTATGAGAGCCTGCTGATGTCCAGTTTGAGCCGCACTGCCTGAGGGCCTCGATGCACTTCGTATTCTATACCCACTCCCTGGTCTCCGACTGGAACCACGGCAATGCCCATTTCCTTCGCGGGGTGATGCGCGATCTCCAGAGCCGCGGCCATTCGGTGCTGGCGCTGGAACCCGCCGACTCCTGGAGCCGCGAAAACCTGCTGAAGACGCAGGGTCCGGGCGCCATCGACCGGTTCGGGCGCGACTTCCCGGGGCTGGTGGCGCAACAGTATGGCGGCGACTTCGACCACGAGGCCGCCATCGACGATGCCGACGTGGTGGTGGTGCATGAATGGACCGATCCGGAACTCGTGGCCCGCATCGGCCGCGCCCGGCGGGAGGGCGGCCGTTTCACCCTGCTGTTCCACGACACCCACCACCGTGCCGTGTCGGCGGAGCAGGACATCGCCGGTCTCCTGCTGCAGGACTACGACGTCATCCTCGCCTTCGGCGAAACCCTGCGCGAGCGCTATCTCAAGGCCGGCTGGGGCCGGCAGGTGGTCACCTGGCACGAGGCTGCCGACCACGTGCTGTTCCAGCCGCTGCCCGAGATCGACCGTGAGCAGGACCTGATCTGGATCGGCAACTGGGGCGATGACGAGCGCACCGCCGAGATCCGCGAGTTCCTGATCGAGCCGGCGCGCGACCTGAAGCTCACCGGCACGGTGCGCGGCGTCCGCTACCCGGACGAGGCCATTGCTGCCGTTCGCGCCGCCGGTCTCGACTATGGCGGCTGGATCGCCAATGCCGATGCGCCGGCCGCTTTCGCCCGCCATCGCGTCACCATGCACATCCCGCGCCGGCCCTATGTCGAGGCGCTGCCGGGTATCCCGACCATCCGCATGTTCGAGGCCCTGGCCTGCGGCATCCCGCTGATCTCGGCGCCCTGGGACGATGCCGAGGGCCTGTTCCGACCCGGTGCCGACTTCCTCTTTGCCAAGGACGGCGAGGAGATGCGCCACCTGCTGACCGACGTCCTCACCGATCGCAGCATGGCCAAGGACCTGGAACGCCATGGGCTGGAAACGATCCTCACCCGCCACACCTGCGCCCATCGGGTGGACGAACTGCTGGCGGTGCTGGCCAGCCATGGCAGCGAGCGCGTGCTCGAGAACCTGGCCGCCAAGGAGGCTGCACAATGAAGATCGCGTTCTACGGCTCGAGCCTGCTCTCCGCCTACTGGAACGGCGCCGCCACCTATTATCGCGGCATCATCCGTGCCCTCGCCGGCCTCGGCTACGAGGTCACCTTCTACGAGCCCGATGTCTACGACCGGCAGAAGAACCGCGACATCGATCCGCCGGACTGGTGTCGGGTGGTGGTCTATGACGGCACTGTCGAAGCGCTCCAGCGCGTCGCCGCCAAAGCAGCCGAGGCCGACATCGTCGTCAAGGCGAGCGGCGTCGGCTTCGAGGACGACCGCATCCTTGAGGCCGTGCTGGCCGCGGCCGCGCCCGGTGCCCTGCGCATCTTCTGGGACGTCGATGCACCGGCAACCCTCGCAGAACTGCAGGCCGCTCCGGATCATCCGCTGCGCCGCGCGCTCAGCAGCATCGATCTCGTGCTCACCTATGGTGGCGGCGACCCTGTCATCGACGCCTACCGCCAGTTCGGCGCACATGAATGCATCCCGATCTACAACGCGCTCGACCCCTCGACCCACCATCCGGCGCCGCCCCAACAGCGATTCGAGGGCGATCTCGGTTTCCTCGGCAATCGGCTGCCGGATCGCGAGCGGCGGGTGGAGGAGTTCTTCCTTGCCCCGGCGGCACGCCTGCCGCTGCAGCGCTTCGTCCTCGGCGGCTCCGGCTGGGGCGACAAGTCGATAAGCCCGAACGTCCACTATATCGGCCATGTCGGCACCGCCGACCACAACAGCTTCAACGTCACGCCCAAGGCGGTGCTGAATATTTCGCGCGAGAGCATGGCCCGCAACGGCTTCTCGCCGGCCACGCGCGTCTTCGAAGCCGCCGGGGCAGGGGCCTGCCTCATCACCGACTATTGGGAAGGCATCGAGATGTTCCTTGCCCCCGATCGGGAAGTGCTGGTTGCCCGCGACGGCAACGACGTGGTCGAGATCCTCGCCGCGCTGACTCCCGAAAAGGCCGACGCCATCGGCGAGGCCGCGATGCGGCGCGTGCTGTCCGAGCACACCTATGCCGATCGCGCCGAACTTGCCGACCAGATCTTCCGCCGCCATGTCGAGACGAGGCGGACGGAGGCAGCGGAATGAGCGAGCGTTATGACCTCGTCGTCCTCGGCCTGTCGCTCTCCTCGTCCTGGGGCAATGGCCACGCCACCACTTTTAGGGCGCTGCTGCTCGGCGTCGCTGCCGAGGGCAAGCGCGTGCTGTTCCTCGAGCGCGACGTGCCCTGGTACGCCAGCAATCGCGACCTGCCGGAGCCCGACTTCTGTGCGCTCGAATACTACAGCAGCGTCCCCAACCTCATCGAGCGCTTCGCCCCGCACCTGCGTTCGGCCGGCGCGGTCATGATCGGGTCCTACGTGCCCGAAGGCCCGGCGGTGATCGACGCCGTTGCCGCGCTGCAGCCGGCGCATCTGAGCTTTTATGACATCGACACGCCAGTGACGTTGGCCAAGCTAGCCCGCGGCGACGAGGAGTATCTGGAGCGCCGGCAAATCCCGCTGTTCGACATCTACTTCTCCTTCTCCGGCGGACCGACGCTGACCCGGCTCGAGCAGGAGTTCGGCGCCCAGAGCGCGGTGGATCTCTACTGTTCGGTGGATGATGCCCGTTACAGGCCCACCGGCGAGCCCGCGGAGTGGGACCTCGGCTATCTCGGCACCTACAGCCCCGACCGCCAGCCGACGCTCGAGCGGCTCCTGCTCGAGCCGGCGCGGCGCCTGCCGCACAAGCGCTTCGTGGTGGCTGGCCCGCAATATCCCGACGACATCGACTGGCCGGCCAATGTCGACCGCATCGAGCACCTGCCTCCGGCAGAGCACCCGAGCTTTTACAGCCGGCAGCGCTTCACCCTCAACGTCACCCGGGCGGACATGATTGCCGCCGGCTGGTCGCCGAGCGTCCGCCTGTTCGAGGCCGGAGCTTGTGCGACCCCGGTGATCAGTGACTATTGGGATGGTCTGGGAGAGTTGTTCCCGATCGGGGAGGCCCTGATGGTTGCCCGCGATGCCGATGAGGTTGTCGAGGTCCTGGAGAAGACCTCGGAGGCCCAGTGCCGCACGATCGCCGCGGCGGCCCAGCGTGTGGTGCTGGCGGAGCACACGGGTCGGGCCCGTGCGCGTCACCTGCTGTCGGCCCTCGGCTTCGCCCGAGCCAGCGGAGCGGATGAGTTCACGAGAGAAGAAGCGGCAGCCGTCTGAACGGCTGCCGCAAGGGTCTTAGTAGCCGCGTTCAGCGGAGACTTCGCCGCGGGAAAGCGAGCGGAAGAACGGCACCAGCTGATACAGCGCCGACAGGCCGACCAGAATATAGACGATGCGGGCAAGCGCCGCGTCCTGGCCGCCGAAGAGCGCGGCAACAAGGTCGAACTGCGCGACGCCGACGAGAAGCCAGTTGATGCCGCCGATGATGATCAGCAGCAGGGTAATAATGTTCAATGCACGCATTGTTGTACCTCCAGGATGTGATGTGGAGGTAACGTCGTGTTGAGCAATATAGTTTCGCTAATCGCGACTTAGCTGCCGACCTGCTCGCTTTCGACGAGGTCGGCAGGTGCCATGTCGCGCTGTACGCCCGATCCCTGCATGAAGCTTACGCCGGCAGCGATGGCGCCGACCACGACAATGATGATGACGGCAATGATGATCGTTTTCACGACTTGACCCTAAGGAAGAAGGCCGCCCCCGGTTGGGGACGGCCTGTTGTTCTGGTTTCAGTGGCTGCCGCTGAGCCCGTGCACGTGCTCCTGGTGCTGCTGGAGCACCGGCAGGGTGGCGGTGGCGAACGCCTTCAAGGGGCCTTCGGGGCCGTTGGTCGAGTACGACTCGAACAGCGCCACGGCCTCGTCGTGGGCCTGAACCTGAGCGGCGATGTAGGCTGCGTCGAATTCCTCGCCTTCCAGACCATTGAGTTGGTCGACCATCTGCTGGTGACGGTCCTCCATATCGGTCGGCGGGGTCACGCCCTCTTCCTGGGCGGCCGGCATCATGTCCTGGGCCGCCTTGGTGTGGTCGGAAATCATCTGCTCGGCGAAGGCAACGACGTCAGGGTTGGTGGCGCGCTCGACAGCCAGCGTGCTCGAGGCGATCTCGAACTGATTGCTGCTTGCGGCCATGGCCGCGAACTGGGCCGGATCGGTGACCTGCATCGGTGCGGTGGCGGCGGGGGCCGCGTTGGGGGCCGGCGCAGTCTCGGTCTGAGCCTGCACAACGG
>JAEYXQ010000133.1 GCA_023431205.1 Pseudomonadota bacterium | reverse complement strand
GGGGGAGGAAAGGCGCCGAAGCACCCTTTCCCGTCACTTACTGCGCGGCCGCGCCGCAGGTCTTGGTTTCGGTGTTGTAGTTGCCGCAACTGATCGGGGCGGTCCAATCGGCTTCGAGCATGGCGCTCTCGGGGAGGAAGTCGGACCAGGCGTCGCCGGGCACGAGGTCTTCGGTTTCCCAGACCACGAAGAACTGGCCGTCGTCCTGGATTTCACCGATCAGCACCGGCTTGGTGATGTGGTGGTTGGGGAGCATCTTGGCGACGCCGCCGGTCAGGTTCGGAGTCTCGAGGCCGACGATGGAGTCGATCACGGCGTCGGCTTCGGTGGAGCCGGCGGCTTCCACGGCCTTCACCCACAGGTTGAAGCCGATGTAGTGGGCTTCCATCGGGTCGTTGGTGACGCGATCAGTGGAGCCAATATAGTCCTGCCAGGCCTCGATGAACTCGGCGTTCTCAGGCGTGTCGACCGACATGAAGTAGTTCCAGGCGGCGAGATGGCCGACCAGCGGGGTGGTGTCGAAGCCCGAAAGCTCTTCCTCGCCGACGGAGAAGGCGACGACCGGGATGTCCTCGGCAGCGATGCCCTGGTTGCCCAGTTCACGGTAGAACGGCACGTTGGCGTCGCCGTTGATGGTGGAGACCACGGCGGTCTTCTTGCCTTCGGAGCCGAAGGCCTTGATGTCCGAGACGATGGTCTGCCAGTCGGAATGGCCGAACGGCGTGTAGTTGATCATGATGTCTTCGGAGGCCACGCCCTTGTCGAGCAGGTACTGCTCGAGAATCTTGTTGGTGGTCTGCGGGTAGACATAGTCGGTGCCGGCGAGCACCCAGCGTTCGACGTCTTCCTCGTTCATCAGGTAGTCGACGGCCGGGATCGCCTGCTGGTTCGGAGAGGCACCGGTGTAGAAGACGTTGCGCTGGGATTCCTCGCCCTCATACTGGACGGGGTAGAAGAGCAGCGAGTTGAGCTCCTCGAATACCGGCAGCACCGACTTGCGGCACACCGAGGTCCAGCAGCCGAAGACCACGTCGACATCATCGACTTCGATCAGCTGGCGGGCGAGTTCGGCGGCCAGCGGCCAGTCCGAAGCAATGTCGACCACGACGGGTTCGAGCTGCTTGCCGAGCACGCCGCCCTTGGCGTTCTGCTGCTCGATCAGGAACAGCATGGTGTCCTTGAGCGTGGTTTCCGAGATGGCCATGGTTCCCGACAGGGAGTGCAGGATGCCGACCTTGATGGTGTCGTCCTGCGCCATGACCGGGGTGGCGGCCAGGCTGCCGGCAAGCGCGGCAGCAAGAAGAGCGCTCTTTGCGCCGAGTGTGTTCATGAGTTCGTCCCTAAAAGACTGTTTGAGCCCCAAGACACCAGGGAGGCGTCCATAGGCGACTGTGGGACGATTTCTCCGGGTGCCCCTATACGTCGATTGACGTAACAGCCGAGCCTGCAGCCGCAGACGGGAACGCAAATGGCTGCAAAAACCGCGTGAATCCTGCGTCCGGCATGCTAGAACGGGCTTGGCGATTTTTTGTGCACGGCCGCAGGATGAACAAGAACTAGACGATGGCGCGGCAACGGATCATCCCCATCAGGCGCGAATACAACCGCTGGGTCGCCAACGAGACGCTGGAAGACTACGCGCTGCGATTCACCGCCAAGTCGGCCCGGCGCTTCTCCAACGACCGCATTTCGCAGACCGCCATCGGCGCCATTTCCTTCCTCGCGCTCGAGGCGATTGGCGGCGCCATCACCCTGAGCTACGGCACCACCAATGCGATGATCGCCATCGTGGTGGCGTCGGTCGCCATCCTGCTGGTCGGGCTGCCGATTGCCCGCTACGCCACAAGGCACGGCGTGGACGTCGACCTGCTCACCCGCGGCGCGAGCTTTGGCTATATCGGCTCGACCATCACCTCGCTGATCTATGCGAGCTTCACCTTCATCCTGTTCGCCATCGAAGCTTCGATCATGTCGAGTGCGCTGCAGCTGGCGCTCGGCATACCGCTGTGGATCGGGCACATCATTTCGGCGCTGGTGGTGATCCCGCTGGTGACGCACGGCATCCGCATGATCAGCCGCTTCCAGCTGCTGACGCAGCCGGTGTGGATCGTACTCAACGTGCTGCCGTTCATCTTCATCGCCTTCATGGATTGGGAGAAGTTCGACCTGTGGCGGGCCTTCGGCGGGATCGGCGCGCCGGAAGGTGCGGCCGGGACGATCGCGCCGTTCGACCTCGCCGCGTTCGGGGCGGCGTCGGCGGTGATCCTGGCCCTGATGACCCAGATCGGGGAGCAGGTCGACTTCCTGCGCTTCCTGCCGGCGACCGGCGCCAGCAAATGGCGGCACCGGCTGGGGATTTTCCTTGCCGGCGCAGGCTGGGTAGTGGTCGGCGGGCCCAAGCTTCTGGCGGGGTCATTCCTGGCTTTCCTGGCGCTGTCGGCGGGCGTGTCGCCGGAACACGCGTCCGAGCCGGGCTACATGTATACCGTTGCCTTCGGCTACATGATCCCCAACGAGCTGGTGGCACTGATGCTGATGGCGGTGTTCGTGGTCGTCAGCCAGCTCAAGATCAACGTCATGAATGCCTATGCCGGGTCGCTGGCGTGGTCGAACTTCTTCTCGCGGCTGACGCACAGCCATCCGGGGCGGGTGGTGTGGCTGTTGTTCAACGTCGCCATCGCGCTCCTGCTCATGGAGCTCGGCATCTACCGGCTGCTGGAGGAAACGCTCGGGATCTTTTCGATCATCGCCATGAGCTGGCTGTGTTCCATTTCGGCCGACCTGTTCGTCAACAAGCCGCTGGGGCTGGCGCCGCCCGGCATCGAGTTCAAGCGCGCCCACCTCTATGACATCAACCCCGTGGGCGTCGGCTCGATGGTGCTGGCGACCACGATTGCCCTGGTGGCGCATTTCGGCGTCTTCGGGGAGACGGCGGCGGCGCTGTCGCCCTATATCGCGCTGGTGGTGTGCTTCATTGCTTCGCCGTCGATCGCCTGGGCCACCAGGGGCCGGTACTACCTGGCGCGCAAACCGCGCCGGGCCTGGCAGTCGCTGCCGACGGTGACCTGCTCGATCTGCGAGCATCCGTTCGAGCCGGAGGACATGGCCTGGTGCCCCGCCTATGCGGCGCCGATCTGTTCATTGTGCTGCTCGCTCGATGCGCGCTGCCACGACATGTGCAAGCCCAAGGCGCATTTCCGGGCGCAGACCCATGCGGTGGCGGCAACGCTGTTGCCGGACTGGGCGGTGGCAAAGCTGCAGACGCGCCTCGGGCGCTACGGCATCGGCATGGCGGTGGCGGTGGCGTTTCTCGGCGCCACGCTGGCGCTTATCTACAGCTTCGCCATCGGCTCGGCGCCGGATACGGCGGAGGTGGTGGGCGGTACGCTAGCCGCGGTGTTCTTCGTGTTCGCAGTGACGGCGGGGATCATCACCTGGTTCCTGGTGCTGGCCAATGACAGCCGCAAGGTGGCCGAAGAGGAGAGCTCCCGGCAGAACACGCTGCTGCTCAAGGAGATCGAAGCGCATGGGAAGACCGACGCGGAACTGCAGCGCGCCAAGGAGAAGGCCGAGGCGGCCAACCACGCCAAGTCCCGCTATGTGGTGGGGCTGAGCCACGAGTTGCGGACGCCGCTCAATGCGGTGATGGGCTACGCCCAAATCCTCGAGCGCGATGCCAGCCTGCCGGAGAACCGGCGCGGCTCGGTGCAGGTGATCCGCCGCAGCGCCGAGCACCTGTCGGGCCTGATCGACGGGCTGCTCGACATCTCCAAGATCGAGGCGGGGCGGCTCCACGTCTATTCCAACGAAATCAACATCCAGGATTTCCTCGACCAGATCGTCGACATGTTCCGCCTGCAGGCGGCGGCCAAGGGGCTGGAGTTCCGTCATTCCCGGGCGGAGGCGCTGCCGCGCTTCGTGCGGACCGACGAAAAGCGCCTGCGGCAGATCCTGGTGAACCTCCTCTCCAACGCCATCAAGTTCACCGCCAGCGGTCATGTGCGCTTCGATGTGGGCTACCGCATGCAGGTCGCGACTTTCACGGTGGAGGACAGCGGCAGCGGCATTTCAGCGGAAGACCTGCCGCACATCTTCGAACCCTTCGTGCGCGGCGAGGCGGAGAAGAACCGGTTCACGCCGGGACTGGGGCTGGGCCTCACCATCACCAAGCTGCTGACCGAAACGCTCGGTGGCGAGATCACCGTGAGCAGCGCCGTGGGGCAGGGGACGCGCTTCACCGCCCGGCTGATGCTCGCCAAGGTCGAGCGGCCGCGCGCCGACACGGCCGACCTGCGGCGGATCACCGGCTATCGCGGTGCGCGCCGCACGGTGATGGTGGTCGACGACAATGCCGAGCATCGCGACCTGATGCGCGAGCTGCTGTCGCCTCTGGGCTTCACGGTGATGACGGCGGTGGACGGGCCGAACTGCCTCGAGATGGTGGAGCTGGTGGCGCCGGACATCTTCTTTGTTGACATCCGCATGCCGGGGATGAGTGGGTGGGAGCTGGTGGCAGCGCTGCGCGCGCGGGGCATGGCGCAGCCGATCGTGATGCTGTCGGCCAATATCGGCGACGGGGCGGGGCAAAGCAGCGATGCGGGGCACACCGACACACTGGCCAAGCCCTTCGATCTCAAGCAGGTGCTCGACAAGCTCGGCACGCTTGTGGGGATCGAGTGGGACTACGCCGAGGGGGTGTCGACACGCCCTCCCGTCGGTCGCATGCGCTCGCCGGGGCCGGAGCACCTCCGCGATCTCGCCAGCCTCGGGCAGATCGGGCATGTCCGGGGCATCGACGCCAAGCTGACGGAACTGGCTGGCGACCCGGACAACCTGCCGCTGGTCGAGGCGCTGCGGCGGCACCTCGACGCCTTCGATTTCGACGGCTATGCCGAGGTGCTGGAGCGGGTGGGTCAGCATCGGGTTGGTCATGAGCCGGATTGAACAGGACCAGGACATCGTCCTCCTCGTCGATGACTCGCCGGAGGCGCTGGGGTTCCTGACCAGCGCGCTGGAGCAGGCGGGGGTGACGGTGCTGGTGGCGCGCAGCGGCGAGGCGGCGCTCGGCATCACCCAGCGGATGGCGCCCGACGTGGTGCTGATGGATGCGGTGATGCCGGGGCTCGACGGCTTCGAGACCTGCCGGCGGCTCAAGGCCATGCCGCAATTGACGCATGTGCCGGTGATCTTCATGACCGGGCTTACCGAGACCGAGCACATCGTCCATGCGCTCGAAAGCGGCGGGGTCGACTATCTGTCCAAGCCGATCAATGTCGACGAGCTCAGGGCGCGCATCCGCGTGCACCTGGCCAATGCGCGGCGGGCGCAGAGCGCGCGGATCGCGCTTGACGCGGCCGGGCGGCACCTGGTGGCGTTCGGGGCCGATGGGGCGGTGCTGTGGTCGACGCCGCAGGCCAACCGGCTACTGGAGCGGTCGGGGTTCGGCGACGGCGTGGAAGCGGAGATGAGCCGCAGCTTTGCCCTGTGGCATGCCGGGGGGCAGGGGGAGGGTTTCGACGTGACGGCGGGCGGCTCGGGGCTGCACTTCAGCTTTCTGGGCGCCGTGGGTGGCGACGAGTACCTGTTCCGGCTCGCCGGGCAGCCGGAGGCGGGGCAGGAAGATGCGTTGCGGCAGCAGTTCGGGCTCACCCAGCGCGAGAGCGAAGTGCTGGTGTGGATCGCGCGCGGCAAGTCCAACCGCGACATCGGCGAGATCCTGGGCCTCAGCCCGCGCACGGTGAACAAGCATCTCGAGCAGGTCTACGCCAAGCTCGGGGTGGAGAACCGCGCCTCGGCAGCGATCAAGGCGGTGCAGGCGATGGCCGCCCCGTTCGACCTCTAGGCGGATCATCACTCCCGTTCACAAATCGGAACTCTTGTTCACGGCCTCCGTTTACGGGCTGAACCGCCACGTCGCGTGGTGGTGGAGGATTGGTGCCGAGCCCCTCCCTCAGGCACCTCTCGATCGGCTGACTACCGCAGAGGCTGACGCTCCTTTGTGGAGTCTCCGGCGAGGGCGCGGAACTCCGGTTCCGCGCCCTTTGTGTTTCAGGGTCCTGCCGAACCGGTCAGGGTGCCGCGGTAGCTTCAATCACGGCGCAGGCGATGCGGTCGCCGGAATCGCCGGACGGGTCGGTGACCTGATCGTCCTCGCCAGCGTGGATGACGAGCGCGGTGCCATCGTCGTCGAACACATAGCCTTCCTCGCTCTCGACGAGCGAAATCCGGTCGCTGGTCAGGTTGATGGCGACTGTGCCGTCTTCACCGGCTTCCACATTGGGCAGATCGCCAAGATGCGGCCCTTCGGGGTTCTCGAGGCCATGCCGGTGGTCGGTCGGGTTGAAATGGCCGCCGGCCGACTCGAAGGCCTTGCTGGCGTCGCAGTCGCCGGTCTGATGGAAGTGGATGCCGTGCGGGCCGGGGCTGATCCCTGCAACCTCGCCGGAAATGGCGACGCTGTCGCCCTGCTGGACCAGCGACACCATTCCCGCTTCGGTGCCATTGGCGTCGATGAAGGTGGCGGCAGCTTCCTGTGCAGCGGCCGGTGCGGCAAGCAAGGCAGCGGCAGAGATGAGTAGCAAGTGGCGCATGAGCAGTCCTCCGGTTCAATGGGGAGCGGAACGAGCCCGGGGCGGGCGATGTTCCGCACAATCCATCGAGCGCGACGGTCCATCAGCACCGGGTGTCATCCCCGCGAAAGCGGGGACGCATCCTCGGATGCCGCCCAACTATCTGGCGGCCGTTCAGGCATATCGAGATGGGCCCCGGCTCAAGGCCGGGGTGACGTCGCGTATGTGGGTAGGCCGCGGGACTCGTGGCCCGCACCGGTTGCCCCGCTTCGGCGCTTCGCCTACATAGGCGCCCAATACCCGCATCCTTCGTCGAGAGGTCAGCAGCCCGATGGCGCGCCAGTTCATCTATCACATGCACGGAATGTCCAAGGCCTATGCCGGCGGCAAGAAGGTGCTGGATAACATCAACCTCAGCTTCTACCCCGACGCCAAGATCGGCGTGCTCGGCCCCAACGGCTCGGGCAAGTCGACCCTGCTCAAGATCATGGCCGGCATCGACACCGAGTTCACCGGCGAAGCCTGGGTGGCCGATGGGGCCAAGGTCGGCTACCTCGCCCAGGAGCCCGAGCTCGACCCCAACCTCAACGTGCTCGGCAACGTCATGACCGGGGTCAAGGAGAAGAAGGACATCGTCGACCGCTACAACGAGTTGATGATGAACTACTCCGACGAGACCGCCGACGAGGCGACCCAGCTCCAGGACATGATCGACGCGCAGAACCTGTGGGACCTCGAATCCCAGGTGGAAGTGGCGATGGAAGCCCTGGGCTGTCCGCCGGCCGATGCCGACGTCACCAAGCTGTCGGGCGGCGAGCGGCGCCGCGTGGCCTTGTGCGCGCTGCTGCTGTCGAAGCCCGATTTGCTGCTGCTTGACGAACCGACCAACCATCTCGATGCCGAAACCACGGCGTGGCTCGAACGGCACCTGCGCGAATTCCCCGGCGCGGTGCTGATCATCACCCACGACCGCTACTTCCTCGACAACGTCACCGGCTGGATCCTCGAGCTCGACCGCGGCCGCGGCATCCCGTACGAGGGCAACTACACCGCCTACCTTACCGCCAAGGCCAAGCGCTTCGCGCAGGAGCAGTCGGAAGACGCCGCCCGCGCCAAGGTGCTGGAGCGTGAAAAGGAGTGGCTCGGCCAGTCCCCGCAGGCGCGCCAGTCCAAGAGCAAGGCGCGCATCCGGGCCTATGACGAGTTGGTCAAGATCAACGAGGCGCGGACCCAGTCCACCTCGGCCCAGATCATCATCCCGCCGGGCGAACGGCTGGGCCAGAACGTCATCAATGTCGAGGGCCTGTCGAAGTCCTATGGCGATCGCCTCTTGATCGACAATCTCAGCTTCAAGCTGCCGCCCGGCGGCATTGTCGGCATCATCGGACCCAACGGCGCCGGCAAGACCACGCTGTTCCGCATGCTGACCGGCCAGGAAACTCCTGATGCGGGGACCATCGAGGTCGCCGAGAGCGTCAACCTCGGCTATGTCGACCAGAGCCGCGACACACTGGACCCCAAGAAGACCGTCTGGGAAGAAATCTCCGGCGGCCACGAGGTGATCCTGCTCGGCAAGCGCGAGGTGAACTCGCGCGCCTACACCTCCTCGTTCAACTTCAAGGGCGGCGACCAGCAGCAGAAGGTCGGCAACCTCTCCGGCGGCCAGCGCAACCGCGTGCACCTCGCCAAGATGCTGAAGTCGGGCGCCAACGTGCTGCTGCTCGACGAGCCGACCAACGACCTCGACACCGAAACCCTCGCCGCGCTCGAAGAGGCGCTGGAGGAATTCGCCGGCTGCGCCGTGATCATCAGCCACGATCGCATGTTCCTCGACCGCCTCGCCACCCACATGCTGGCCTTCGAGGGCGACTCGCACGTCGAATGGTTCGAGGGCAACTTCCAGGACTACGAAGCCGACAAGGTCCGCCGCCTGGGCGCCGACGCCGTCAACCCGAAGCGCGCGACATACAAGCCGCTGGAGCGGTGATCAGATCAGAGGCGCTCTGTCATCCTGATAGAGCGCCTCTGTCATAGCAAATACGAGCACAGGACATCCGCCGGCGCCGCCACCAACGATACGCGGTTGTAACTTGTCGTAGTGAGTCGTGGAGCCACCAAAGGTGCTCTTTTCCTTGCCAAAGAGTGCGTGTCGCGCATGCAGCCACTGCTGCAGCCCAGTACTTCTGGTCACGACCACACCGACGTCTAGTACCCGAAGATCAAAGAGAAGGCGGAAGTTGTTCAGGTCTCGGTCGTAAAACGGATCCTTGTTGTTCCACTCCAGCTCAACTCCAATTTCGCCTTTGAAGCAATCGACCTTGTGTGTTGGGCTTTCGCTCTCTTGCTCGTCTACGACGATCTTGGTGTCGAATTGTTTTTCCAGCCATTCCAGGCCGTAGAATTTTGAGTCAATCGCCGCAGCAATGGCGGACTTGTTGCCCCTGCCTTTAGCGACAATGTCGCTATGCAACAGGCGGAACCCGGCAAGCACCTCCATGATATCGCGCCACTCGTCCGGGTGCCCGTGCTCAAGTATCGTCCTGGCGTTGCGCCAGTCGTAGCAGTCCCACCCGGGGATGAGATCGATCTTAGGCAGGCCGCTCATTCAGCCGCCGAGTTGTAGGCGTAAGTGTCCCATGTGGGACGATAGGTCTCGTCGGCCTGGTTGCCCCAATAGCTCCAGTTCTCGCGGGTGCCGCGAGCAAAGAGTTCGAGATAGGGGCCCTTCGAACAACTTTCGATCAGCTCGTACTGCTCGTCCGGTTTGCGGGAGTGTTCGCGCTTGCGGGAGGAGATGTAGTTGACCTGCGAGCGGCCGGGTGGCTCGGTGCGGGCATTCTTGCCGCGCACGCCGAACAGCATCAACTCAGTGACGTTGCGGAAGTAGAAGCCCACGCCCCGACCGTCCGAACCACCATCCTTGCGGATCTTGTGCCAGACGATGTTCGATTTGTACTGGAAGCCCCAGGCCTGCATGACCTGCAGACCTTCGGGTAGCAGGGCGTTGGGCACCCACATATAGAGGTGCGCGGTATCCTCAGCGAATTCGCTGATGGGCAACGCACAGATCTCGTCGGTGGCCATTGTGCCGTATCGGGCTAACCGTCGGTGCTCCGGCGCAACCTTGCCGGTGCGGTTGGTGAAACGCCAGGGCGGATCGGCCAGAATGGTCCGGAAGCGCTGGCCCCGCATCTTGCCAGTAAGGTCGCGTACGGTGTCGGTGACGTGCATGTTTACGGTATCAGCCCTCGTTCGCCAGTACGACCATAGCGCCAGAACAAACGGCGAACAAGTAGTCACTCCAATTGTTAGGCGAGTCGGATTGGTCTGTCTGTAGTGCCCTGTGGAAAGTCCCGTTCACCCAACCCCCGCAAATCCTCGCGACATCCCCGGCTTGCCGCGCTAAAGAAGGTTCTGCGGCGGGTATTTTGCTGTTGCCAGGGGGCAGGGACTTGAGACGGGTTTTGTGGGCGGCCGCTTTGGGTTTGGCCGCTGCGGGGGTGATGGCCGGGGCGGCGTGGGCCGTGCCGGGGCAGTGCATGGTGAGTGGGTATGAGACGTTCCCGTGCGAGGTGGCGCTGGACGGAGGCGGGGTGACTTTCGGGTTGCCGGACGGGCAGGTGTTTGCCTTCGCGCTCACGGCGGCGGACGAGGGGCTGGGCTATCTGATTGCGGCCGAACCGAGGCCGGGGAGCCTGCCGGAGGAACTGGGGCGCTTTTCGCGAGTGCCGGGAGAAGATGGATGCTGGATGCACGACGAGGACCTGCAGTTCTGCGTGCTGGTGGAGCAGCGGCCGTGAGGCAGGTGCTGCTTGCCGGCCTCGCGCTTGCGGCGCTGGCGGCACCAGCGATGGCCAAGGACGCCACCTGCTACACCAGCGACGACGGCGAATATCCGTGCCGGTTCACGGTGCTCGACGATGCCGGCAGCTTCCGCATCGAGGGCAAGGGCAAGCCGAGTTTCGAGGTGTGGATCGACACACCCGGCGAGGCCTTCGTCAGCGCCGAGTTCGAGCGCGGGGGTCGGTCGGTAGCCCTGCCGGGGCCGTATCTCCGCTCTGAGGACGATGGCGCCTGCTGGGTCAATCCGGATACCGAGGCGGAGCTTTGCGCGTGGTAGGCGATCCGTTCGAACTCGAGATCGATGGCGCCGTGCTGGCGGGGCTCGAACTCGGGGAGGGATTGCCGGTGGTGTTTCTCCATGCCGGGGTGTGCGACAAGCGCATGTGGCTGAGCCAGATGGAGGCTGCCGCCGAAGCGGGCTGGCACGCCATCGCCTATGACCGGCGCGGCTATGGCGAGACCGAGAGTCCCGACGAGCCGTTCAGCCATCTCGACGATCTCGAGGCACTGCTCGACGCCTTCGACATCCACGCCGCGGTGCTGGTCGGCTGCTCGATGGGCGGGGGGCTGGCGCTGGATTTTGCGCTGAGGCATCCCGGGCGAACGATCGGGCTGGTGCTGGTCGGCACGTCGGTGAGCGGCGCGCCGTGGAGCGCGACCGAGGAAGAACGCGCCATCGAGATGGCCGAGGAGGACGCCTGGGAACGCGGCGACCTCGACAGTCTCAACCGGGTGCAGGCGCATGAATGGCTCGATGGCCCACGGTCACCGAGCGGACGCGTCGGCGGGGCGGTTCGCGAGCTGTTTTTCGACATGAACGGCAAGGCGCTGGCCAAGCCGCAGCTGACGCAGGAAGAGGCGCCGCCGGTTGCCTGGCGCCGGGTGGGCGAGGTGAACGCGCCGACGCTGCTGGTGGTGGGCGACGAGGATTTCTCGGCCCTGATCGACCGGCACGAGCATCTGTCCGAGACCATGCCCAACGCCTTCGCGGTGGTGCTGGAAGGGGCAGCCCACATCCCCAGCATCGATCAGCCGGAACTGGTGAACTCGCTGCTGCTGGAATTTCTCGATGCGCTTGAGGGCGGCGGCGGGGACGAGTTCGAGGAGTGAATCAAGGCGCTGATCCGATGAATCAGCGCCTTGCGATGGTGGTTCAAGCGGGTGGCGAGATGATTCCGGCCTTGCCGCTAACCCGTTGATCCACTGAAGGTACCTGCCCCCTAAGCCGCGATGATCCCGTCGAAGTGCTGGCTCAGTTGCGGGGTGGGGATGTTGGTCAGGTCCTTGTTGAGTTCGGCGACGATGGACTTCTTGACGTTCGGCGACATCGCCTTGCGGATGACGCCCAGCGAGATCGGCGCGGCACTGATGACGAGGCGATCAAAGGCACCCTCCTGGTGCTTGCGCTCGAGCACGGCGGCGACACCCTTGACGAACTCGGCCTCGCGGTGATCGACCGGATCGGTTCTGGGCTCCATGCCGCCATTGAGGGTACGACCCGGGCGGTCGGCATTGATCTCCTGCGCCTGGAGGGGTTCGACCTCCCAGTTGAGGCCCTGCACGAGCGTCAGGCCCTTGCCCGGTCCGGTGTTTTCCAGCACGCGCGCCTGAGCGCCGTTGGCAATCAGGATCCAGGTAATGGTCTTCTTCATGTCGGTCTCCATCGTGGTCGCACGGGCGGCATCGGCCGCTGAGGCCTAACGCCCATGGCGGGCAAAGGTTGGACCGTACCCATTCCGGAAACGCCGGCGCCGGATCACAAAGACTGATTGGCCCACTGGACGAAGCGTTGCTAAGACTGCGGCGCGCTCCCTCCTGAGCGCAGAAGAGAAGCCCTGATCATGTCCTTGCCCGAATCCGCCCCCGAAGCCGTGCCACCGGCAGCGGCGGCTCCCCCCGTCGTCGATCCGCGCGAGGGTCGCAAGGGCGTTGCCGCAGCACTCGCCGCCTATCTGCTCTGGGGCTTCCTGCCGCTCCTGTTCCGGGCGCTGGATTCGGTCGGCTCGGTGCTGATCGTCGCCGAGCGGACGCTGTGGTCGCTGGTGCTGCTGGCGATCATCCTGTTCTTCACCCGGCAGTTCGGCGAGGTGCGCGCCTTCTTCCGCGACCGCCGCAAGCTCGCGGTGATGGCGCTGTCCTCGGTGCTGCTGGCCCTCAACTGGCTGCTCTATGTGTGGGCGGTGGAGACCGGGCAGGTGCTGGAGGCGAGCTTTGGCTATTTCATCAATCCGCTGGTCAACATCGCCATCGGCATGGTGCTGCTGGGCGAGCGGCAAAACCGGCTGCAGACGCTGTCGATCGCCATTGCCGCGGTGGCCATCGGCATCCAGGCGATGGGGCTCGGTGCCGTGCCGTATATTGCCCTCGGGCTTGCCTTCTCGTTCGGCTTCTATGGCTATTTCCGCAAGACGGCGATGCTGGGGCCGGCGACCGGGCTGTTCGCCGAAACCGCAATCCTGGCGCCGGCGGCGCTGGCCTTCGTGATCTATTCCATCGTCACGGCGGGGTGGGGCCCGCATGCGGATCCGGGCACCATGCTGCTGCTGATCTTCACCGGACCGGCGACCGCGGTGCCGCTGCTGCTGTTTGCCTATGCGGTGCAGCGGTTGCGCCTAACCACCATCGGCATGTTCCAGTATATCGCGCCGTCGCTGCAGTTCCTGGTCGCCATCTTCGTCTTCGGCGAGGAACTGAACAGCACGCGGCTGTTGAGCTTCGTGCTGATCTGGCTGTCGCTGGTGGTGTTCAGCTATGACAGCTTCCGCCGCCGGGGGCAGGCGCTCAAGGCAGCCTAGCGAGGGCCGCCTCGGCAATCTCACGGTCGCCCCCGTCGGGTCCGAGCGCCAGGACCTGGCGGTAGCGGTCGGCGGCCTGTTCGGGCCGGGAGAAGGCCTCCAGAACCTGGGCCAGCAACAGCACAGCCTCGGGCTGTGGCGGCTCGGCGTCCGCAAAGGGGACGAGGCCGTCGACAGCCTGCGCGTAGCGGCCGAGGTCGAGCAGCAGGCGGGCGCGGGCGAGTGCATGCCCCGGGTCGTCGGGGGCAAGAACAACCACCCGATCGTAGTGCGGGGCCGCGGCGGCGAGATCGCCGCGCTCGGCCAGGAGTTCGGCGATGGCGAGGTGGGCCTCGGCACTGTTGGGCGCGTAGTCGGCCCAGTCCTGGAACAGCCGTTCGGCCGCGGCCACGTTGCCTTGCTGACGATAGGTCTCGCCGAGAATGCGCAGGGCTTCGGGGTGGCCGGGATCGAGGTCGAGGGCTTCCTCGAGATGGGCGATGGCCTCGTCCTTTCGGTCGACCGCCAGTTCCAGCGTGCCGGCATCGACGAGGAGGTCCGGGTCGAGCGGGGCGGCCTCGGCTGCGGCTAGGAAGTGTTCCAGTGCCGCTTCGCGGTTGCCGGCGGCAAGCTCCACTTCGGCGCGAGCGGTGAGGAGGCCCGGGGCACCCGGATCGCGCGCGGTAGCGTCGGCGATTGCGGTTGACGCGCGGTCGTGGTCGCCGCCACCGGCGAGGGCTCGGGCGAGGTTGAGGCGCGCCAGGGTGAAGCCGGGGTCGAGGTCGAGAGCCGCACGGTATTCGGCTGCGGCAGCTTCGAACCGGCCGGCATTGCGCTCGATGTCGCCCAGGAGGTTGAACGCCCAGGGTGCATCGGCGTGGCCGCTGAGGGCGAGCCGACGGGCGCGGGTGGCGGCGCCTTCCGGATCGGTACCGGCGCGGGCGGCAATGGCCACGAAGGGGTCGAGGATGTCGTAGATGCCGCCGGCTGCCTCGCGGAAGTAATCGGCCTCGCTGCGGCTGCCGATCGGCGAGAGGTCGACCACCTCGGCGGTGGCGCGGATGACGCGCAGGCGCAGGCGCAGGCCGGCCGTGGCGCAGTCGGCGGTTTCGCAGACGATCTCGCCGGCAATATGCGTTTCGTAGACCCCGAAGAACTGCCGCACCTGCTTGAGGATGGAGTCCAGCGACAGGCCGGTGTCAGGCAGGGAGAACTCCACCAACTGGCTGTCGGGGACGGCCACGATGGTGGAGCGGGCGATGCTGGCGGTGCGGGCAAAATCCTGCAGGCCATCCCACAGGCGATTGGCGGCGACCTCGGGGGTGATGCCGCGATCGATCAGCGCCTGCGGCACCACGATCGGGTCGATCACCACGGCGTTGCGGGCCAGCTGGCTGGCCACGGCGGGCAGCAGCATCAGCATGGCGGCAAAGAAGCCGATGTTGACGAAGGTGGTTCGCAGCGTCGAGGAAAACGCCTCCATCTGCGGCAGGCCGAAGCGGCTCGACTCCTCGCTCATGGGCCGGTCTCCGCCGCTGCAGCCTTTTCCGTTTCGGCAGCGATCAGGCCCTCGATGATGTCGCCGAAGCTCTGGGCCATGGAGCCGTATTGTGTGCCCGAAGTATCGAGCTCCAGCACCCGGCGGAAATCGGCCAGTGCGGCCTCGTTGTTGCCGGTCAGCATCAGCGAGGTGGCCCGGGAGAAGCGGGGCGCCGGATCATAGGGCGCCAGGGTGATGGCGCGGTCCAGCCGGGCGATGGCGTCGGCGTGGCGGTCGAGGTTCTGCAGGATATTGGCCGACTGGTAGAGCAGGTCCACATCGTCCGGTTTCACCAGCAGCGCCCGCTCGAAGGCTTCAAGCGCCTGCGCCTGCTCGCCCATGAAAACCAGCGCCGCCCCATGCAGAGCCTGCACCTCGGGGCTCTGGGGATCATAGGCGGCAGCCCGGCGCAGCAATTCTTCCCCGCCGGAGAAATCGCCGCGCGCCAGTCGAGCGGTGAACATCGGGTTCAGGGCGAGCGGATAGGCTGGATCGATCGCCAGCGCCTTCTCGAAGGCGGCGATGGCGGCCTCCTGATCACCGCGCGCCTGTTCGACCTCGCCGATGCGGGAGAAATAGTGGGCGCTGGTGGGATCGGCCGCGGCGGCCTGCTCGAGGAAGGCGATGCCGTCGTCGGGCTGGCCGGCGGCGATCGCCAGTTCGGCGTAGCCCTCGAATACGGCCGGCAGGTTCGGGCTTTCGGCGGCGAGGCGGTCATATTCGGCCTGCGAGGCCACGGGGTCGCCGAGCTGGCGCAGGGCGCGGGCAGCGTTGGCTCGGGCGATGGTGAAGCCGGGATCGAGAGCCAGTGCCGCACGATACTCGGCCAAAGCGGGCCGGTAGTCACCCGAGTTGGTGCGGATATTGCCGATCAGGTTGTGGGCCCACTTGCTGTCGGGATGGTGCTGGCGGATCAGCCGGCGGGCCAGGGCCGTGGCGCGGGCCGGCTCCGTCTCTGCGATGGCGGAAATGGCAACGAAGGGGTCGAGCGTCGACAGCACTTGTACGGCAGCGCCGGTGAAGTAGCTGCGCAGGTCCGTGCTCCCCACCGGCGGCAGATCGATCACCTCGCTGGTGTTGCGCAGGATGCGCAGCCGCAGGCGCATGGTGCTGGCTGGACACGCCGGTTCGCCGCAGACGAACTCGCCGGTGATCCGCGTCTGGTAGGCGTTGAAGAACTGGCGGGTCTGCCGAACGATGGAGTCGATCGACAGCCCCACCTCGGGCACCGAGAACTGCACCCGCTGGCTATTGGGAATGGCGGCCACGCTCTCCTTGGAGGTGCGGGCAAGCAGGCTGGCGTCGCGCAGCCCGTCCCAGAGGCGGCTGGCCATCACTTCGGGAGACAGGCCGCGCTGCAGCAGCGCCTTGGGCACGGAGATGGGCTCGATCAGCACGGGGTTGCGCAGGAACTGGCTGGCGAGCACGGGAATGAAGACGAGGATGGCGAGGACGAAGGCGATGTTGAGCACCACCTTGCGCAGCCGCGTGGAGCCGCTCTCGAGTGTCGGCAGGGAGATCCGGCGCCGCGGCGACCGGGCATGATCCGGCGGAGCGGGCGGCGGAACGGGCTGGGGCGTGGTGGCCTGCGCGGGCTGGCGCGAACGGCGGCGTGGTGCCGCCGGCGCGCTCCGCTCCTTTGCGGGTTTGGCAGGCGCCCGCGCCATGATGTGAGTTCCCCCGGCCCTGCCGGAGTTTTAGTGCGGATCGCTGCCGGTGGGAATGGCCTCGCGCGTGGCGCGGATGACGTCGGCAATACGCTCGAAGGTCGAGGCGAAGGGCGTCGCCTCGCGCCACACCAGCGACAACTGTCGACCGGCACCGGGCTCCCCCAGCCGATGCACGACGATGCGGGCGTCGGCGGCTTCCTTGCGCAGCGAGATTTCGGGCAAGAGGGTCACGCCCTGGCCGTTGGCGACGAACTCGACGATGGTCGACAAGGAGGTGGCGGCGAAGGTGCGACCCGCCGGGTCGTTGTCGAGGCGGCAGGCGGCGATCGCCTGGTCACGGAAGCAGTGGCCTTCGTCCAGCAGCAGGATGCGCTCCGGCGCCAGGTTCGCCAGCGACACCGGCTTGCTCGCCGGCTCGCTGCGACTGGTCGCCAGCACGAAGGGGTCGTGGAACAGCGGCACGCTGGTCAGGCGTACGCCATGTTCCGGCGGCGGCGTGCCGATCAGCGCGATATCCAGACTGCCATCGGCGAGCCCGCTGATCAGCGCCTCGGTGCGGTTTTCGCTGATGGTAAAGGACAGCTGCGGCACTTGCTGCGCCAGGGCCGGGAAGATGTCGGGCAGCAGATAGGGCGCGACGGTGGGGATCAGCCCGAAGCGGACGGGGCGGTCCGGCTCCGCCCGGCGCCGCAGCGCAAAGGTCGACAGTCCTTCGGCCTCTTCCAGCACCCGGCGCGCCCGGCTGACGAACTCGGCACCGAAGGGGGTCGGACGAACGCCTTCCTTGAGCCGGTCGAACAGGCTGGTGCCACAGGCCTGCTCGATCGACTGGATCTGCTGGCTCAGCGCGGGCTGGCTGACATTGCAGGCCCGCGCGGCACGGCCGAAGTGACCGGCTTCGGCCACCGCCACGGCATAACGCATCTGCTTGAGGGAGAGCCTCACGATAACCTCGGCTTATGAACTGCCCAAGAACTATCGATTGGCCTAATTGCTGTCACCTCACTATACCGGACGCAAAGCAGCAAGAAGGAGTCTGTCGTGGACGATCAAGTGACGCCAACCCCCGAGCAGAACACGCCCGCCGGTGAGTGCCCTGTCGGCCACGGCAGCGGCGGCAATCGCCGTAGCCACGGCAACCGCGAGTGGTGGCCGCACCAGCTCGACCTGTCCATGCTGCACCGCAACTCCGCGCTGTCCGACCCGCTGGGGCCGGAGTTCGACTACGCGGAGGCGTTCAAGAAGCTCGACCTGGCCGCCGTGAAGGCTGACTTGCGCAAGGTCATGACCGACTCGCAGGACTGGTGGCCGGCCGACTTCGGCCACTATGGCGGGTTGTTCATCCGCATGGCCTGGCACTCGGCCGGCACCTACCGCATCACCGATGGTCGCGGCGGTGCGGGGCAGGGACAGCAGCGCTTCGCGCCGCTCAACTCCTGGCCGGACAATGCCAACCTCGACAAGGCGCGCCGGCTGATCTGGCCGATCAAGCAGAAGTACGGCAACCAGATCTCCTGGGCCGACCTGATGATCCTGACCGGCAACGTCGCGCTCGAATCGATGGGCTTCAAGACCTTCGGCTTTGCCGGTGGCCGCGCAGACGTGTGGGAGCCCGAGGAGCTGTTCTGGGGCCCGGAAGGCACCTGGCTCGGCGACGAGCGCTATTCGGGCGAGCGGCAGCTGTCGGAGCCCCTGGGTGCCGTGCAGATGGGGCTGATCTACGTCAATCCGGAAGGCCCGAACGGCAACCCCGATCCGCTGGCGGCGGCGCGCGACATTCGCGAGACCTTCCGCCGCATGGCGATGAACGACGAGGAAACCGTGGCGCTGATCGCCGGCGGCCACACCTTCGGCAAGACCCACGGCAATGGCGACCCGTCGCTGATTGCTGCCGAGCCGGAAGGCGCCGACCTCGAGGACCAGGGCCTGGGCTGGAAGAGCAAGCATGGCATCGGCCATAGCGGCGATGCCATCACCTCGGGCCTCGAGGTCACGTGGACCCAGACGCCGACCCGGTGGAGCTACTACTTCTTCTCGAACCTGTTCGGTTACGAGTGGGAGCTGACCACCAGCCCGGCCGGAGCCAAGCAGTGGGTTGCCAAGACCGACGACCACAACGTTCCTGACGCGTTCGACCCGAACAAGCGTCACCGCCCGACCATGCTGACCACAGACCTGGCCCTGCGGTTCGATCCGGAATACGAGAAGATCTCGCGCCGGTTCCTCGAGAACCCGGACCAGTTCGCCGACGCGTTTGCCCGCGCCTGGTTCAAGCTCACCCACCGCGACATGGGCCCCAAGGTCCGCTACCTCGGCCCGGAAGTGCCGGCGGAAGACCTGATCTGGCAGGACGTGATCCCGCCGGTCGACCATCCGTTGGTGGATGAGGCGGACATCGCCCAGCTCAAGCAGATGATCCTCGCGACCGGCCTGTCGGTTGCCGAGCTCGTCGGCACCGCCTGGGCTTCGGCCTCCACCTTCCGCGGCTCGGACAAGCGCGGCGGCGCCAATGGCGCGCGCATTCGCCTGGCGCCGCAGAAGGATTGGGAGGTCAACAAGCCCGAGCAGCTCGCCCGCGTGCTGGCGGCCCTCGAAGGCGTGCAGGCTGAGTTCAACGCTGCCCAGACCGGCGGCAAGAAGGTATCGCTGGCCGACCTGATCGTGCTCGCCGGTGGCGTGGGCATCGAGAAGGCAGCGGCGGCGGCCGGTCACGAGGTGACGGTGCCGTTCACCCCCGGCCGCATGGATGCCTCGCAGGAGCAGACCGACGTCGAATCCTTCAAGGCGCTGGAGCCGCGTACCGACGGCTTCCGCAACTACCTCAGCGAGCGCCGCTTCATGGAGCCGGAGGAGGCGCTGATCGACCGGGCGCAACTGCTGCGGCTCACCGGACCGGAAATGACTGTGCTGGTTGGTGGCCTCAGAGTGCTTGATATCGGCGTGAACGGGCACGGAAAGCTGACAAATCGTCCCCAAACCCTCACCAATGACTTCTTCCTGAACCTGCTGACCATGGACACCGCATGGTCTCCCAAGGCCGGCGAGAAGGGCGTCTACGAGGGCCGCGACCGCAGGACCGGCCAGCTCAAATGGACCGGTACCCGCGTCGACCTGATCTTTGGTTCGCACTCGCAATTGCGAGCACTGGCAGAGGTTTACGCCCAGTCCGACAGCGCGCCGAAGTTCGTCAACGACTTCGTCGCCGCCTGGGTCAAGGTGATGAACGCCGACCGGTTCGAGCTGGCCTACGCCGGCCGATAAAGCCCGGGCCACGGAGAGTGCATCTCCGGGGCCTTACAATTTTATGCAAATCCCACCCTTCGCCTTCAGGCGCCACAAGAGTTTGCGAGGCCATCGTTCCCGTCAGTAGCGGCAGAAGCCGGGGGACCCTCGATGAACGAGCTGGAAGTGGGCCAGAGTGCCTTTTCGACTTTCCGGGTGTTGAATGGCGAGGACAGCCATTCGGAGCGCGAGCAATTGTTCCGCAACATGGCGCAGCTGTTCAGCTACGTCTCCGAGCGGTGTGACGACGAGCAGGTAGCCCAGTACGACGAGGTGCTGTGCCAGCTCGCCGAGATGGTGGAAGTGGAGGCCCGGGCGCATGTGGCCCGGGTGCTGGCGCCGCTCGAACGCGCCCCGGGCACGGTGGTGGTCAAGCTCGCCAATGACGACATCGAAGTGGCCCGGCCGCTGCTGGAGTTCTCCAGCGTGCTCAGCGATGACGACCTGATCGACATCATCAGCCACCAGAGCGAAGAGCATCGCGTCGCCATCGCCGGCCGCGCGACCGTCGCCGAGCGTGTCGGCGGCGCCATCGTCGAGCATGGCGGCACGGCGTCGGTGACGCGGCTGGTGCGCAACGCCAATGCCGAACTGAACCCGGCCACGGTGGAACGGCTGGTGCAGCGGGCCACTCGCGATGCCGAGATCGCCGCCGATCTGCGCGGGCGCTCGGACATCGACTGGAAGCTGCTGCGCGGCGAGATCGATACTGCGGCCAACCGTGTGCTGGAGAGTCTGGCGCAGGTGACGCGGCCGGTCGATCCGGTTGCGGCGGGCAAGATCAATACCGTGGTCTACAACCGCATGCGCAACCGCGCCGGTTTCTCGGCCAACGAGTGGAAGCTTGCCTACAACCAGGTCAAGGCGCTGTCGGACCGCAAGCAGCTCGACGACCGGGCGCTCGCCCGCTTTGCACGGTTCGGCTATGGCCACCATGCCGCCGCGGCGCTGACGGTGTGGCTCAAGGTGGGCCCCGAAGTGTTCCTCAAGTGGCTGGCGAGCCAGGATTATGTGGCGATCACCGTGGCGCTGCGCGCAGCAGGCCTGTCGCCGGAGTTGTTCGAGGCGGTGGTGGCGACGCTGCCCTGGCGTGACCTGCCGTCGGAGCAGGACAAGAGCATGGTGCTGAGCCGCTTCCGCGCCCTCGATAGTGAAGAGGCGGAGGGCATCTTCGAACTGTGGCGGGCGCACGCCTTCCGCAAGCGCGCGGCCAGCGAGCACCGCGCCGCCGTCAACGGCTGAGGCTTGCCCGCCGGCGGCTCCGGCGGCTAGAGGAGGGCTGCCGCACACCTTCGCGGCGGCCTTCATGGACTGAGCCGGTGCTGCCCACGATCGTTTCCTTCTGGCATGGGCCGGTGAGCTGGCTGGAACAGCTGTCTGCCGCGAGCTTTCTGGCTGCCGGGCACCGGGTCGACATCTACAGCTACGAGCCGCTGGAGGGGCTGCCGGCCGGTGTGAACCGGATGGATGCGGCAGCGATCCTGCCGGCCGAGGAGCTGGTGTTCTACAAGGGTCACGGGACGCCGGCAGTGTTCTCGGACCGGTTCCGGCTGATGCTGATGGCGGAGGAGCGGGGCCTGTGGGCGGACCTCGACATGATCTGCCTCAAGCCACTGAAAAACCTGCCGGATTACGTGCTCGGCTACGAGACACCGACCTCGATCAACAATGCGGTGCTGCGCATCCCGGCCGGTTCGCCGTTGCTGGAGGCGATGCTGGGGGTGTTCACCGCCTCGGAGCGGCGGCTGATCGTGCCGTACCTGCCACCGATGCGGCGGCTGGAGGTGGCGGTGCGGCGGCTGTTCGGCGAAAAGGTGGCGCCGGAAGACATGCAGTTCGGGGCTACAGGCCCGTTTCCATTGACATATTTCTGCAAGCAGCTGGGGATCGAGCCGATCCAGCCTGAGGACGTGTTCTACCCGGTGCCGTATGAGCGGGTGGGGAGTTTGCTGGAGCCGGGATCGGGGCTCGAGGACCATGTGACCGAGCGGACGCTGGGGGTGCATGTCTGGCGCAGCCAGATCACACGGCGGGGGCGAGCAGGGATGCCGGAGCCGCACCCTGACAGCGCTTTGGGCAAGCTTTTCCTGCATTTCGTTACCGGCGAGCGCTGAACTGCAGACTTCTGCAGCGATTTCGCGCTTGATCTGCAAATTCTGCAGACATAAAGATATCTTTATATCTGGTGGGGCGAATGGCAGAGCTGACGAGTCTGGTCGGGGTGTTGAAGGCAGCGGGTGAGGACACCCGGCTGCGCCTGTTGGCGTTGCTGGCCGACGGCGACCACTCGGTCAAGGATCTCACCGAAATCCTCAAGCAGAGCCAGCCGCGCGTATCGCGCCACCTGAAGCTCCTGGCCGACGCCGGGCTGATCGAGCGTAACGCGGAGGGCGCCTGGGCCTATTACGGGCTGGCGCAGGACGGCGAGGGGGCCGAACTCGCCCGCTGGCTGGTGGCGCGGGTGGGCGACGAAGACCCCGACCGGCGCCGGGACATCGAGCGGCAGCAATTGGTGCGGCAGGCGCAGCAGGCGCAGGCGGCGGACTATTTCGCCAAGGTGGCGGGGAGCTGGAACCTGCTCAAGACCCTGCACGTGCCCGAGGAGGCGGTGGAGGCTGCGGTGGTGGCGGCGCTCGATGGCGCGGTGGTCGACACGCTGATCGATCTCGGCACCGGAACCGGGCGCATGCTCGAGGTGCTGGCGGGTTCCTACCGGCGCGGCATCGGCATCGATTCGAGCCGGGAGATGCTGACGGTGGCGCGGGCGCGACTGGCGCAGGCCGGCGTGCAGCACGCGCAGGTGCGGCTGGGCGACATCGGCGATGTCGACCTCAATCCGGGGCCGGCCGACGTGATCGTTATCCACCAGGTGATGCACTATTTCGATGATCCCGGCCGCATGCTGCTGTCGGCGCGGCGGCTGCTGAAGCCGCGCGGGCGGATGATCATTGTCGACTTTGCCCCGCATGATCTCGAGTTCCTGCGGACCGAGCATGCCCATCGGCGGCTCGGCCTGTCGGAGGCGCAGATGCAGGGGTGGGCCGCCAGCGCCGACCTCACGGTGGACCGGGTGCAGGAATTTCCGAGCGGCAACGGCACGAGGGGGCTCACCGTCTGCCTGTGGCGGCTCAGCGATGTGAAGAAACGGAACGGACAATGATCGACGATACCGCCCGCACCAGCCGGCAGCCGGCACAGTTGCGGCCGCCGCTGCAGATTTCCTTCGAGTTCTTTCCGCCCAAGACCGATGCCATGGAGGAGCGGTTCTGGGAGACCATCCACAAGCTGGCGCCGCTGCAGCCGCGTTTCGTGTCGGTGACCTATGGGGCCGGCGGCACCACGCGCGAGCGGACGCTGCGGATGGTGTCGCAGGTGAAGTCGGAAACCGGCGTCGACGCGGCGGCACACCTGACCTGCGTCGGGGCCTCGCGGGACGAAGTGGACGAGGTGGTGCGTGGCTACCAGCGTGCCGGCATCAACCGTATCGTCGCCCTGCGCGGTGATCCGCCGGAGGGGGTGGGGCGGCCCTTCGTTCCGCATCCCGAGGGGTACCCCAATGCTGCGGAACTGGTCGCCGGCATCCGGCGCATCGGTGACTTCGACATCTCGGTTGCCGCCTATCCGGAGCGGCACCCGCAGAGCACCGACTGGGGTGCGGACATCGACAACCTCAAGCGCAAGCTCGATGCCGGTGCCGACCGGGCGATCACGCAGATGTTCTTCTCCAATGCCGACTATCTCCGCTACCTCGAGCGGGCGCGGGCGGCGGGGATCACGGCGCCGATCGTGCCGGGCATCCAGCCGATCCACAGCTTCAAGCAGATTTCGGGCTTTGCCTCGCGCTGCGGCGCCTCCATCCCGACCTGGCTGGCGGAGCGCTTCGAGGGGCTCGAAAACGACCCGGAGACGCATCAGCTCGTGGCTGCGGCAGTGGCAGCGGAACAGGTGACGGAACTGCTCGACGAGGGGGTCACCGAGTTCCACTTCTATACGCTCAACCGGCACAATCTGGTGCTGGCCCTTGCCCGGTTGCTGGGGCGGCGACCCGCCGAAGAGCCGCTCCCGGCAACGTGATGCGGCTGCCCGGGCAGGGCGCGGTTAACCTTGCATTCACCATGTTCTGGTGCCATCTGCTCGCGGCCTGAACAGCGTCATTCAGGTTCGGTTCAGCTTGCCGGGCGCAAGCAACAGCCCTGCCGGTCCATATTGTGGCCACGAAGACCGGCTTTGTCGCCCCGCGAGGGCGGATATTGACTATCGGGACGTACGCAATGCAGATCGATCGCCGCTTCACCAATGGCCTGGCCTGGGCCGGTGTCTTCATCGTGGTTGGAGTGCCACTTGCCGACATCGTGTCGGCACAGTTGCTCACCCCACCTGCCGAGCGCGTCGCTGCGGTCTCCGCCCCAGCCATGCCTCCGGCGCCCGTGCCGCGCCCCGCCAACGAGCGCCCGGCTGCCCCGGCGGTAGCGGCCACCAAGCCGGCGACCCAGCCCGTGGTGGCGACCCCAGCAGCGGAGCCGGAGCGGGTGGACGTAGCGGCGGTCGAGCCGGCAAAGCCTGCCGTCCAGCCCAAGCCTGCATCGAGCTCAAGCGATCCGGTTGCCAGCTTTGTCGAGGCCGGCAAGCCGCTGCCGAGCTATATCAGCGATGGCGGCAGCAGCGCCCCTGCGGCTGTGGCGGCGACGCCCGCTGCAACCCAGCCGAGCCCCGCTCCGGCCAAGCCCGCCGCCGCTGTGGAGAACGATCCCATCACCGTCGCTGCGGTGCCGCAGAAGCCGGTGCCATTCCCGATGCCGCTGTCGATGCGGCCGGCGCCGCAGACCGCCCCGACCTTCGGAGTGCCGCCGACCGTCACCGCCGCGACGCCGAATGTCGGCGCGCCGCCGCTGGTGATTCCCGATGTTGCGGCTCCGGCGCCGCAGGTGGAAATCACCGCTGCCGACCTAGAGGACTGGGAAAGCGGCCCGCTGTCCGAGTTCCTCGCCCGGCGCCAGCAGCAGGGCAATTCCAGGGCCTATGTCGAACCGGCACCAGGTCGTGACCGGGATGTTGCGCCCGTGGGCGACTTCTACTTCTTCCCGTTCGGGGACTGACTGCCCTGCGCTGCGGGCATGGACCGCTACACCCACTCCAAGTATGGTCGCGCCGCCGCTCTGGGCGGTGCGTCGGTTTGCGTGGTGTGCGGATGACTCGTCGCGAGGACAGCGACATGTGGCAGCGCCTGAGCGATTTAGTCGGCTCGTTCGGCAAGCGTACCGGCGTGATGGGATCGCTGGCGAACGCGCTCGACCCCGACACCTGGCTGCCGGGTGGCCGTGACGCTGCCTTCACGCTGGCCCTGATCGCGCTCGCCGCCAAGATGGCCGTTGCTGATGGAGCAGTCACCGCATCCGAGGAGCGGGCCTTCCGCGCCACCGTCGAGATTTCCCACGGCCACGAGGAACAGGTGGCGCGGGTGTTCGCCCTCGCCAAGCAGGATGTCGCCGGCTACGACGCCTATGCCCGCAAGATCGGCCGCTTCTTTGCCGACAGCCCAGAGACGCTGGAGCATGTGCTCGACAGCCTGTTCTATATCGCCACCGCCGATGGCCTGGTGCACGAGGCCGAGCTCGATTACCTGCGCTCGGTGAGCGGCATCTTCGGGTTCGACGAGGTGCGCTTCGAGCAGCTGGCCAGCCAGCATGTGCGCCTCGATGACGGTGTCGATCCATACCTCGTGCTGGGCCTCGCGCCGAATGCGCCGCAGGACGAGATCCGTCGCGTCTACCGCCAACTGGTGGCCGAGCACCATCCCGACCGGCTGATCGCCAAGGGCGTGCCGGAGGACCTGATCGATATCGCCACAGACCGGATGAAGGCGATCAACCTCGCCTACCAGGCGCTCACCAAGCCGGCGCAGCCGAAGCTGCTACCGAGCGTGTGAGCATCGTTTCGGGTTGACGCGGTTCCCCCCAACTCCCTACATCGGGCTGCCAGTTGACCGGGTGGCCGCTGGCGGGTGGGTAACTGCCCGCTGGAGGAAAGTCCGGGCTCCTTCGAAACACGGTGACGGCTAACGGCCGCCGGGGGCGACCCCAGGGAAA
>JAEYXQ010000114.1 GCA_023431205.1 Pseudomonadota bacterium | reverse complement strand
CGCGCTGCCGGCGCCATCAAGTCGGGCGGCACCACCCGCCGCGCCGCCAAGATGGTGGTGCTCGACATCGACCACCCGGACGTCGAGGACTACATCAACTGGAAGGTCAAGGAAGAGCAGAAGGTGGCCGCGCTCGTCACCGGCTCCAAGACCGTCTCGAAGCACCTCAAGGCCATCCTCAAGGCCTGCGTGAACTGCGAAGGCTCGGGCGACGACTGCTTCGACGTCGCCATGAACCCGGCGCTCAAGCGCGAAGTGCGCGCCGCCAAGAAGGCGCTGGTGCCGGAGAACTACATCTACCGCGTCATCCAGTTTGCCCGGCAGGGCTACACCGACATCGAGTTCCCGATCTACGACACCGACTGGGATTCGGAAGCCTACCTGACCGTCTCGGGCCAGAACTCGAACAACTCCGTCCGCGTCACCGATGACTTCCTCAAGGCCGTCGAAACTGACGGCGAGTGGAACCTGACCGCCCGCCAGGACGGCCGCGTGATCAAGACGCTGAAGGCGCGCGACCTCTGGGAACAGATCGGTTACGCCGCCTGGGCCTCGGCCGATCCGGGCATCCAGTACCACACCACGATCAACGAGTGGCACACCTCTCCTGCCGCCGGTCCGATCGTCGCGAGCAATCCGTGCTCGGAATACATGTTCCTCGACGACACCGCCTGTAACCTGGCTTCGGTGAACCTGCTGCCCTACCGCAACGCGGACGGCAGCTTCGACACCGCCGCCTACGAGCACACCGTGCGCCTGTGGACCGTGGTGCTCGAGATCTCGGTAATGATGGCGCAGTTCCCCTCGCGCGCCATTGCCGAGCGCAGCTTCATCTACCGCACCCTCGGCATCGGCTACGCCAATATCGGTGGCCTGCTGATGACCTCCGGCATTCCCTATGACTCGGCTGAAGGCCGCGCCATTGCCGGTGCCGTCACCGCCATCATGACCGGCGTGTCCTATGCCACCTCGGCCGAAATGGCCAAGGAGCTCGGCCCCTTCCAGGACTACAAGCGCAACGCCGAGCACATGCTCCGCGTCATCCGCAACCACCGCAACGCCGCCCACGGCAATGCCGAGGGCTATGAGGGCCTCTCCATCCTCCCGGTGGCGCTCGACCACGCCAACCTCACCGACGCAGCGCTGTCCGAGCGCGCCAAGGCGGTGTGGGACGAAGCCCTCAAGCTGGGCAAGAAGCACGGCTACCGCAATGCCCAGGTCTCGGTGATCGCCCCGACCGGCACGATCGGCCTCGTTATGGACTGCGACACCACCGGCATCGAGCCCGACTTTGCGCTGGTGAAGTTCAAGAAGCTTGCCGGCGGTGGCTACTTCAAGATCATCAACCGCGCCGTGCCCCCGGCCCTGCGCACCCTCGGCTACTCGGAATCGCAGATCGCCGAGATGGAGGCCTATGCGGTCGGCCACGGCAACCTCAACCAGGCCCCCGGCATCAACCCCTCCACCCTGCGCGCCAAGGGCTTTTCGGACGACAAGATCGAGGCGCTGAACGCGGGCATGAAATCGGCCTTCGACATCAAGTTCGTGTTCAACCAGTGGACGCTGGGCGTTGATTTCCTGAAGTCGCTCGGCGTCACCGACGCGCAGCTCGCCGACCCGACCTTCGACCTCCTGGGCTTCCTCGGCTTTTCGAAGAAGGACATCGAGGCCGCCAACATCCATGTCTGCGGCGCCATGACCCTGGAAGGCGCCCCGCACCTCAAGGACGAGCACCTGCCCGTCTTCGACTGCGCCACCCCGTGCGGCAAGATCGGCAAGCGTTACCTCTCGGTGGAGTCCCACATCCTGATGATGGCTGCGGCGCAGCCCTTCATCTCGGGCGCGATCTCCAAGACCATCAACATGCCGAACGACGCAACGGTGGAAGACGCCAAGGAAGCCTACATGATGAGCTGGCGCCTGGCCCTCAAGGCCAACGCCCTCTATCGCGACGGCTCCAAGCTCTCCCAGCCGCTCAACTCCTCGCTCTTGGCCGATGAGGACGAGGATGAGGACGAGGTGGTCGAGAACATCGCCGCCCTGCCCGCCGCCGCCCGCACCGAAGTGGTGGTGGAAAAGATCGTCGAGCGCATCCGCGAGCGCGAGAAGATGCCGGACCGCCGCAAGGGCTACACCCAGAAGGCGATCGTTGGCGGCCACAAGGTCTATGTCCGCACCGGCGAGTACGACGACGGGCGCCTGGGCGAGATCTTCATCGACATGCACAAGGAAGGCGCCGCCTTCCGTGCGATGATGAACAACTTCGCCATCGCCATCTCGCTGGGCCTGCAATATGGCGTGCCGCTCGACGAATATGTGGAGGCCTTCACCTTCACCCGCTTCGAGCCGGCCGGCATGGTCATGGGCAACGACCGGATCAAGAACGCCACGTCGATCCTCGACTACGTGTTCCGCGAGCTGGCCGTGTCCTATCTCGACCGGAACGACCTCGCCCACGTCAATCCGGACTCACCGACTTCGCTCGGCAAGGGCGTTGCCGAGGAGCAGGGCGCGCGGAACGCGCCGGCCCCTGCCCCGGTGCCCGCCGAGCGCTTTGTCTCCCGCGGCATGACCCGCGGCAAGACGGCCAACGCCTCGCTGATGCTGGTCCCCACGGCCGAAGCCGCCCGCTTCGCGCCCCAGGCCAGCACCGCGAGCGCAGTGACCGCCCTGCGCTCGGGCGCCACCGCCCTCAAGATCGAGCCCGCGGCCACCGCGCTCAACACGGCCGAACTCTCGCCCCTGCCCAACCCGCCGACCCAGAAGGACACCGGCCTGCTCCGCGCCGAAGCCCAGATGAAGGGCTACA
The DNA here is from genome assembly GCA_023431205.1 of Pseudomonadota bacterium. Taxonomy (GTDB): domain Bacteria; phylum Pseudomonadota; class Alphaproteobacteria; order Rhizobiales; family Devosiaceae; genus Devosia. The sequence goes on along the minus strand of JAEYXQ010000114.1, from coordinate 1,244 downwards.
CCGGCGACCAGTGCACCGAGTGCCACAACTTCACCATGGTGCGGAACGGCACGTGCTTGAAGTGCGATACGTGCGGGACAACGACGGGATGTAGCTGAGTTAGGCCATTCACCCTACGCAATGCAATCAGAACGCGGCCGCGACGAACCCCGTCGCGGCCAACGTTTAGATCGAACGAAACGAGTACGGAGGTAGTCTTGAAGCGAATTGAAGATCTAGTTCTTAGACTCAGAGCCGACCTAGGCATACCGGACGATGAACGGCCTGACCTTTTGGACCTACTGAGGCGCCTGAAGTTTGCAGGCGTCATCAGTGATTATGGTCCCGACGTTCAGGGTACCCTCGGCGATGTAGTAGCAAGATGGGATTCAGCCTCGCGGACAATCACGATCGCAGCGCACCTGTGGCACCAACTCGAAGGGGAAAGCGATCCGGAGACGCGGTTTACGATTTTCCATGAGGTTGGCCACGCCGCGTTAGGCCACGTAGCTCGCAACCGGCGGATGCAGGGGAAGCCCCAATTCGGTCGGAACGTGGAATTCGACGAACTCGAAGCTGACGACTTCGCACTGGCTTTCGCGATCCCGTTGAATTTTGCTGGAAGTACGGACCTTGCCAACACCGACCAGCTAGCAACTCAGTTTGGCCTTTCTCGAGTGCACGCCAGCCGAAGACTTGTGGCGCTTGAAAAGCATGTTCGCGGATCGAAGTCGCCCCCGTCGCGCACTGCTCAGGAGCCGGAGGACAACTACGCAGAAGCGATGGGCGAGATGCAAATCAACGCGGCAACTTGGAACTCGTGAGGGGGCAGGAGACTCGACGATTCCGCCATCCGCGAGGGCCGGCGTGAGTTGTTCCGCCGCTTCCTGCCCCGGGCGGGGCGGGTGCTCGATGTGGGTGCGGCACCGCCATTCTTCGAGCCGGCATTTAACCTCCCCAACCGCGCGTCACCCTCGGGCTTGACCCGAGGGCTCTGCACTCAGCTGGTGACGGCTGGTGGGGTGGCGAGGCTGGTGCAGACGAACCGGCAGCAGCGCCACTACCTCCGCGAAGCCTCTCTTTGGCTGCAGGAGCAAGCCCCGATGCCTCCACTCCCCCCGAACGTCACCCTCGGGCTTGACCCGAGGGTTCTGCACTTAACTGGCGCAGCCTCGTCCCACAGGTCGCGCCAGTCGGGATCGCCCTCCTCACCAACGCCCATGGTGGCATTCTGAAGTGAAGCACCCTCGGGTCAAGCCCGAGGG
>JAEYXQ010000051.1 GCA_023431205.1 Pseudomonadota bacterium | reverse complement strand
GGCTATAGGCGGGCACCTGACCCAGCGGATAGGTGCGGGTATGGACGTTGGGGAACACGGCGGCAGCTTCGGCAGCGGGCAGCACGTGCGGCGTCGGCATGCTGCGGCTGACCGGATCGAAGATCAGGGGAAGTTCGCCGCGGTCGACCGTGGCGATATCGGTCACCTGCGGATAGCGCAGTGTCAGGTTGAGATGCCACAGGAAGGGCAGCAGCGCCAGGGTGCCGAGCAGGAGCCCGAGCAGCGCCCGGTCCCAGCCCAGGTCGCCGGTCTGCCAGAGCCGCACCAGCGCCACCAGCGCAGACAGGACTGCCATGGCGGCCACGGCCGCGGCGGCAATCTCAGCGGCCAGAAACACATCGCCCGCGATCAGCCGCATCCACATGAGGGCAATGGGCAGAATCACCATGGGAATGGCGAGGTTGCCCAGCCGCCGCGCCCAGGTGGCCCATCGCGATGTCCGGATCAGTATCCGCAAGTGTTTCCTGCCCTATGGAGCTCGTCGACCGGCCCCGCCCTCGTCTTCAGAACGGCTTTAGCAGCAACATGTTGCCTGAGCCTGAATGCGCCTCAACTGCCCTTGCGCTTGCCAGCGGGTTGAGGATCGCACATCGCCTTGATCGCGCGCCACTCCGCGTCGGTAAAGGGCGGCTCCAGCCCGGTCGGCCGCTCCCGCGCCATGATCTCCAGTGCCGCCTTGCGGTCATCGGTCAGCGGGTGGGTACTGAGCAGCGCCAGCGCCCGCGCGAAGTCGTCGTCCGCTCCAACGCGCCCGACAAGGTCGGCCAGTCCGGCCGGGTGGAAATCCATCCGTTGCGCCACATCGGCGGCGAAAGCGTCGGCCTGCAATTCGGAGAGCCGCGAGAAGCGGGTGTCGATCACCATGGTGCCGAGACCCGCAGCCAGGGAGACGCCGGTCATGTCGCCGAGGATGAAACCGATCAGGGCACCGGTGCCGGCGGTCGAGATCAACTGCTCCATGCCGTGGCGGTGGACCACATGGCCGATCTCGTGGGCGAGAACGCCGGCGAATTCGTCACGGGTGCGCGCCTGCTGCAGCAGGGCGGAGAAGAAATAGACCGTGCCGCCGGGCAGCGCGAAGGCGTTGGGCACCTCCGAGCGCACCACCTGGATGTCCAGGTCGAACGGTGTCCCCGTGCTGGCGATGGCGGCCTCGCCGAAGCGGCGCAGGGCTTGGTTGGCGAGGCTCTGCGGGTTCGGATCGCAGATTTCGAGGCCTCCGAGGCTGGTTTCCATCTGCTGCGCGACGGTGTCGCCGAGATTTGCCTCCCAGGCGGGCGGAACCAGGTGCACCAGCCGGCCGGCCAGCACCGGGACGCCATAGACATAGGCGGTGATCACCGCTGCGAGCGCCAGTGTGGCCGTCACCGCCAGGCGCATCTGCCGTCCGGCTTCGGCGCGGTGCTTGCGGTGCAGTTGCGGCAGCGTCGCCAGCACGCGGGCGATGTTGTCGCGCCCCGCGATCACGACGCGCGCCCCATCCGGCTGCCCGTTGGCACCGAGCCGCAACTCGTTCCACCGGGCGGGCACCATGAACAGCGTCTCCGCCGGCCACCGGGTGAGCTCGTCCCGCGAATGCGGCTCACGCACGACCAGCGTGCCGGTGCTGCCCACCGCCTCGTAGTCGAGGCCGGCATCATGGGCCGTCGCGACCTGTCCGTCCCAGAAGCGCGCGGGTATCGCCATCAATACGCCCCCACATTGAGGGCATCGGCCAGGCCTTCGCCGCCGATGGCGCGATCCTCGCCGCGAGCCCTCACGAAAACCAGGGTGTCAAGCCCGCTGATGCGCGCCCCGCGTGCGACCAGCCGCCAGAAGCCATAGCCGAGAAACAATTCACTGGCGCAGCTGAAGCCGGCAAGGATCAGCAGGTAGCCGACGATTATGGCGCCAAGGGTCAGCAGGCTCGACTGCATGTGCTGCATGAACACCGTCATGTCAAAGCCGCCATCACTGAACGCATCGCCCACGACCGCCTGCAGCACCACGAAGCCACCGACCGCAAGCAGGATGTAGATGCCGACCAGGGCCAGGGCGAAGGCCAGATATTGGCAAAGCAGCCGCCAGGCGGACACCCTCACCGACAGGGCCGCGCCGCCCAGCCGGACCGAGGAGAACATCCGCGTCATCTCGGTGGCGCGATAGACGGTGACCACCACGCCGACGACCAACGCCCCCAGCGCCAGCGGCAGGTAGGCTATCGGATCCGCTGCCCCACCGCCTTCCGGAAAGGTTCCGCTTCCGTCGGCGACGACCGCCGCAATCACGCCCACGACGCCCGCCAGCACCCAGGCGAGATAATATGGCACTGCGAGCTGCTTCAGCCCGCCGGTGAAGCCGAACTGCCGATCCCCGAACCAGGAGTTGCGATAGCGATATTGCCAGAGGCTGACCGCCATGAAGGGATAGGCCAGCCCTGCCGTAGCGATCACCAGCAGCGACCACAGGAACCGGCGCAGCGCATAGTTCCAGGCGCTGCCCTGCTGGTCGAAACGGATGCCGCGCCACAGCGTGCGGGAGAGGCGGAAGTCCCGGGCCCGGTAGATGGCATAGCCCATCAGGAACCACAGGACGACGCCAACGGCCCCATAGCCGACCACCGCCGCTTCCGAGGATTGCGTGGAGAGGTAGAAGAACAGCCCGTAGAGCGGCACGAACACCGCCAGCGCCATCAGGAAGCCGAGCAACAACTGCGTTGCCGAGCCGGTATATTCCAGCGCGTCACCACCGATTTCGGTGTTGGACCAGTAGAAACGCCGCTTGGCCGTGGTCAGCCAGAAGCGGTAGAGCCCGATGGTGGGGACCATCAGGGCATAGCCCTTTAGCAGCGTCCAGCCGAGCTCCCCCCGCCCCCCGGTAAACCGCACCGCCTCCGTCTCAGTGCCCCAGGCCATCGCTGCTCCCGATCCTGCTGCGTTTCTACGAAAGCGCCATCGGGTTGGGAAGGCGCGACTTTGCGCTACTCCTTGCTCGCCTCAAAGACGACGGGCATGTTCATCGCCTCCCTCCCCCTCGTGGGGAGGGAATGAGGGTGGGGGTTATGAGCGTTCGGCAAGCTCGGCAATTGCGCAAGAACATGACGGCGCCGGAGGTGCAGCTATGGTCTGCCTTGCGACAGATGAAGAGCATCGGACAACATTGGCGCAGGCAGGCGCAGATCGGTCCGTACTACGCAGACTTTGCCTGGCATGCCGGCCGGCTGGTGATCGAGGTGGATGGTGACAGCCACTATATCGGCGATGCACCTTTGAGAGACGCGGTGCGGGATCGACGGTTTGCGGCAGAAGGGTACCGGGTATTGCGGGTGACCGACGACGAGGTCATGCGCAACCTCGATGGAGTTCTGGAACTGGTATTTGAGGCCGCCAAAGCCCCCCACCCTTGATCCCTCCCCACGAGGGGGAGGGAGACGATGAACATCAGCGCCCTCAGCCCCTGCCGTTTCTCCGGTTATATCAGGGATAAAGCCGCTCGCTGGTCCAGCCACTACCATCGCGCACGAAGCGGACGCGGTCGTGCAGGCGGAACTGGCCGTCCTTCCAGAACTCGATCTGAGTCGGCACGATGCGAAAGCCGGACCAGTGCGGCGGGCGGACCACAGGGCCGTCACCTGCCGCTTCGGTCAGTTCCTCGACTCGCGCCGTCAGTTCCGCCTTGCTGGTCAATGGCCGCGACTGCAGCGAGGCCGACGAGGCGATCTGGGAGCCTCGCGGGCGGGAGCCAAAATAGGCGTCCGCCTCCGCCTCGCTCACCACTTCCACCGGGCCGCGCACCCGCACCTGCCGGCGCAGTGACTTCCAGTGCATCACGAACGCGGCCTTCGGATTTGCCAACAGTTGCCGGCCCTTGTCGCTCTCGAAATTGGTGAAAAAGCAGAAGCCGCGCGCGTCCCGGGCATTCAGCAGCACCATGCGCACGTCCGGCATGCCGTCGGCATCGGTCGTCGCCAGCGCCATGGCATGAGGGTCGTTGGGCTCTGACTCCCTGGCGAGCGCAAACCACTCCTCGAACACCGCGACGGGGTCGAGCCCGCTGCGGTCGCTGTCGTCGAACAGGCGGTCGGTGAGCGTTTCGAGCATCGGCATCTCCGCTGCCCCGAAAACTGGACAAGCCCAGGGGGCGTCGCCATATAGGACTCAAATCCGGGGCGCGACAACGCCCCCAGCCATTGAAATGGACCAGATGCGCGATCCCTATACCGTGCTCGGGGTGCCCCGTTCGGCGAGCGAGAAGGAGATCAAATCTGCCTATCGCAAACTCGCCAAGCAGTTCCACCCCGACCAGAACCCCGATGACGCCTCGGCCCACGCCAAGTTCGCCGAGGCAACCAATGCCTATGACCTGCTGAACAACACCGAGAAGCGGGCGCAGTACGACCGTGGCGAGATCGACGCCGACGGCAATCCGCGCTTTGCCGGGTTCGGCGGCGGTGGTTTCGGCGGGGCCCGTCCGGGCGCCCGTACCGCTGGCGGCGGCGGCGGCTTCACGGCCGAGGACATCCTCAAGGAGTTCATGAGCGGCTTTGGCGGCCAGCCCCGGGGCGGTGCTCGTCCCGGCGGCGGCGCCCAGTGGGACCCGTTCACCGGCACAGCCAGCGGGTTTGCCGGCGCCACCGGTGCCGGTGCTGGTGGCGCTCGCACCACCAAGGGCGAGGACATCGTCGTCACCGTTGCCGTCTCGCTCGAGGATGCCCACAAGGCCGCCTCGATCCCGGTGCGCATGCCTTCGGGCAAGGTGCTGTCGGTCAAGCTTCCCGAAAAGGTGGAGGAAAACCAGCAGATCCGCCTCAAGGGCCAGGGTGGCACCAGCCCCTTCGGCGAGCCGGGCGACGCGCTGGTGACTGTCAGATTCGAGAAGTCCAAGAACTTCCGCAAGGATGGCCACGACATTCGCACTGACGTGCCGATCACGCTCTACGAGGCCGTGCTCGGGGCCAAGGTGCGCGTGCCCACTCTGGACGGCCCGGTCGAACTCAACCTTCCCCCCGGGGTCGACACCGCCAAGGCGCTGCGCCTCAAGGGCAAGGGCCTCTACAATGACGGCGACCTCTATGTGAACCTGCGGGTGGTGATGCCGCCCGGTGGCGACCCGGATCTCGAGGCGCTGGCGCGGTTCCTGCGCGACCAGAAGCCCTATTCGGTTCGCGATTGAGCCGCGCGCTGGTCATCGCCCTGCTGATTGCCGCCGTCCTGATGGTCGGCGGCATCGTCTTGCTGGGGCTCCCCGGCGCGATTTACGGCACGCTCGCCGACCCGGTGGTCACCGCGCTGCGCGGCTTGCAGGAACCGGTGCTCACCGGCGACCGGGCCTGGCCGATGGCGATCCTGCTCACCCTCGCCGTGCCGCCGGTGATCCCGCTGACCGTGTTCGTGCAGCGCCGGCTGCGGCCGGGAATGGCTTGGTGGGGCGTGCTGCTGTTGGTTCTGGCGACGATGTATGTGTCGGCGGTCGCGGTGATGGTGGCGTTCAGCTTCGGGCTCTAGGGCACAGTTCAGCACCTCTGCCTCACCTCTCCCCTGAGGGGAGAGGTCGCCGCGCAGCGGCGGGTGAGGGTTCAGCGCCGGTGTTCCTGCCGAGAGGGTGAACCCCTCACCCCACCCTCTCCCCTCAGGGGAGAGGGGCGAAGGAACCTCCGGCGTTATCCCCTTGGCGCTGCCGCGCGGCGCAGGCGGTCGTTGATCGCCTCGCCCAGACCGGTTTCGGGTACCGGCGCCACAGCGATCACCCCGGCGCCGCTGGCGTCGAGTTCGTGCAGCATCGAGAACAGGTTGCGCGCCGCCTCCCGCAGGTCACCCGCCCGAGACAGGTTGCGCGTCGGCCCATCGAACTCTGCGGGGGGTCCGAACGCGAGGTACGCCTCGCCCGGCTGCGGCTCGGCCGATAGCCGCATCCCCGCATTGGGTGCGTAGTGGCTGAGCATCATGCCCGGGGCGGCAATGCCGGCATCTTCGCCGACAACCTCCACCGGGCGGCCCATGGCCGCGGCGATCTCCTCGCGCGCCACCGCACCGGCGCGCAACTGCACCAGTCGCTCCCCCTCCACCCGCACGATGGTGGATTCCACGCCGGCCTGGCAGGGCCCGCCATCGAGCACCGGCACCCGGCCACCAAAGCCGCGGCGCACCTGTTCTGCCGTCGTCGGCGACAGCCGTCCCGATGGATTGGCTGATGGAGCAGCGACTGGCCGGCCTACCGCGGCGATCAGTTCGCGTGCCAGCGGATGGTCGGGCATCCGCACGGCCACCGTGTCGAGCCCGGCGGTCGCCACATCCGCCAGCCCGTTGCCGGCCCTTGCGGGCAGCACCAGCGACAGTGACCCCGGCCAGAAGCGCTCCGCCAGGTCGCGCGCCAACGGCGTGAACGTCACCAGTGCCTCCGCCATGGCGAGATCGGCGCAGTGGATGATCAGTGGATTGAACCGCGGCCGGCCCTTGGTCTCGTAGATCGACAAAACCGCATCGGGATTGGTGGCATCGGCGCCAAGTCCGTAGACCGTCTCGGTGGGAAAGGCGCAGAGCTGCCCGTCGCGGATCAGCGCCGCCGCTTGTGCCAGGTCTGGCCGTTCAGGAACCGTTGGGGCGCCGTTCATCATGGTGGCGGCTGTTTGACAACCGCGCTCCGCCACGTCAAGACGAAGGCCAGCAAACCAGCGCGGAAGCACCCATCTTGACCACGCTGCTCGTGTCCCAGCCCAATTTTGCCGACCATCTCACCCCGGATGGTCACCCCGAGCGTGCCGACCGTATCCGGGCCGTCGAGGACGCGCTGTCGCGCCCGCGCTTCGACCGTCTGGTCCGCCGCCCTGCCCCCTCGAGCGATCTGGCGCTGGCGGAACTCGTCCATGACGGCGGCTACCTGGCCCGGCTGCGCGACGCCCGGCCGGCCGAAGGCATCGGCCAGCTCGACGAGGACACCTTCATTTCAGCCGACTCAATGGATGTCGCTGGCACCGGCCTCGGGGGAGCGCTGGAAGCGCTCGATGCGGTGCTGCTGGGCGAGGCCGACAACGCTTTCTGCGCCATCCGCCCGCCCGGGCATCACGCCGAAATCGCCAGGCCGATGGGGTTCTGCCTCGTCAACACCGTTGCCATCGTGGCGCGGGAAGCGCAGCGCAAATATGGCGCCGAGCGCATCGCCATCGTCGATTTCGACGTCCACCACGGCAACGGCACCGAGGACATCTTCAAGACCGACCCCACGGTGTTCTATGCCTCGAGCCACCAGATGCCGCTCTATCCCGGCACCGGCAGCCCGCGTGAGCGGGGCGTGGGCAATATCTGCAACGTGCCGCTGGCGCCGAGCTCCGGTACGGAGGCGATGCGCGAGGCCTATCTCGGCACCATCCTGCCGGCGCTGGTCGATTTCGGGCCGGACCTGCTGCTGATCTCGGCCGGGTTCGATGCGCATCAGCGCGACCCATTGGCGCAGCTTCAATGGGACGGCGGCGATTTCAGCTGGTTGACCGGCAAGCTGATGGACGTGGCCGACCGCGCCTGCGGCAACCGCATTGTTTCGCTGCTGGAAGGTGGCTATGACCTCAAGGGCCTGGCCCAGGGTGTGTCGCACCATGTGGCCATGCTGATGGATGGGGCGGTCGGCCGCCTCGACGATTAGGAGCAGTCATGGCGGAGACCGACGACATCAGCGCGCTGAGCTTCGAGGCAGCGCTGCAGCAGCTCGAGGAAATCGTGCAGAAGCTGGAAACCGGCCGCGCGCCACTGGCCGAGTCGATTTCCATCTATGAGCGCGGCGAAGCGCTGAAGAAGCACTGCGAGACCCTGCTGCAGACTGCCGAAGCACGGATCGAGAAGATCACGCTGTCGCGCGACGGCCGTGCCACCGGCACCGAGCCGCTGGACCCCTGAGACCATGGCCAGCGCAAAGTCCCTGCGTACCTTCCGCATCGTCCTGTGGGTGCTGGTGGCGGTTGCCGCCATCGGCGCCACCGCACTCTATTTCCTGCGCCCACCGCAGCGACCGCTGGGGGTGACGGGGCAGGAATTCGCCCTCGCCTCCACCACGGGCGGCACCTTCACGCAGAACGACCTGCGCGGCACGCCGAGCCTGATCTTTTTCGGCTACACCTTCTGTCCCGACGTCTGCCCAACGACGCTGGCGGAGACCACCGCGTGGCGCGCGGCCCTCGACCTCGGGCCGGAGGACCTGCGCATCATCTTCGTCACCGTCGATCCCGAGCGCGACACGCCGGAGATGGTCAAGGACTATGTGGAAGCCTTCGATCCCTCGATCATCGGCCTCGTCGGTTCGCCCGAGGAAACCGAGAATGCCAAGAAGGCGTTCGGCGTGTTCGCCGAGAAAGTGGGGGAGCCGGATGATCCGTACTACCTCGTCAACCACTCGGCCCTGACCTTCCTGATCAACGAGAATGGCCAGTTCGAGGGCACCATCGCCTACCAGGAATCCCAGGACACCGCCGTTGCCAAGGTGAAGCGGCTGGTCGAGGGGTGAGCGGGCGCATCCGGCTCGATCAGGCGCTGGAGCAGCGGGGGCTGTCCCCCAGCCGTTCCCGGGCTCGCGACGCCATCCTGCGCGGCACCGTCACCGTCAATGGCGTGGTCGCCGGCAAGCCCAACCAGCAGGTGGGGCCCGATGACGCCATTGCCATCGCCGATCCTGCGACGAGCTATGTCTCTCGCGCCGCCCTCAAGCTGATCGCCGGTCTGGACGCCGGCGGTGTCGCGGTCGACGGCCGAGTCTGTCTCGATGTCGGCTCCTCCACCGGCGGGTTCACGCAGGTGCTGCTGGAGCGTGGCGCGGCGCGCGTCTATGCTGTCGATGTGGGGCACGAGCAGTTGCATCCGGGCCTGCGCGCAGAGCCTCGGGTGGTCAGCCTCGAGGGCACCAATGCCCGGGACCTCACGGCCGATACCATCGCCGAGCCCATCGACGTCGTCGTCTCCGACATCAGCTTCGTCTCGGTTACCAAGGTGCTCGCCGCTCCCCTGGCGCTCTGTGCGCCTGCCGCCGATGCGGTCATCCTGTTCAAGCCGCAATTCGAGGTTGGCCGCGAGCATGTCGGCAAGGGCGGCATCGTCACCGACGCGGCGGAAAGCGCGCGCGCCATGGCGGAAGTGATCGCCTTCGTCGAGACTACCGGCTTCCCGCACTTCCTGTCAGTCCCCTCCCCCATTGCCGGCGGCGACGGCAACCGCGAAACGGTGCTGGTGTTCAGGCGGGCAGACTGGACCTCGGCTGTCCTCTCATAGACCTCATCCTGAGCCTGTCGAAAGACGAGGTCGCGGCCACGGTGTCACGGATCTCGTGGTCCGACGGGCTCACCATGAGGTCTGCGAAATGCCGGCGCTTCACTTCGGCTCGAACCCCAGCGCACCTTCGCGGCCGGTCTGGCCGCGGTGGCGCAGATAGTGATCGGCCAGCACGCAGGCCATCATCGCCTCGCCCACCGGCACTGCCCGGATACCGACACAGGGGTCGTGCCGGCCCTTGGTGATGATGTCGGTGTCCTCGTTGCTTGTGGTCACCGTCTGGCGCGGCGTGATGATCGAGGAGGTGGGCTTCACCGCAAAGCGGCAGACGATCGGGTCGCCATTGCTGATGCCCCCGAGGATGCCGCCGGCCTTGTTGGAGAGAAAGTAGGGCTGCTCCGGGCCTGCCCGCATCTGGTCGGCGTTCTCGACGCCGGTCAGGCTTGCGGCTTCGAAGCCGGCGCCGATCTCCACGGCCTTCACCGCATTGATGCTCATCATCGCCGACGCCAGGTCGGCACTGAGCTTGCCGTAGACCGGCGCGCCCCAGCCCGCGGGCACGCCTTCGGCCACGACTTCGATCACGGCGCCGACGGAGTTGCCGTCCCGGCGAATGCCATCGAGATAGTCGGCCCAATGCCCGGCGGCCACCGGATCGGCGCAGAAGAAGGGGTTGCTGTCGATCTCGTTCCAGTCGAAACGGCCATAGTCGATCTTGTGCGGCCCGACCTGCACCAGGCTGGCGCGGACGGTGACGCCCTTGAGCACCTGCCGCGCCACCGCACCTGCCGCCACCCGCGCCGCCGTCTCGCGCGCCGAAGTGCGGCCACCGCCGCGATAGTCGCGGATGCCGTATTTCTGGTCATAGGTGTAGTCGGCGTGGCCGGGGCGATACTTGTCACGGATGTCGGAATAGTCCTTGGACCGCTGGTCCGTATTCTCGATCATCAGCGAGATCGGCGTGCCGGTGGTGCGCGGCCCTTCGGTGCGCTCGTCCTCGAACACGCCCGAAAGGATGCGTACTTCGTCGGCCTCGCGCCGCTGGGTGGTGAACTTCGACTGCCCCGGCTTGCGCCGGTCGAGATCGCGCTGGATCATCTCGGGGGTCAGCAGCAGTCCCGGCGGGCAACCGTCGACGACCACGCCGAGCGCCGGCCCGTGGCTCTCGCCCCAGGTGGTGAAGCGGAAAAGATGCCCGAAGGTATTGAACGACATGGCGCAGCCCCTGTTGGCCGCCTGTTTAGGGCAGCGGCAGCGCCCGGGTCAATCGAGGCGCCTTAACACGCCGCATGCGGCCGAACCCTCGCGGCGCTCTCGACTTCTTCTCCCGCGCGAGGAGAACAGCAATGACGGTTCAGATCCCCCTTTCCGACCGAGCCCTGGCCCAGGATCGAGACGGCGGCGGCGGTACGCACGAAATCGCGCCCGATCTTGCCTATCTGCGGACGGTGCTGGTCAATGTCGTGTTCATCGGCAGGCCCGGACAATCGGGCTGGGTGCTGGTCGATACCGGCATCATCGGCTCGGCCGGTTCTATCCGCGACGCCGCACATGCGCGGTTTGGCCGTGACAACCCACCGGCGGCCATCATACAGACGCACGGCCATTTTGACCATGTCGGTGCTCTCGAGAGCCTCAGCCGTGAATGGGACGTGCCGGTCTATGCCCATCCGCTCGAAGCGCCGTATCTCACCGGCAAGGCCAGCTACCCAACACCCGACACCAAGGCCGATGGCGGCGTAATGCCCAAGCTCGCGCCGATGTTCCCGCGAACGCCGGTCGATGTGTCCGAACGCTTACGCCTGCTGCCCGAAGATGGCAGCGTCCCGCACCTGCCGGGCTGGCGCTGGGTGCATGTGCCCGGCCACACGCCGGGGCAGATCGCGCTCTGGCGCGAAGCCGACCGCAGCCTCATTTCCGCCGATGCCTTTATCACCACCGGTCAGGAATCGGCGTACGAGGTGATGACGCAGAAGCCGGAGATGCACGGCCCGCCGCGCTATTTCACCCCGGATTGGATCGCTTCGGCGGAATCGGTGCGGCGGCTGGCGGCGCTCGAGCCGGAACTCGTCATCACCGGCCACGGCCGCGCCGCTGCCGGCGAAGAGATGCGCCAGGCCTTGCGGCAACTCGCCAGCGAGTTCGAGCAGATCGCGCCGCCCGAACACCTGCGCGAGGGCCACTAGCCTTCGTCGGGCCGCAGCAGTTCCATCCTGCCGGGGGTGAAGTGCATCACGGCGTCCTGCGGTGGAGCCCAGTTGATCACCTCGATCACCGGCGCCCGCTCGATCAGCACGCGCAGGGTCCGGGCAATGCCTCCATGCGCCACCACCACCGACGGGCCGGTCAGCACCGCCGCAAACTCGACCAGCCGCGCCTCGACGTCCCGGTAGCTCTCGCCGTTCTCGGGCCGGAAATCCCAGTAGGTTTCGTCGCGATGACCTGTTGCCACGGCCATGTTGGCCGGCAGTTCCTCGTGGAGGCTCCCCTCGAGCACGCCGAAGGAAATCTCCATCAGCCGCACGTCATATTTCACGTCCGGCAGGTGGATCGAAAATCCGGCGCGAACCCGGTCCATGGTCTCGCGGGTGCGGCCGAGAGGCGAGGCGTGCCATTCGAAGGCGCGCGGGTCGAGTCCGCGCTCCTTGAACAGGTGGGCCAGCAGCTTGCCGTTGCGGCTCGCCTGACCTTTACCCTTCTCGTTGAGTGGGATGTCCTTGCGCCCCTGGTAGCGGCGCTCGGCATTCCACGGCGTCTCTCCGTGCCGGATGAAGTAGATTTCCGGCCAGGCGGGCGCAGTCATGTTCTATCCGCGCCGTGGGCAGGCGCGTCCTTCCAGCGGGTGGCGAGCGCCTATTCGCTCGCCTCGGGAGTTGCATCGTCGAGCAGCTTCATGCCGACAACGTTGAACCCGGCATCAACGTAGTGGATTTCACCGGTGACACCACCTGCAAGCTCGGAAAGCAGGTATGTCGCGGCGCCACCGACATCGTCGATCGAGACGTTCTTGCGCAGGGCGGAATTGGCCTCCTGCCAGTGCAGCATGTCGCGCAGGCCGGAGATGCCGGAAGCCGCCAGCGTCTTTATCGCACCGGCCGAAATGGCGTTGACGCGGATGCCGGACTTGCCGAGGTCGACGGCAAGGTAGCGCACCGACGCCTCGAGCGCCGCCTTGGCCACGCCCATGACATTGTAGTTCGGCACGTACTTTGCCGCACCGTAATAGGTCAGCGTCAGCAGCGAGCCACCGGCCGACATCAGCGGCTCGGCGCGCTTGGCGACAGCGGTGAACGAGTAGACCGAGATGTCCATGGTCAGCGCGAAGTTGTCGCGACTGGTCTCGATGTAGCGGCCCTCAAGCTCTTCCTTGTTGGAAAAGCCGATGGCGTGGACCAGGAAATCCAGCTGGCCCCAGCGTTCCTTGATCTGGCGGAAGGTCTCGTCCATGGCGGCTTCGTCGCTGACGTCGCACTCGACCAGGAAGTCGGAGCCAACCTCGGCGGCCAGCGGCTCTACGCGGCGCTTCAGCGCCTCGCCCTGATACGAAAACGCCATTTCGGCGCCCTGGGCATGCAGCTGTTTGGCGATGCCCCAGGCGATGGACCGGTTGTTGGCGAGACCCATGATGAGGCCGCGCTTGCCGGCCATCAATCCAGTGGTCATTGTTGTTTTCCCTTGCTGGAGTCGTTAGGTCGGTTGTGACACAGGGCCCTGTAGGGGGCAAGTTCGCCGCCCCGCCAGCTCAAGCTTTCACCATGACCATCGACATCATCGCCACGCTCGCCGCCATTGTCGGCACCGACCATGTCATCGCCCCCGGCGCAGGCATGACCATCTATCTCAGCGAACCGCGCCGGCGTTTCCACCAGCCTGCCGCCGCCGTGGTCCGCCCCGGCACGGTTGCGGAGGTGCAGGCCATTGCCCGCTGGGCCAACGAGCACGGCATCGGCCTCATTCCCCAGGGCGGCAACACCGGCCTTGTTGGCGCGCAGGTGCCGCTCCGCGGCGACGAAGTCATCGTCAGCCTCGCGCGGCTGGACCGGGTCCGCGGCGTCGATCCGGCCGCGGGCACGATTACTGTCGAAGCAGGCGCGATTCTGGAGCACGTCCACGCTGCCGCCGAAGCTGAGCGCATGATGTTTCCGCTCTGGCTGGCCTCGCAGGGCTCCGCGCGGATCGGCGGCCTGCTCTCGTCCAATGCCGGCGGGGTCAACGTCCTCGCCTATGGCAATGCCCGCGAGCTCACCATGGGCGTCGAAGCCGTGCTCGCCGACGGGCGGCTCTACCAGGGCCTCAACTCGCTCAAGAAGGACAATACCGGCTACGATCTCAAGGACCTGCTGGTCGGGGCCGAGGGCACGCTCGGCATCATCACCGCGGCAACGCTGAAGCTGTTCCCGCAGCCGGAGGACCACGAAACGGCCCTGGTCAATGTGGAAAGCCCCGCCCGCGCCGTCGAACTCTTCCAGTTGCTGCGCGAGCGGCTCGGTGGTCGCTTGACCGCCTTCGAGCTGGTGCCTGCACTCGGGCTCGACATGCAGCTTCGCCACGGCATGCTGGATCGTGATCCCACCGCAGGTCCGTCGCCCTGGTACGCGCTGGTCGAGTTCTCGCGCATGAGCGGGGGCGATCCCGGGACGCTGGCCAGCGCCATCGAGGCAGCGTTCACCGCCGGGCTCATCGACAACGCCATGTTCGCCGAATCCCTTTCCGACCGCACGCGCATGTGGGCCTTCCGCGAGCAGATGAGCGAGGTGCAGTCCAAGGAGGGCGCGTCGGTCAAGCACGACGTCTCCGTGCCCGTCGCCGCGATTCCGGCGCTGATCGAGCAGGGCTCCGCCGCCGCCGAGGCGCTGGTGCCCGGCATCCGCCCGGTGCCCTTCGGCCATGTCGGCGACGGCAACATCCACTTCAACTTCAGCCAGCCGGTGGGCGCTGACGCCAAGGCGTTCATGGCGCAATACGACGAAGCGCTGCACGAGGCGATCTACGCGGTGGTGCTTGGCCTCGGCGGTTCGGTCTCGGCCGAGCATGGGATCGGCCAGCTCAAGGTCGACCTGCTCCGGCGGGTCAAGGATCCGGTGACGCTCGACATGATGCGCGCCATCAAGACCGCGCTCGATCCCAAGGGCATCCTCAACCCGGGCAAGATGCTGGGCTAGCCAGCCGGTGGTCACCGGGCTGTCCCTGAGTCACCAACAGGTGCGGTCTTGCGCTCTCAACCGCACGGCACCATTTGGGACGCATGCTGCTCAACACCGCCTTTCTCGACGACGCCACCCGTCCGCCCCTCCAGAAGCTGGACGGCATCACCCCTGCCCAGCGCGCTGCCGGCGAGCACCTGCGCCAGATTCACGACCATCTGCGCGACAACATGGTGACCTTGGGCAAGCTGATCGAGCGCGCCAACGCCGGTGGCGTGACCAGGGACGAGATCGCGGCCGAAACCGGTGACCTCGCCATGGTCGCCAACTACCGGCGCTTCGGCAATCTCTGCGGCCAGTACTGCCAGGTGGTCAACACCCACCATTCGATCGAGGACTACCATCTGTTCCCGAAGCTGGCGGAGCAGGGTCCCGGCTTCAAGGCCATCGCCGATCGGCTCGCTGCGGAGCATGTCGTGGTGCATGAACTGCTCGAAACGCTGATCGAGGCGCTCAACGCCCTCGCCGCCGAGCCATCACCATCGCGTTTCGAGAATGCCAAGACAGTCTACCACGCCCTCGAGCGGGTCCTGCTCTCCCACCTCGGCTGGGAAGAAGACGCCATGGGCGACGCTCTGGGCTATTTCGGCATCATGTAGCGGCGGTTTGCTCCGCCCATTTCGGTCCACAAGGTCACCTGCCCCGGAGCCGGAATGCGCCTCAGAACAGGCTCATCTGGCCGCCGCCACCGCCCGCGGCCTTTTTCGGCTTCGGCTCGGGGCGCACGATCTCGGCCGGTTCGATCAGGCCGGGATCGTCGTCGCGGGCGGAGTTCACCCGGGTCGACACCGGATGGAACTTCAGCACGCCATCTTCGAGCGGCAGCGCAAGCTGAGCGGCGTGCCGCGCCCGCCCGTGCCGCACGTCGAGCCACTGGTCGATGGCGTCACCCCGCAACACGGCCGGCATGCGATCATGGACCTCGGACAACTGCGGGTTGGCGGGCACCGTGATGGTGGCAACGCTGTCCACCAGTTCGCCGTTCGGCCCCTCCCAGGTGGCCCAGAGGCCGGCCAGCGCCATCGGCCCCCCGTCGGCCATGGTGATGTAATAGGGCTGCTTCGACTTGTCGGGATTGGTGTGCCATTCGTAGTAGCCGCTGGCCGGCAGGATGCAGCGGCCGTGCTTCATCGGGTCGCGGAAGGCGGGTTTGTCCAGCATCGACTCCACCCGCGCATTGACCAGCAGCGGAAACTCGCGCGGGTCCTTCACCCAGTTCGGCACCAGACCCCAGCGGGCGAAGTGAGCCTCACGCCGCCCCTCCTGCTCCCAGATCGCCACCACAGGCTGAGTGGGCGCGATGTTGTAGCGCGGCACGACCTCGACGCTGTTCAGCAGCTTGAACAGTTCCGCCATCATCTCGGGAGGCAGGGTCGAGGCATAACGTCCACACATCGGTTCTTTCCCCTTTCGTGCCACGCCAACAGGTAGTCTCTGTGAACCCGAATCGCAATTTGTCGACCGAGACGTGACCGAGATCCCCAACGCCGCCAGCGTCGCCATCATCCGCACCGGCAAGGTGCTGCTGATCAAGCGTGCCTACCAGCCCTACCAGCATTTGTGGACCCTGCCCGGCGGGCGGGCCGAACCCGGCGAGACCATCGAGCAATGCGCCGCGCGCGAGGTGCAGGAAGAGCTCGGCCTTGCCGTGCGCAACCTCCAGCCGGTGGTGGTGCAGTCGCTCGGGCGCAATGGCGAGTTTCGACTGGCGGTGTTTGCCACTCGCGATTTCAGCGGGTTGATCCGCCCCTCGGAAGAAGTGGCCGACCACAAGTGGATCGTTCCCTCTGCCCTCGTGGCGCTGCGAACCACCAGCCGGCTCGATGACGTTCTGGCGAAGGCATTCGCCGTGCTGGAACAAAGCTGATATGAGCGCGCTCATGCGCATCGTCACCGCCCTGCTGCTCGCTCTGGTCCTGGTCGGCCCCGCCGCCGCGATCGATCCGCCCTATCAGCGCCAGATGGAGCGGTTGAGCGAGATCATGGGCAGCCTCTATTTCCTCGAGCCGCTCTGCGGCGATGCGCAGACGGACTGGCGCCAACAGATGGGCGAACTCATCGAACTCGATGAGCCGGACGATGATCGGCGCCAGCGGCTCGCCGGCGCGTTCAACACCGGCTACACCGCCTATGCCCGCTTCCATCGCGCCTGCACGCCCGCCGCGAGCACCGCCTATCACCGCCTTCTGGAAGAGGCGCAGCGGATCGTGCGGGACATCCACGCCCGTTTTGCCGAGTGACGCGTCGGTAGAACTGCATAGCAGATGTTAACCTTCGGGTTACTTCCGGCGCGCTGCCGCCCCAATCGCGTGTTAACGCAGTGGCCATGACCACGAGATCCATCTTTGCCCCCGGGTGGGGCCAGGGCACGACAGATCGCGATCAGGACGAGCGCCAGATCGCGCTGGAATACCTGGCCGAAGCGTGGAACAGCGCCGAGGATGACGGCGTGGAATCGGCTGCGCTGGCGCATGCGTCCCTGTTTGCCGCGCTCGCCACCCTGGTGAAGCTGCATGGCGACGACGCTACCGCCGAGCTCATCGAAAACCTGCCGGACCGTATCCGGTCCGGTGAGTACAATCTCGACCGCAACCTGCAGTAGGGGCTTGCCGGCTCCGCTCCGGTGCGCATGATCGGCCGGAGGAGACCTCCGATGCGCTTCATCCCCGCCGCCTTCGCCCTTGTTTGCCTCAGCCTGCCGGCGACCGCGCAGGAGACGGTGGTCAGCGACGACCTGTCCGCCCTCCCCGCGCCCGCAATGGAGACATACCAGTCGCTGCTAAACGCGGCCCGCGCCGGCGATTTCGAGCGGCTGGAACAGGTTCGCGCCAAGAAGGGCAAGGACATGCAGATCGGCTTCGGTGCCGCCGAGACAATCACCGATTTCCTTGTCGCCAACTCCCTGAGCGGCGACGGGGTCGACGCCATGGCCGGGCTCATCGAGATCCTGGAAGCGCCCTATGCGCAGATCGACGCGGGCGACGGCACCGTGTTCTACATGTGGCCATTCCTCGCCGGACTTGACGATCTTGGCGGCCTCAGCCTGGCGCAACGGCTTGAAGCCTACCAGTTGGTCGATGCCGACGCGCTCGATGACTTCGCTGAGTATGGGGGCTGGCTCGCCACCCGCACCATCATCGAGGCTGATGGCGGCTGGACCGCAATCGTTGCCGGCGACTAGTTCCGCGGCAGCGCTTCGCTGAAGCGCATCGGCTGCCCCGTTGCGGGGGTCACCAGTTCGCCGTCCCACATCACCCGCCGGCCCCGTACGACCGTGCCGACCGGCCAGCCGGTGACGGTCACCCCGTCATAGGGCGTCCAGCCGGCGCGGCTCCTGACCCACTGATTGGTGATGGTCTCGCGCCGCTTGAGGTCGACCACCGTCAGGTCGGCATCGTAGCCGACGGCGACGCGCCCCTTGTTGGCGATGCCGAACAGCCGGTTCGGTCCGTGGCTCGTCATGTCGACGAAGCGTTCGAGGTTCATGCGCCCGGCGTTCACATGGTCGAGCATGATCGGCACCAGCGTCTGCACGCCGGTCATGCCGGAATGGCTCTCGGGATAGGGATGGTCCTTCTCCTCGCGCGTGTGCGGCGCGTGGTCGGAACCCAGGATGTCGGCGACGCCGTTGTGGACACCGGCCCAGATGCCCTCGCGATGGGCCTTGTCGCGCACCGGCGGGTTCATCTGCGCATAGGTGCCGAGCCGCTCGTAGGCGGTTTCGTCCAGGGTGAGGTGATGCGGCGTGACCTCGACGCTCGCCACATCCTTGTGGTCGGCGAGGAACACCATCTCCTCGGCCGTCGAGATATGCAGCACGTGGATACGCTTGCCGGTCTTGCGCGCCAGCGCCACGAGGCGCCTGGTGCAGTTGAGCGCCACTTCGGGCGAACGCCAGACAGGATGGCTCGACGCGTCGCCCGGTACCCGCAGATGCTTGCGCTCTTCCAGCATGTACTCGTCCTCGGAATGAAAGGCCGCGCGCCGGGAGATGGCGCCGAGGATGGCGTCCACGCCGGCATCGTCCTGCACCAGCAGCGAGCCGGTCGAGGAGCCCATGAACACCTTGATGCCGGCGCAGCCGGGCAGCCGTTCCAGTTCCGGCAGGTCGCCGACATTGTCGTGGGTGCCGCCGACATAGAAGGCGAAGTCGCAGTGCATGCGGTTGGTGCCGAGCCGGATCTTCTCCTCGAACCGCTCGCGCGTGGTGGTCAGCGGGTTGGTGTTCGGCATCTCGAACACGCCGGTGACACCACCCATCACGGCGGACAGTGATCCGGATTCGAGGTCTTCCTTGTGGGTCAGCCCGGGCTCGCGGAAATGGACCTGGGTGTCGATCACGCCGGGCAGGATATGGAGCCCGGTGCAGTCGACGACCTCGGCCGCGTCGCCGCTGATCGTCCCCAGGGCAACGATGCGGCCGTCCTTCACGGCGATGTCGCGGCGGCCCTGCCCGTCATGGTTCACCACTGTGGCGTTCTTGAAAATCGTGTCGTACTGCGCCATGTCTTCGGTCCCGCCGCTTGCCGTGTTCCGGCCGATGTAGCGGAGGGGCGCTCCGCGAGGCAAGTCACCATGACCATCCATCTGCGCGCCGACCGCGCTGTCTTCCGCTTCGGCGGCCCCGATGCCCACAAGCTGCTGAACGACGTCGTCACCGGCTACATCCCAGCTGCGGACGACGGCGTCGCTGCCCCCTGGGCGCTGCTGTCGCCGCAAGGCAAGATCCTCGCCGAAGGACTTGCGGGCTGGGCCGGGGAAGCGCTGTTGCTGGACGTGCATCAGTCTGTCGCCGACGACTTCTTCAAGCGCATGCGCATGTACCGCCTGCGCGCCAAGGTGGATATCGACGATTTGAGCGCCACCCATCGCGTCGGCTTTTCCGCCAACGCCGATGCAAGCGGCTTTGTCCATCGCGACCGGCTGGGACCGGCGTCACTGGGATACCGCGTGATCGTCACCAGCGACGAGACCGCCGCCTGGACTGAGAACGACCATGCGTACCAGCAGGTTCGCATCGAGGCGGGCATTGCCCACCAAGGCAACGACTACCCGGCCAATGACGTCTTCGCCCACGACGTGGGCATCGACCTCCTCGAGGGGATCGACTTCAGCAAAGGCTGCTATGTCGGCCAGGAAGTGGTCAGCCGGATGAAGCACCGCGGCACCGCCCGGCGCCGACCGGTGATCGTCTCGGGCGTCGAGGCAGAGCCCGGTACGCCCGTTGTCGCCGGCAGCCGCGAAGCCGGCACAATCGGCCAGGTGGTCGACGGCATGGCTATTGCCATCCTCCGGCTCGACCGCATCACCGACCCAGCCGTAGTCACCGCAAACGGCAAACCCGTCGGCCTGTCCCTACCACCCTGGGCGACCTACCAGTTCGGCGACAGCGTTCCCGAGGACTAGCTCCGCCCGCTCCGAACTCCCGAATCGTCCGTCCTTCCGCTAGTCTCGCCGCGAAGGCAAATCGCGACGGGGACACATGGCACAGGCAGGTGAAAGGGCGTGGCAGCGAATGCTGTCCGGCCGGCGGCTCGATATTCTCGACCCCTCCCCGCTCGACGTCGAACTCTCCGACATCGCCCACGGGCTCGCTCGCGTCGCCCGCTGGAACGGCCAGACGGTGGGGGACTACCCCTTCTCCGTCGCCCAGCATTCGGTGCTGGTGCTCGAACTGTTCAGGGCCCAGCAGCCTGAGGCGGGCCCCCAGGCGCAATTGCAGGCGCTGCTGCATGATGCGCCCGAATACGTCATGGGCGACATCATCTCCCCCTTCAAGGCGGCGATGGGCGGCAACTACAAGCTGGTCGAGCAGCGCCTGCTCTCGGCGATCTACCTGCGCTTCTCGCTTCCCGCCGGCATGCCGGCTGCCGTGGTGAAGCAGGTCAAGAAGGCCGATCGCGAGGCGGCCTACTACGAGGCCGTCGAACTGGCAGGCTTCACCGAATCGGAGGCTCGCAAATATTTCGGCGCCCCGGGGGTTGCCGCCTTCGAACTCGACCTCTTCGAACGGCTGATCCGGCCGTGGCCGACCCGCGAGGCGCATGACCGGTTCGTTGGGGCGTTCGAGGACATCTCCAAGGCCGCCTGACCCGTGCGCGTTAACCTTAAGAAGCGGTGAACTTTGCGCGCGGAGCAAATCTGGTTACTGATCCGTTAACGTGATCGCCGCAAGCGGCTCAAAACGGGACGGATGCCATGTACACGCCGGATCGCCACATGTTCCTTGGCATAGCCTTGGGGGCAGTCTGCGCGACCGCCCTGGCGGCAACCGGGCCGGGTTGGGTGGTGTCGGTGATGGCGGACGAAGTGCCGGGGCCGGCAATCGATGCCGACCGACTGGTGCGTTTCGGCGCGCAGGACTTCTTCGTCGATTACGAGGACTGGGTGTCGACCGATCCGCTCTCCACCGCTTCGGTCAAGAAGATCGAAGGCGGCCGGGTCAGCTACGTGACCATCACCACCACCGCCACCGGCGTCTACTCCAGCGACGGCCTCACCTCGCGGCACATCCAGTATCCGGGCATCAGTGTCCAGCCGGCGGGCGAGCCCTCCAACCAGTTCGCCTATTGGAGCAATGGTGGCTGGAGCCGCTTTGAAGTCACGGTCGGCGACTCCTTTCGCTACATCTCGAGCGCAACCGTTACCCGCTAGCCGAAGAGCCAACCGCGCTTGAACTTGTAGAAGACGTGCAGCCCGATCTGGGTGACCTTGTTCATGCGGGGCGCCCAGGCCGGCCGCACATAAGTGGCGTGGTAGTGCGTCGCGTCGCCCACCTCGGTGAGATAGAGCTCCCCGGAGGTATAGCGGCGGGCGATATCCTGGGCCTGCGCCCACGACGTGGCGTCATTGATGCTTTCGGGAATGCCGTCGCAGGCAAACGAGAACTGGCACGAATTGCGCCGGTGCTGGTTCTGATAGACCACCCCGCAAATGGTGTCGGGGTAGCGGTGATCCTTCACCCGGTTCAGCACCACCTGGGCCACTGCCACCTGGCCGCGATAGCTTTCGCCGCGCGCCTCGAAATAGATGGCCGTCGACAGGCACCACAATTCCTTGTCCGAGACCTCGACCGCCTCCCCGCTCGAATAAGCACCGGTGGCGGGGGTGTTGGCACGGGCATAGGCCAGTTGCTCGGACGGCGTCAGCGGCACCGGGTTGGTGGCGCTCACCATCGGCGGGGCGATGCCGGCGATGGCATCGAGGGCCGCGGCAGCGGCGGGATTGATCGAGGCCACCGACATGCGGGGCCCTTCTTCGGCTGGAGCAGCCTCTCCGGCCGCGGCAAGGCGCGACTGGGCGAGGTCCGTCGGGTCAGCGGGCTTGCGGAGCGCGGCGAGTTGCAGCCGGGTTTCCTCGAAGCGGCTGGCAAAGGCAAGCACGTCTACCGGCGGCCGGTAGCGATCGCTCTTGGCGGCGCGGTTGGGGCCACTAAAGGCAGCCCCGCTGAACAGGTGATCGAACGCGTTGGTGGAAACGGAGACCGGTTCCGCGGGCGCCAGGCTGGCCGACGCCACCTGCAGGGATTCGGGCAGGTTCGCGACGAGGTCAGTGCCCGATCCGAGGCCGCCGGCCATCATTCCGGCAAAGGCGAGGCCGGACACCAGCCCAGCCGCCAGCAACCGGAACAAGGGACTCCGCCGGCGAACCGCTCTGACCGGGTGCGACTGCACCACCGGCCGGGTGGAATGGGCCATATACGCTACTCAACTCAACGCAACACAACTGATCGGCGAAAGTGACGCAAATGCCGACGACCAGAATGTTGTCTGATTAGGGTTAGCAGCGCGTAAACGGCGACTTTGACCAGTAGATGGGCGAACCGTGGCCGGGGTGGGGCAGGAGCGATCGACGGCGCTTATGTCGCACTCAGATGCCGCAGGCGGCTCTCACATGAGCGACATCGGCCGCGAAGGCATCCACCCGGAACCGCACCGACAGCGAGCGTGAATTCACCGGCGTCACACGCGCGGTCAGGTTGGTGGCACCCGCCAGTCCGTCGAGGAATTGCGCGGCGTCGCGGGTGTTGTCGATCACCAGGGCCGTGTTGTCCTCATTTACCGACAGGGTGCGGCTGCGCGCCGCCTGCAGGTCGTATTGCAGCGTGATGCCGGCATCGCGCCCCAAGGCGGACATGGTGTTTCCAGCGAACGCAAACGTGACCGTCAACTCGCCCTCGGTGCAGGCGACCGTCATCGTCGCAGGGGCCCGCCCGGTGGGTCGAGCCGGAATCAACTGCTCGGATTCGAGCACCGCGCTCAGTCCTTCTGCCGCCGCCTGCGCGTTGCGGAACAGGCCGTCGTAACAGGCAAGCCTGCCGGTATCGTCTTCGATGGTCGTGCAGGCGGCAACGCCCGTCTGGGCATTGGCAGGCAGGCTGGGTGCCGCAAGCAGCGGCGCCAGCAGCAGAACCGGCAGAACTCTCACCTCGGATAGTCTCCTTCCCCCGGCCGCAGGAACAGCGGCCTCGTCCCCTTCATATAGGGCTCATCTTGCCCGCAGTTAAGCAGACGCCTGGGCAAGCGTCAGCCTTGCCACCGGAACACGATAGGGTGAGCAACTGACATAGTCGACACCGAGCCCCGAGAAGTAGCGCAACGAGGTCGGGTCGCCCGCATGCTCGCCGCAGATACCGATCTTGAGCGTCGGATTGGCGGCCCGCCCGCGGCTGATGGCGATGCTGATCATCTCCCCCACGCCCTTCTCGTCGATGGTGACGAACGGGTCGCGTTCATAAATGCCCTTGCGCTGATAGGCGGCGAGGAAGGTCGGGGCATCGTCGCGGGAGATGCCGAAGGTCGATTGCGTCAGGTCGTTGGTGCCGAAGCTGATGAAATCCACCATGTGGGCGATGTCGCCGGCGCGCAGGCAGGCTCGCGGCAGCTCGATCATGGTCCCGAAGCTGAGCTTCACCCTCTCGGTGCGCAGCAGGCCCGAATTCCCCGCAATGGCCTGGACACGATCGCGCACCCAGGCCACTTCGCTCGCGGTCGACACGAACGGCACCATGATTTCGAGCGCGACCGGCTCACTCTGGCGCTCCGAAGCCTCCCTCACCCCGGCCATCAGCGCCTGCACCTGCATCTGCAGCAGTTCAGGATAGGTGATGGCCAGGCGCACGCCGCGATGGCCCAGCATCGGGTTGACCTCGGCGATGCGCTCGAGCCGCAGCCGCAGCGCCCGCACCGCAAGGCCCAGTTGCGCCGCGGTTTCCTCGATGTCCTCGTCGCTGCGCGGCAGGAATTCGTGCAGCGGGGGGTCGAACAGACGCACCGTCACCGGGCGGCCATGCATGGTTGCAAACAGCGCCGAATAGTCGCCGGTCTGGTAGTCCACCAGCCCGTTGATGGCGCGGCTGCGATCATCCTCGTCCTCGCTGAGGATGACGCGGCGCAGCGCAACCATGCGCTCAGGGGAAAAGAACATGTGTTCGCTGCGCGCCAGCCCGATGCCTTCGGCTCCGAAGCTCAAAGCCGTCAGCGCCGACTCCACCGTTTCAGCATTGGTGCGCACCGAGATCTGGCGCGTCGCATCGGACCAGTCGAGCAGCGTGCCGATGGCGCCACCGATATGCGGCTGCGCCAGCGGCAGTGCGCCGGCATAGACCGCGCCGTCGCTGCCGTCGATGGTCAGGCGGTCGCCGGTGCGGAACTCGCGGTCGCCGATGCGGCAGACCATTTCGCCGGCATTGACCGACAGCGTCCGCACCCCCGCCACGCAGGGCTTGCCGGTGATGCGCGCAATAACCCCGGCGTGGCTGGTCATACCGCCACGGGCGGTGAGGATCCCGGTTGCCGCCCGCATGCCCTCGATATCGGCAGGACCGGTCTCGTTGACCACGAGGATGCAGTGCCGCGACCGCGCCCGCATCCGCGCCGCGTCTTCGGCGGTGAATACCACCACGCCACTGGCAGCCCCGGGCGAGACGCCGAGGCCGGTGGCGATCGGCGGGACCCCGTCGGTTGATCGGATACCGGGATGCAGCAACTGCCCGATCCGGGTCGGATCCACCCGGGTCACGGCGTTGTGGGGCGTCCAGACCTTGCGCTGAACGCGGTCCACAGCGGCTTCCAGCTCGGCCGCCGCCGAAGCCTGGATCGGCCGTGCCGACAAAAAAGTGATCTGCCCTTTTTCGACGGCGACGAGGCAGGTCATGTGCCGGCCGGACTTGGCGTCGAGCAGTTGCACCAGCGAGTCGACGGACTGCGGCAGGCGGGCCAGTGGCGCACCATCCACCGGCGCCGGCCCAAGGGCACCGGTGACCGCATGGCGGGTCAGGAACTGCTCCAGGTCGCCTTCGGCGGTCGTCTGCACCAGCACGATCTGGCGCGCGCGCTCTGCCTCCGACGAGCGGGAACCGCTCCAGCTGCGCTCGAAGCCATAGCTGTCGAAAGCGTCCCGGATGGCCTTCCCCAGAGCACTGGTTGGTTCGACGGATTCGTTCGACGTGGTCGGCGCCGGAATCCCCACCCGCGCCGGCATCAGCCCGCCATTATGAGCCGCCGCCGAGGTGCGGACCGTCAGCTGGGGCGGTTGCGACGGATCGGCCACCAGCTTGAACAGGCAGGCGATCCAGTGGGTGCGCAGCTTGGTGTCCCGCCGCTGGCGCTCCGACTGGAGCGCTTCCCAGGCCGCGCGAGTGATGGCGATGGTCGGGATGGTAGGAAAGCCGGCCTCGCCAACGCGGAAGATCCAGCGCGCCTTGCCGCTGAGCAGCTTGAGCTGGCTCGCCGACAGGTTCGCCTTGCCCGTTGCCGGGGCGATCGCGAACATTTCCTGCGCCAAACTCACTGCCGGGTCCTTGCCGTAATTCGCGGGCATATTGCCCATGCGCCCCATCGCCTGCAACAAGGCTTGACTTGCCCGGGCGCGGAAAGCATCTGAACTGCTATGGAAAAACGGCCGCACCTTGACATTCTGCTCTGCGCCCCGCGCGGTTTTTGCGCCGGTGTGGATCGAGCCATCCAGATCGTAGAGCTTGCGCTTCAGAAATACGGCGCGCCGGTCTATGTCCGCCACGCCATCGTGCACAACAAGTACGTAGTGGACGGACTCAAGGCCAAGGGCGCCGTCTTCGTCGAGGAATTGAGCGAAATCCCCGACACCGAGGCGCCAGTGGTGTTTTCGGCCCATGGCGTGCCGAAGTCGGTTCCGGCCGATGCCAGGACGCGCAACATGTTCTTCCTCGATGCCACCTGTCCCCTGGTGAGCAAGGTGCATGTCGAGGCGCAGCGGCATTTCGCCGAAGGTCGCGAGATCGTACTGATCGGCCATGCGGGCCATCCTGAGGTGCTCGGCACCATGGGCCAGTTGCCGGCAGGTTCGATCACGCTGATCGAGACTGTGGCCGATGCCATGACCTTCGTGCCCAAGAACCCTGAAACCCTCGCCTTCGTGACCCAGACAACGCTGTCGGTGGACGACACCCGCGAGATCGTGGAGGCGCTGAAGTCTCGCTTCCCGGCGGTCAGCGGCCCGCACAAGGAAGACATCTGCTACGCCACTACGAACCGGCAGGAAGCCATCAAGTCGGTGGCACCGGAAGTCGACGCCATGATCGTGGTCGGTTCGTCGAATTCGTCCAACTCGCTGCGGCTGGTGGAAGTGGCGGCGCGCTCGGGCTGCAAGGTCGCCATGCTGGTCGACCGCGCCTCCGAGATCGACTGGAGCCGGCTCGAAGGCATTCGTTCGCTCGGCGTCTCCGCCGGCGCCTCGGCACCCGAGACGCTGGTGGACGAAGTCATCGAGGCTTTCGCACAGCGCTACGACATCAAGGTCGAGACCCGCGTCACCGCGCGCGAGAACATCGCCTTCAACATCCCGCGCGAGCTGCGCACGCTCGAAACCGCCGTCGCCCGATGAGCGAACTGACCCTGTTCGAAACCGAGCGGCTGGTCATGTCCGGTTGGCGCATGGACCAGCTCGACGATCTCGTGCGCCTGCATGGGACGGAGAACGTCGCCCGCTATCTCAGCGCCGACGGCCAGCCCTGGAGCCGCGACAAGGCGAAATCGGCCCTCGCCGGCTGGATCGAGCTGTTCGAGACGCGCCGGCTCGGCAAGCTGCGGCTCACCCGCAAGTCCGATGGCGCCTTCATCGGTCGCGCCGGATATGGAATCTATCCCCCCACTGGTGAGCCGGAGATAGGCTACGCCCTGTTCGAGGACCATCACGGGCAGGGCTATGCGACAGAGGCGGCGGCGGCACTCCGCGACTGGATCTTCCGGGAAACCGAAGCCACCCACTTCATCGGCTTCGCCGACACCCGCAACGCGCCCTCGCTTGCCGTCCTCCGCAAGATCGGCATGGTCCCGACCCGTGTCGACACGGAGCCCGGCGGGCTCGTCTGCCAGTTCCACGTCTACCAGCGGCCCGTGGCCGATGTCTGACGCGGTCATCATCCACACCGATGGTGCCTGTTCGGGCAATCCCGGACCAGGCGGCTGGGGCGCCATCCTGCAGTTCGGCCCCCACACCAAGGAACTGAAGGGCGGCGAGGCGTTGACCACCAACAACCGCATGGAGCTCACCGCCGCCATCGAGGCGCTGAACGCCCTCACCCGGCCGTGCAAGGTCGAGCTCCACACCGACAGCCAGTACGTCAAGAACGGCGTCCAAGGGTGGATCCACGGCTGGAAGCGCAACGGCTGGCGCACCGCCGACAAGAAGCCGGTCAAGAATGTCGAGCTCTGGCAGGCCCTCGACGCCGCCACCCAGCGGCACGAGGTCGACTGGCACTGGGTCAAGGGCCACGCCGGCCACGACCTCAACGAACGGGCCGACGAACTCGCCCGCGAAGGCATGGCCCCGTTCAAGCCGAAAAAACGCGCCGAGCTGATGCCGCCGGTGTGAGGGACCTAACGCCCGCGACCTCCTCCCTCGACAGGTTCAGGATGAGGTCTACAACGATGCGGCGCCGGACACACGCCTCGCAGGTGCCCAATCCCTCATAGACCTCATGGTGAGCTTGTCGAACCACGAGGTCGCGGGCACGGAGCCTCCATGTGAGCCACAGAACATCCCGGTCCTGTCTCACCTCTCCCCGTGAGGGAGAGGTCGCCGCGAAGCGGCGGGTAAGGGGTTCGAACCGCGCCTCTGCCGGGAGGATAAACCCCTCACCCTGGCCCTCTTCCCACAGCGCCTGCCGAAGCCTCTGCCCTACCCCACCCGGTGCAGGAAGGCCGAGCTCACCACAGTGTCGTCGCCGTCCTCGCCCGAGTCCTCCTCGAACTGGCCCAGCAGGTCCACCCGCTCCGACCCCGGCAGTTCCTCGACGTCCCGGAGCTTGCGGCTGATGGCGCGGCTGCGGACCTCGGCCTTCTCGATGTGGTTGGAGGCCTCGTTGAGCTTCTTCTTCACGCTGCTGAGGACGTCGCCGAACTTGCCGAACTCTGCCTTGACCGCCCCGAGCACCTGCCAGACTTCGCCGGAGCGCTGCTGGATGGCCAGCGTCTTGAAGCCCATCTGCAGGCTCGACAGGATCGCGGTCAGCGTCGTCGGGCCGGCAACGATGATGCGGTGCTTCTTCTGCAGCTCGTCCACCAGGCCAGGCCGGCGCAGGGCCTCGGCATAGAGGCCTTCGGTCGGCAGGAACATGATGGCAAAGTCAGTGGTGCGCGGCGGCACGATGTACTTGGAAGCAATGGTTGCCGCCGAGTCCTTGAGCCGCCGCTCCAGCGCCTTGGCCGCAATCTCGACCTGGTCGACGTCGCCCGCATCGGCGGCCGCCTGCAGCCGCTCGTAATCCTCCACCGGGAACTTGGCGTCGATCGGCAGGAACACCGGCTGCTCGTCGCCCGGCAGTTTGATGGCGAACTCGACCCGCTCCGAGCTGCCCTCGGCCATAGCGGCGTTCACCACGTACTGGTCCTTGGTCAGCATCTGCTCGAGCAGGTTGCCCAGCTGCACCTCGCCCCAGGAGCCGCGCGCCTTGACGTTGGTGAGCACGCGCTTGAGGTCGCCGACGCCGGTCGCCAGGGTCTGCATCTCGCCCAGACCCTTGTGCACCGCATCGAGCCGCTCGCTGACGAGCTTGAAGCTCTCGCCCAGTCGCTGCTCCAGCGTGCCCTGCAGCTTTTCGTCCACGGTCATGCGCATGGCTTCGAGCTTGGCGGTGTTCTCGTCGCGCAGCGTCTTGAGCTGCGCCTCCAGCGCCACGCGCAGCGCCTCGCTGCCCAGCCGCTGCGCCTCGGACAGTGCCTGTACCCGCGCCTCGAAGCTGTCGTGCTGCTGCTTCTGGATATCGAACAATTGCCGCGACTGCTGGTGCGCCCGCTCGCCGAAGGTCTCGAGCGAGGTCTTCACCGTCTCGCCCAGCGCCCTGCTGGCCTCGCCCTGCAGGCGCGCCTGCTCGGCCGATTGCCGCGCCAGCCCCTCGGCCAGGACGCGGATCGAGGCGTTCACCTCCTCGCGCAGGTGCCGCGCGCCTTCGGCCTGTTCCTGCCGGCTGCGCTGCATCGCGTCGGCGACCGAACGCTCGAAGCGCTCCTGCCCCGCCACCAGCGCATCCAGCGCCTGCCGCAGGGTCGCGTCGCTGCCGCCGCTGCGCCGGAAGGCGCCGATCACGGCGAACACCAGCGCCAGCGCACTGAGCCCAATGACAATCAGCACGAGAGTGGACAGGGGCGCGGCTTCCGCCGCAGCGAGCATATTGGTCAGAGCGTCGATGGTGCGATCCTCCGCAGAATCGCCTCATCGGAACATAATAGGAACGCCGTGGCAAGCCGCGGCGACCGCGGCTCCACAGGTCAGGCGGTCTTGCGCTTGGGCAGCGCGCGCTTGATCGCCCGCCACAGTGGCGCGATGACATAGCCGGCCACCGGGATCAACAACGCCCCCAAGGCCAACCCCAAGACGAAATCCACACCCGCCGTCGCCAGCCACCCGGCCAAAGCCGCGATCGCCGGGAAGGCCGCTTCGGCCCAGTGGGCCGCCGCCTCGATGATGTGCTCGGGCCAGTCGAAGCCGAATTCGTAGAGCCCGTGCGCGACGATGCTGCCGCCCACCCAGGTCATCGCCGCCGTGCCGATGATGCCGAGCACGTGCATGAACCCCGGCATGGCCTTGACCAGACCGCGCCCGAAGGCGCGTCCACCGCCGGTGCGCCCATGCTTGGCCAGCCACACGCCGGCGTCGTCGGCCTTCACGATCAGCGCCACGGCGCCATAGACCGCAACCGTGATGCCGATACCCGCCACCGCCAGCACCAGCGCACGGAACCAGAAATCGTCCACCTCGATGGCGGCAAGGATGATGGTCATGATCTCGGCCGACAGGATGAAGTCGGTCTTGATGGCGCCGGCCACCTTGGTGTCTTCGAGCGAGGTCGGCTCCAGCGCCACAGGCTCCAGCGTCGCCTCATGCGCCTCGGCATCGTGCGGACGCAGGGCATGAAACACCTTCTCGGCGCCCTCGTAGCAGAGATAGGCGCCGCCGATCATCAAGAGCGGGGTGATCAGCCAGGGCGCGAACAGGCTCAGCAGCAAAGCCGCCGGCAGCAGGAACAGCAGCTTGTTCTTGACCGAGCCCCAGGCAATTTTCGCCACGATCGGGATCTCGCGATCGGCAGCAAAACCCTGCACATAGTTCGGGGTCACCGCCGCGTCGTCGATCACCGCGCCCGCGGCCTTCACCCCGGCCTTGGCCGCCTGACCAGCAACATCGTCCAGCGACGCCGCCGCCACCTTTACCAGGCCGGCAACATCATCGAGCAGCGCCAGGAGGCCGACAGCCATCAGCGAAATCCTTCCAACATGTCCATCGCGGAAAGCCGGAGGCCGGGAGGCGGTTCCCTGCTACCCGGCAACCTTGGAGAAGTCCGCAACCAGGTGCATGGTGTCGCGCAGCCGCGCCAGGAGGTTCAGCCGGTTCGCCCGCACCGCCGGATCGGCATCGTTGACCAGCACCGCCTCGAAGAAGGCATCGACCGGCGCGCGGAGCGTCGCCAGTTCGGTCATGGCCCCCTTGTAGTCGTCGCGGCCGACATGGCTCGCCACGGCGGCATGGACGGCGTCCACGGCGAAGGCCAGCGACTTCTCCTCGGCCAGGCCCAGCAGCGACTGGTCCACCGCCCCACGATAGCTGGTGCCGTCCTTCTTTTCCTCGGCGGCGAGGATGTTGGCAGCGCGGCGATAGCCGGCAAGCAGGTTCTGTCCGTCCGGCGAGGACAACAGCGTCGACAGTGCCTCGGCCCGCTGGGTGATCTGCAGGATATCATTGCTGTCCGACGACAGCACCGCATCCACCAGGTCATGCCGGGCCCCGGCATCGCGCAGCGACACCTTCAGCCGGTCATGGAAGAAGGCCAGCAGGTCCGGATCTACCTTCAGCGGGAAGCGCAAGCCGTTCTCGGTGATGATGCGGATCACGCCCAGCGCGGCACGGCGCAGCGCGAACGGGTCGCGGGAGCCGGTCGGCTTTTCGTCGATGCTCCAGAAGCCGGTGAGGAGATCGAGCTTGTCGGCCAGCGCCACGGCGATCGCGACGGGCTCGGTCGGTACGCGGTCGGTGGGGCCGAGCGGCTTGTAGTGCTGCTCCACCGCGTTGGCGATGTCGGCCGGCTCCCCCTGCGCGGTGGCGTAGTAGCGCCCCATCAGCCCCTGCAGTTCGGGGAATTCGCCGACCATGCCGGTGACGAGGTCGGCCTTGGCGAGCATAGCGGCGCGCTTGGCGCGCTCAGGGTCGGCGCCCACCAGCGGGGCGATCTCCCCCGCCAGCTTCACCAGCCGCTCGACGCGCTGGAACTGGGTGCCGAGCTTGGCGTGGAACACGGTGTCCTCGAGCTTGGGGACGCCATGCTCGAGCGGCGTCGCCAGGTCGCCCTGATAGAAGAACACTGCGTCGGACAGGCGGGCGCGGATCACTCGCTCATTGCCGGCGACAATCGCCGCGCCGCCATCCGCCGCCTCGGTATTGGCGGTGATGATGAAGTTCGGCGCCAGCTTGCCGGACGAGTCGCGCAGGCAGAAGCACTTCTGGTTGGCGCGAATGGTGGCAATGATCACTTCCTCGGGCAGCTTGAGGAAGTCAGGATCGAACGAGCCCATCATCACCACCGGCCACTCGACCAGCCCGGCAACTTCCTCGAGCAGCCCCTCGTCCCCGATCAGGCTCAGCCCCTGGGCGAAAGCCAGGTGCTCGGCGTCTGTGCGGATCATGTCCTTGCGACGGTCGAGGTCGAGCACGACCTTGGCGCGCTCGAGCGCCGTGACATAGTCGTCGAACCGCTTCACCCGGATGGCGTCGGGCGCGAGGAACCGATGGCCGAAGGTGGTCTGCCCGGCACTGATCTCGTTGGTTGCGAACGGCACCACCACCGGCTCGTCGTTTTCATTGCCGAAAGTGGCGGTGATGGCGCGCAGCGGCCGCACCCAGTTAAAGCTCCCCGAGCCCCAGCGCATCGACTTGGCCCAGGGGAACTCCGCCAGCACCTTGGGCAGAATGCCCGATAGGAGGTCCAGTGCGTCGGCACCCGGCCGATGGATGTGGGCGACATAGAAGTCGCCCTTCTTGGGATCGCTTTCGACCTTGGCCTCTTGGATCGAACCGAGTCCGGCCGACCGCAGGAACCCCTCGACCGCCTGCTGCGGTGCGCCGACCTTTGGGCCCTTCTTTTCCTCATGCGTGTCCGGCGAACGGCCCGGCACGCCCGTCACGCTCAGTGCCAGCCGGCGGGGCGTCGCATAGGCGCGCGCGCCCTCGTACACGAGGCCGGCATCGACCAGGGCGTTGGTGACGGCCTTCTTCAGGTCCTCGGCTGCACGGCGCTGGAAGCGGGCAGGGATTTCCTCGGAGAAGAGTTCGAGCAGCAGTTCGGGCATGGGCGGGAAACCGGCTAGAGGGGTGGGCGACTAGTTAGCGTGGTGCGGTGGGCATGTCCATGGCGGCTACCAGCCGCCACCACCCCCACCACCGCCACCGCCGCCGGAGAAGCCACCACCACCGCCGCCACCGCCGGAAAAGCCGGACGAACTCGCCTGCACCGGCTGCGCCGCCACCATGGCCGCGGCCATGCCGGTGGTGGCCGAGGTGATGGCGCTGGACAGCCGACCCGACGAGAAGGACGAGCCACGGTACCAGTTGGGTCGATAGCTGCCTTCGGCATCGGGCACGGCATTGCGCGCCAGCTCCGCCTCGAAATGGTCCGACCACGGCTTCTCGACCCCGAGCGCGATGGCATAGGGCAGGATGCGCTCGAAGCGCTCCACCGTCAGCGGCGGCTCGCCGACGATGTTGAGCCGGTTCTTCTCAGCGGTATCGAGATAGAGCTTGAAGCCCTCGATCTCGTCCATCACCTTGCGGCCCTGGATTGTGGGAGCCCGCATCAGCACGGCAAAGCCGACGGTGATCAAAACGATCGAGGCGGCAGCGATGGCCGCGGTGTTGACCGTGATGCTGGTAAAGCTCTCGAGCCCGATACCGATGAAGTTGAAGCCGACGATGGCCAGCCAGATCAGCGGTACCACCCGGCCGAAGCCCTGCCCGTTCCAGAAGCTGTGCAGCACCCCTGCCCCAACACCGAGGATGATCCCGACCACGGCCGCGCCGATCAGCCATTCGGGTTCCAGGACGTCGAACAGCACCATGGCCCCGAGCACCAGTACGGCGACCAGGAAGCCGAGCACGGCGAAGCCGGTATTGTTGCGGAACCACACCTGGCGGTTCTCGCCCTCGATGGCAGCGATGAAGTCGCGGCGCTTCTTGGCGATGTCGGCACCATTGGCCTTGTCGATGGTGAAGCTGCCGCGGCTTTCGACGAACTCGTAGATGACCTTTTCGGGGGCCGGCAGCTTGTCCTTGGGCGCAGTGCCGGTCGCCGTCACCTTCAGCGTGTTGCCGGGGTTGTCGATCCGCACCAGTCCCTTGACCCCGAGGTCGAAGATCGCCGCCGTCAGTGCCGTCCAGCCGCTGTTGGAAAACCCCCAGTGGTGGACATAGTGCGTCAGCGCCGGTGAAAAGCCCTTGGGCGGGTGGAACAGCGGGATGATGGTTCCCTTGGGCGGGTCACGCCCGACGCGGCTCCAGGCGGTGAGGTTGTAGCCCAGCACCACTGCCACGCCGAGCACCGGCAGCCACACGTCACGCAGGCGCGAGAGCCACGCCAGGAGCGCATCGATCCCGGTGGGCGCAACCAGCACCCCCTTGTTGAAAGCGACGGCGAAGGTCATGCCCTCGCCGGGTGCCAGTGCCCGTTCGGTGCGGAAGATCGCCTCGGTGTCGGAAACGCGGCTGATGGTCACCGCCTGCTCGGTCGAGCCGACCGCGCCCGTATAGGCCACGAGGTTCTCGATCACCGCCCCGTCCGGCAGCACCGCCCGCGCCACGGAGCGGAGCACCGGAAAGTTCCAGTAGTTGCCGGTGGCGTTCCAGTAGAGTTCGTCGTGATCGTCGAATTCCCGCGCCATGCCGGTCATGGTGTAGGTGACGACGTAGCGATGCTCGCCATAGCTCAGCATCCGCTCGGGGTCGCCGATCCACACCCGGTGGAAGTTGCCCATCCGCTCGACCCGGAAGGTCTCCGGCCGCCCGGCGCGGGTCACGGACAGAACGTCAATGTCGGAGCGCAGCTTGTTGCCGCGGTCATCCAGCTGGGTCGTGAAGATGTCGCGGAAGATGCCGCGGCGGATCTCCACCAGTTCGGCATTGACGTCGATGGTCTCCACCACCCGCACCGAACCGTCGGTACGCAAGGTCACCTCGGCGGCAAAGGAGCGGATTTCCTCGCGCGCCAGCACCGGCGCCACCAGCGTGAGTGCGGCGAGAACCGCAACGAGCAGCCGCAGCAACAGGGTCACGGTTCAGAACTTGACGCTGGGAACGGCCCGGTCGGCAGGGTCCTCGAGCTCGAAATACTCCGCCTTCTGGAAGCCGAAGGGGCCGGCGATGAAGTTGGACGGCACCGACTCCACCATCACGTTCAAATTGCGCACCGCCCCGTTATAGTAGCGGCGGGCCATCTGGATCTCGTCCTCGATGGTCTGCAGCGCCGCCTGGAACTCGAGGAAATTGGTGCTGGCCTTGAGGTCGGGATAAGCCTCGGCAGTGGCGATCAGCCGGCCGAGGGCCTGCGAGAGCTGGCCTTCGGCCTGGGCGCGTTGCGCGGGCGAACCGGAAGCAGCGCTCGTGGCGGCAGCGCGGGCATTGGTCACCGCCTCGAGCGTCTCGCGCTCATGGCTCATATAGCCCTTCACCGTCTCCAGGAGGTTGGGGATCAGGTCGGTGCGGCGCTTGAGCTGCACGTCGATGCCGGACCAGCCCTCCTCCACCATCTGACGGGACTTCACCAGTCCGTTGTAGAGAACGACTGCATAGAGCGCCGCCAGAACAACGACACCCAGAATGACCCAGCCGAACATGATCGCGTGCTCCTTGCGCGCAGTTGACGCTGCCGCGAACACTCGCACCGCTGCGGCATCGTTGCAACTTGTTGTGAACGCCCCGGCAGCGACTACTCGGCGCCGCCGCCTTCGGTCTGCAGCCACGCCTCGCCGCAAGCTTTTGCCAGCTCACGAATCCTGAGGATGTAGCTCTGCCGCTCGGTCACCGAGATCACGCCGCGCGCATCGAGCATGTTGAAGTTGTGCGAGGCCTTGATCACCTGCTCATAGGCCGGGATGGCCATGGTCTGGCGGTTGGCTTCGGCGCCTTTTTCGAGGATGGCGCGGCATTCGCGCTCGGCATCCTCGAAGTGGCGGAACAGCATGTCGGTGTCGGCGGCCTCGAAATTGTACTTCGAGCTCTCGCGCTCGTTCTGCAGGAACACCTCGCCATAGGTCACCTTGTCGGCGCCCTCGCGGCCGTTGAAGTTGAGGTCGTAGACGTTCTCGACCCCCTGCACATACATGGCGAGCCGCTCGAGCCCGTAGGTGATCTCGCCCGGCACCGGCGAACACTCGAAACCGGCCACCTGCTGGAAATAGGTGAACTGGGACACTTCCATGCCGTCGCACCAGCATTCCCAGCCGAGGCCCCAGGCGCCCAGCGTCGGGCTCTCCCAGTCGTCCTCGACGAAGCGAATGTCGTGCAGGCGCGAATCGAGCCCGATCTCGGCCAGCGACTGCAGATAGAGGTCCTGGATGTTGTCCGGCGACGGCTTCAGGATCACCTGGAACTGGTAGTAGTGCTGCAGGCGGTTGGGGTTTTCGCCATAGCGGCCGTCGGTCGGCCGGCGGCTCGGCTGCACATAGGCGGCCTTCCAGGGCTTGGGGCCCAGCGCGCGCAGCGTCGTCGCCGTGTGGAAGGTACCGGCGCCCATCTGCATGTCGTAGGGCTGCAGGATCACGCAACCCTGCGCCGCCCAGAAATTCTGCAGCGTCAGGATCAGGCCCTGGAACGAGTTCTTCGGATCCAAGTGAGCGGGGCGGGACGACATCGGCGGCACAATCCGGGGAGGGAAACGCGGCGGACCCTAGTGGCGGCGTGTGGGGTGGTCAAGCACGGGCGTTGACAAGCCCAACGAGAGCACGCAAGCCGCTCCCATGCAGACCCAAGCCACCGATCAGGACCTGTTGCGCCACATGGGCTGGGAGACAGCGCCGCTGCTGGGCGCAGGGGGAGAAGCCCGGGTCTATGATCTCGGCGACGGACGGGTCGCCCGCGTCATCCGCGACGGTGCGCAGCGGGATCAGGTGCTCGCTCGGGCCGAGTTGCTCCGGGAAATCGCTGCGGGAGCGGAAACGCTGCCTTTCCAGACCCCGGAGGTGCTGGACATCATCGAGCGCGACGGCAGGCTGGCCATGCTGGAGCGACGGCTTGACGGAAGTCCGCTGTCGCTTGCGCTCGCCTCGGCAACACACTCCCGGCGGGAAAACCTGCTGGCAAGCTACCTCGAGACCGCGCTGCAGTTGCAAGACATCGCTGTCCCGCGACACTGGTTCGGTCCGCTGATCGGCGATCGGGCGCTGCGGGCCGATAGCTGGCAGGTGTTCCTGCAAGTGCGCCTGCTGCGGAGCAGCCAAACCTGCCCCGCCGATCTGCGCGAGGCTGTCCTCGACCCATCCGGTCGCGCATTGCCAGACGTGGCGACACCACGGTTGGTGCATCTCGACTACTTCGCCGACAACGTGCTGGTTGCCGACGGGGCGGTAAGCGCGGTGCTGGATTTCAGCGTGACATCACTCGCGGGCGATCCGCGCCTCGATGCCTGGAGTGCAGTCGCCTACCTCGACCCCGAGATCACGCCCTCCGCAACCGACGATGATCGGCGCTTCGCCCATGACTGGCTTGCGGCAGCTGGGCTAGAGACCGACTACCCTGCCGCCAGGCGCTGGCTTGCGGCCTACTGGTCGCACGCGGCGGACGACCTCACGCTGATGGGTTGGTGCCGGCGCATTCTGATGACGGATCGCTCCTAGCGCCGCGTGTCCTCGTCCTTCCGCCCCGGCCGATAGGTGCCGTCGGGCCCCTGTTCGAGGTCGATGACGTCGGGCCGCTGGCGCTCGC
The DNA here is from genome assembly GCA_023431205.1 of Pseudomonadota bacterium. Lineage (GTDB taxonomy): Bacteria > Pseudomonadota > Alphaproteobacteria > Rhizobiales > Devosiaceae > Devosia. Next base: position 24,772 of record JAEYXQ010000051.1, on the reverse strand, counting down.
GCAGGTCGCGCTCGCGGCGAATGCGGCGGACTTCCTCGTCCTCCGCCTTGAAGCTCTTGGTCCAGTCGCGCCAGATGCGGCGAACGCCCATGACGATGATCAGCCCGATAGTGGCCAGGATGAGTACGCGCAGCAGCATGGCGGTCACAGCCCCAGCCGCGACCAGGCGGCACGGTCCTCGACCGTGGCCGCCAGTTCATCCGACCAGCCCGCCATGAAGCTGAGCCGCGGCAGCCCGAACCAGCTCCGCCTGGGTTCGATCACCTTGAGCTGCACCTTGTCTCCATAGCGTTGGCGCAGGGTTGCGTGGAGGTCGCCGATGACATCGACCAGGCCCAGTTCCACCCCGCGCAGTCCCGTCCACCATTCGCCGGTGAACAACTCGTCGTCGGAAGCCCGCAGCCGCGCCCCACGGCGGGCCTTCACATGGTCGATGAACACCTGGTGGATGTCGAGTTCGAAACGCTTGATGCGCTCCACGTCCTCGGCCTTCTCCGGCAGGAAGGGGTCCAGCGTCGACTTGTTGCGGCCCGCCGTATGCACGCGCCGCTCGATGCCGAGCTTGTCGATCGCGCCCACGAACCCGAACCCGGCCATGATCACGCCGACCGAACCGACGATCGAACTGGGGTCGACGATGATCTCGTCTCCGGCCACGGCGATGAAATAGCCGCCGGAGGCCGCTGCGTCCTCGACGAACACCAGCACCGGCTTCCCGTGCTCGTCAGCGAGATCGCGGATACGCTTGCTGATCAGCCGGCTCTGCACCGGCGAACCACCTGGAGAGTTGACGACAATGGCCACCGCCGGCGCCGACTTGATGGCGAAGGCGCGCTTGAGCAGCGGCGCCACCGTGGCGATGTTCAGCCGGCCCTGGCGCTGTTCGGCGGCGATCACACCGTGCAGGCGCACCACCGGAATGATCGGCCCGCCGCGGACGGTGAGTCGCTGCAGCCAGTTGCGCCGTGGTGTGGTGGTCGGTTCCGCCATCGCCTGTCCCTTGAGCCTCGTCCGGCAGATTTAGGTGGTCTGGCCCGGCTTTACCAGTCGAGCACGGCTGTGCCGCGGAAGATGGCGTCGAACTCGGGCGCAAAGGCCCGCCCATCCTCGCCATGCAGGGCCCGGCTCGCCAGCAGCGTCAGCGGCCCGCGCGAGCCCTTGGTGCCGCGCACCAGCACCCGGCTCGCCGCCGCTCCCGGGCGCGGCAACAGCGGCAGCACGGCGAGGCCACCGAAGCGCGGCTCCAGTGCCGCCATCAGCGCCGACAGCCGCTCGGCGGGATAGATGAAGATGACCTCGCCTCCGGCCCGCGCCGTCGCCGCCGCGACCCGAGCCCAGTGCGCCAGCCGGTCGGCCGGCATATGACGCGCCGCCGCCCTGCCTCCGTCCGGCGCCAGCGTGCCGAGCGTAAAAAACGGCGGATTGGCAATCACCGCATCGAAGGCATTGTCGTTGAGGCCAGCCGCCCGCCGTTCCGCAGCCGGCGCCTCCACGTCGGCCGCCGCCACCTCTGCCCGGCCGGCGAATCCATTGTCGGCGACGTTGGTCCGCGCCAGCTCCAGTGCCAGCGGCTCCCGCTCCGCCAGCACGGCGTGTTCGGCCCGCCCCAGTTCCAGCGCCACGAGACTGGCAGTGCCAACTCCAGCGCCGAGTTCCAGCAGGCGCCCCGTCCCGGCACGTACGGCCGCGCCCAAAAGCACGCTGTCCAGCCCGGCGCGAAAGCCGTGGCGCGGCTGCGACAGTTGGAGCCGGGCACCCAAAAAGCCGTCGCGCGTTACGGAATGGTATTTTACAACGGGTTCGGGCTGGTCTAGGGACATCGTGCGCGGGCCGGTTCGCACCGACCATACAGGTGCCGATGCTCCCCGCTCAACAGCTATCCCATCCGCAACGAGGACGCAGGGTACGGTGTCAGTTCTGACCCAGATCAAAGAGGACGCGGTCGGTACGCCCATCGACCGGCTGGTCGCCGCGACTGCTCCCGACATGGCCCGCGTCAACGAGTTGATCCTCAGCCGTGCCCAGTCGCATGTGGATATGGTGCCCGAGCTTGCCCGCTACCTGATCGACAGCGGCGGCAAGCGCCTGCGGCCGATGCTGACCGTGGCCGCGGCCATGCTGTTCGGCAAGGGTACCGGCAACGCCGTCAATTTCGCCGCCGCCGTCGAGTTCATGCACAACGCCACCCTGCTCCACGACGACGTCGTCGACGAGAGCGACATGCGCCGCGGCAAGCCGGCCGCCCGCATGATCTGGGGCAACAAGGCGTCCATCCTCGTCGGTGACTTCCTGCTCGGCCAGGCCTTCATGATGATGGTGGAAACCGGCGACATCGTTTCGCTCGGCGTGCTGTCCTCCGCCTCTGCCGCGATGGCGGAAGGCGAAGTGCTGCAGCTAGCCAAAACCGGCGATGTCAGCACCTCCCCGGCGGATTACTCCGAAGTCATTCGCGCCAAGACTGCCGTGCTGTTCGAGGCCGCCTGCCAGGTTGGCGCCATCTCGGGCGGTGCCGACGCAGACGGCCGGCAGGCGCTGAGCCAGTACGGGCTCGAGCTCGGCGTCGCCTTCCAGCTTGTCGACGACGTGCTCGACTATGGCGGTCAGGCGGGCACGCTCGGCAAGAACACCGGCGATGACCTGCGCGAAGGCAAGATGACGCTGCCGGTGATCCTGGCCTTGGCCGAGGGCACCGAGGCGGAGCGCGAAACCATCACCGCCGCCCTGGGCGACCCGGACGCGACGGCCGATCAGGTCGCTGCCGTGGTGGCGATCATGAACCGCTACCGCACCCTCGCCCGCACCCTTGACCAAGCCCGGGTGCATGCCCGCGCGGCGCAACGCGCCCTCGATACTCTGCCGGCCTCGGACATGCGCACCATCCTCTCCGACGTGGTCGAATACAGCGTCTCGCGCGCCTACTGATCCACTCCGCCGCCAAGCAGCGGGGCCGCCGCCACCCAGTGCTCCGGGTTCCGGGCGCGCATCGATTGCGCCGCCTGATGGGCCTGCCCCTCGGATCCGAACAGCCCGAACACCGTCGCGCCTGATCCGGACATCCGCGCCAGCATGCACCCCTGGGTGGCGGCCAGGTCTTCGATGATGTCGCCGATCACCGGCACCAGCTTCACCGCCGGCGGCTGCAGGTCGTTGCGGGTTTCGGCAAGCCAAATCCCCAGCTGCGCCGGGCGGGTCAACAGTTCGGGCAGTGCCGGCAGGGGGTAGTTGTCATGCGCCCGCAGCCGCCGGAATACGTCGGCAGTCGCCAGCGGCACCTGCGGATTGATCAGCACGATGTGCAGGTCGGGAAAGGCCGCAAGCACCTGCAATTCCTCGCCGATCCCGCCCATCACCAAAGGCCGCGACAGCAGGCAGGCCGGCACGTCGGCGCCGAGCCTCAAGGCCAGTTGCTGCAACTCCGCCGAGGTCGGCGGCAACCCCGCACGCGCCGCCATCAGCCGGAGCGCCGCCGCAGCATCGGCCGAGCCACCGCCGATTCCCGAGGCCACCGGCAGGTTCTTGGTCAGCGTCAGCGCCAGCGGCTCCACAGCATCCGGCCAGCGGGCCCGGAAGGCGGCAACCGCCCGATTGACGAGATTGGTCTCGCCACTGCCAAGTCCATTGGCGAACGGGCCGGCGATGGTCAGGCTGTCGCGCTCCGCCGCCTCGGCGCGCAGTTCGTCGCCCACGGCCGCGAAGGCCACCAGGCTTTCGAGTTCATGATAACCGTCATCGCGCCGCCCGGTGACGTGCAGCGCAAGGTTCACCTTGGCCGGTGCGACCTGGAACAGCCCATCGTCGTCCATGCGAGGCTTAGTTGCTCGCCACGTCTTGGCTGAGCCCGTTGGCGAGCTTGGCCGCCACCCGCTCCCGCACCGTGCCGACCTCGTCGACATCGGCGGCAATGGTCCACTGGAACTTGGCCTCGAGCTTGCGGCCGGCCCGCCAATAGGCATCACCGAGATGGTCGTTCAGTTCAGGGTCGTTGGGCAGCAGCGTCACCGCCTGCTCCAGCGTCTTCACCGCGTCGTCGATCCGGCCCAGCTTGTAGAAGGCCCAGCCCAGTGAATCGATGATGTAGCCGTCCTGCGGCCGTGCCTCGACGGCCTGCTCGATCATGTCCAGCGCCGGCTCGAGGTTCATGTCCATGTCGATCCAGCTATAGCCGAGATAGTTCAGCACCTCGGGCTGGCCGGGGTTGAGCTCGAGCGCCCGCTGGAAGTCGGCCTCGGCCTTGGGCCACTGCTTGGCCCGCTCATAGGACATGCCGCGCGTGTAGTAGATCGCCCAGTCGCCATTGCGGCTGCCGCCGGTGAGTTCGAGGGCCTTGGTATAGGCCTCCGCCGCCTTCTCGTACTGCTCGTCGAAGCGCAGCAGTTCGGCATAGGTGAATACCGCGTCGAGGTCGTCGGGACGGGTGGCGACGATGTTGCCCAGCCGGCGCAGCGCCTCGTCGCGATTGCCCAGCACATCCAGGTTGTTGGCGAAGCGCACCACCGCCGCCGGCTTCATCGGCGAGTTGGCGGGAATGGAATCGTAGATGCGATTGGCCGCTTCGGCCTGACCCACCCGGTCGAGCACCTCCCCCACGGCGACGGCGATCACATCAGCCTTCGGATCGAGGTAGAGACCCATCCGCAGGAACACGAGCGCGATGTCAGGGCTGCCATCACGGGCCAGCGCCACGCCAAGCCCGTGGAACATCTCGGCTGCACCAACCTGGACATTGGCGGTGAAGATGCCGGGGCGGCGGCCCTCCTCTACGGCATGTTTGACTTCGGTCACCAACGGGTGCGTCGCACCCTGCGACTCGAACTGGGCGATGACGTCGGCGGCTTCCTCGAACTGCCCGGCATTGGCGAGCATGCTGGCATAAACCTGCGTGACGCGGGCCACGTTCGGTTCATTCTCGAAAGCCTGCGCGGCAAGACGGATGGCGCTCTTGGTTTCACCCGCCGCCTCCGCCATCAGCGCCCGGTGGAAGATCAGGAAGTCGTCGAGCCCGGTGGCGCCGATCTCTTCGAGCAGCGCGTCCGCCTCATCCTTGCGGTCGAGCCCGATCAGGGCCCATGCCCGCAGGATGCCCGCGGTCACGCCGGAAAAGGTTTCGACGCTGATCTCGGAGAACTGCTGCTCGGCGGCCGCGTAGCGGCGCTCCTTGAGCGCCTCGGTGGCCGAGATCATCTGCGCCAGCTCGTTGCCGGTTTCCAGCTCCAGCAGGCGCCGGGCGGTCTTGGCAGCCTCGGCGATCTGTCCGTCCGCGGCCTGGGCAATGAAGGCCCGTTCGACGAGCAGGGCATTGTCCCAGTCCGCCTGCGCTGCCTGCGAGAGATACTGGGCGGCCTCCTCGGTCCTGAGATCCTTCAGCGCCTGCTGTCCGGCCATGTAGGCGCCGGTGGGGGAGACGCGCGCATTGGTCAGCAGCCCAAGCAGCTTCAACTGCTCGCTGACGCCCATGGCGCCGTCCTGTGCAGCGGTCGGCATGACCAGACCCGCCAGCAGGAGAGCGGTCAGCGAAAGGCGCGAGAGGCGAATGCGAAGCGATGTCACGGGGTCGAGGTCTCCTTGGCCGCCATGCGCGATTTGACGGCAGACATTGTCTGTTTTGCGACTGCGCCGCAAGCACACGCCAAATGGTGTGATTGGCTACATGCCGGAGTAGTTCGGACCACTCCCGCCTTCGGGCGGCACCCAGGTGATGTTCTGCGCCGGATCCTTGATGTCGCAAGTCTTGCAGTGCACGCAATTCGCCGCGTGGATGCGGAACACCGGCTCACCGCCTTCCTCTGCCACTTCATAGACGCCGGCGGGACAATAAAGCGGTGCCGGCTCGCCGTAGCGGGGCAGGTTTTCCCGGATCGGCACGGTCGGATCGGCCAGCACCAGGTGCACCGGCTGGTCCTCGTCATGGGCGATGTTGGCCAGGAACACCGAACTGTTGCGATCAAAGGTCAGCGTGCCGTCGGCACGGGCGTACAGCCGCCCCGGTTTGCCGCCGCGGGGCTGCAGCCTCGCGTGATCCGGCCCCTTGTGATCGAGGGTCACCCCCCGCCTAAGGGAGCGGGGGAGGAGGGCCGTGCGCCAGAGGTCGATCCCGCTCGCCAGCGCGCCGAGCAGCGTGCCGTAGCGGCTCCACAGCGGCTTGACGTTGCGCACCCCCATCAACTCGTCGGCAATACCGGTCTGCAGGATCCTGTGACCGAGATCGGCAATCAGGTCATGCTCGCGCCCTTCGGCGATCGCTTCGCCAACGGCGTCAGCCGCACCGATCCCCGACAGGATGGCGTTGTGGATAGCCTTGAGCCGGGGTGCGTTCATGAACCCGGCCGAGCAGCCGATCAGCCCGCCGCCCGGAAAGGCCAGGGTCGGGATCGACTGCCACCCGCCCGCGGTCACCACCCGGGCGCCATAGCTCACCCGCGTGCCGTCCTTGAGCAGCGATGCCACCGAGGGGTGCTGCTTGAACCGCTGGAACTCATCGAACGGGGACAGCGTCGGGTCCTCGTAGTCGAGATAGGTCACCAGCCCGACATAGAGCTTGCGGTCCTCGGCATGGTAGACGAAACCGCCCCCTGCGGTGCCGTCGTCAAGCGGGTAGCCGAGATAGTGGTCCACCTGCCCCGGCCGGTGCCCATCGGCGGGTATCTCCCACACTTCCTTGATGCCGAGCCCGTATTTCTGCGGCTGGCGCTCCAGCGAATGCGAACGGATCACGCGCTTGGCCAGCGAACCGCGGGCGCCTTCGGCGATCAGGGTGTACTTGGCCTTGAGCGCGATGCCCTCGGCAAAGCCGGGCTTCGGCTCTCCTGCCCGGTCGCGACCGAGGTCGCCGGTGATGATGCCCTGGACCGGCCCTGCCCCGGTGCCGAGCACGTCGACCGCCGCGGTCATGGGAAAGATATCCACCCCGAGCGCCGTCGCCTGTTCGCCCAGCCATTGCACCAGCCGCCCCAGGCTGACGATCACCGCCCCGGGGGTACGCATCTGCGGCGGCACCAGCGCGTGCGGCAGCGCGAAGTCACGCTTGGCGGTGAGATAATGATAGGTGTCGCGGGTGACATCCGGCCCCACAGGCGCGCCCTTCAGCCGCCAGTCCGAGATCAGCGCGTCGAGTCCCACCGGGTCCATCACCGCGCCCGACAGGATGTGCCCGCCGAGCTCGGCCGATTTCTCCACCACCGTCACCGAGAGCTGCGGGTGGTGCTGCTTCAACCGTATGGCCGCCGACAGTCCCGCCGGGCCGGCGCCGACGATCACGACATCGGTTTCGATTGTCTCGCGCGAGCCGGCTTCTGCCATGGGTTTGTGCGGTCCTCAATCGCCCGGACTATGGCCGGGCCGAACGGGGTGTGACATAACAGAACTCATGTCCGAGACGCGACCGCTAAATCACGACGAGCTGCTCGCCGTGCTCGACTGGTATCGAGCCGCCGGCGTCGACATTGCCGTCAGCGACGAGCCGGTCGACCGCTTCGCCGTGCGCCCTCGACCGGCCCCGACCGCGACCGCGCCGGAGACCATCGCGCCGACGGTCAACCCGCTGTCGATCGGCAGCGATCCGGCCGAAGCCAGGCGCCTTGCCGCCTCGGCGCAGACCCTGCCCGAGCTGGAGCAGATCCTCGGCGCCTATGACGGCTGCGGGCTCAAGCTGCGCGCCACCCAGCTCGTCTTCGCCGACGGCAATCCCGAAGCCGAGGTCATGCTGATCGGGGAGGCCCCCGGCGCCGAGGAAGACCGCCAGGGCAAGCCCTTTGTCGGCCGCTCCGGCCAGTTGCTCGACCGCATGCTGGCCGCCATCGGCCTTGACCGTACAAAGGTCTACATCGCCAACACCGTCCCCTGGCGCCCGCCCGGCAATCGCGCCCCGACGCCCGAGGAGGCGGCGCTCTGCCTGCCCTTCCTGCAGCGGCAGGTCGAACTGGTCGCGCCCCAGGTGATCATGACCCTGGGCGGCCCGGCCATGCAGACCGTGTTCTCCACCACCGCCGGTATCATCAAGATGCGCGGCCGCTGGTCCAGCGTCACCATCGGCCAGCACACCGCCGACGCCATGCCGACCCTCCACCCCGCCTACCTGCTGCGCAACCCGGCCGCCAAGCAGCAGGCCTGGCGCGACCTCCTGAGCCTCAGGCTCAAGCTCGACGACCTCGGCATAGGTTGACGGTTCGGGGAATATCCCTTGCCCCGAGGCGCGAACGCCGCCCTAATGTCACCGTTGCGTGATTTGCAACCCCGACCTGTGACTATCTCCGGACCCATTGCGTCATGGCCTCCGTCGTCAAGATCTATGCCCTCTTCCTCGGCTCGGCCCTGCTCATGTTCGGCGGCGGCCTGCAGGGCCTGCTGCTGTCGGTCCGGGGTGCCGAGGAGGGCTTCTCGCTCACAGCGCTCGGGCTGATCGGCACCGGCTGGTCGGTCGGGTTCGTCGCCGGCTCCATTGCCGTGCCGATGATCGTGCGCAATGTCGGGCACATCCGCGCCTTCTCGGTGATGGCCGCCATCGGCACCATCACCATTCTTCTGAACCTGTTGTGGATCCAGGACGTCGGCTGGATCGTGCTGCGCGCGCTGTCCGGCTTCTGCTTTGCCGGCGCTGCCATGATCGTCGAGAGCTGGCTCAACGAGGTCGCTGACAACCGCAGCCGCGGCACCATCTTTTCGATCTATGTCACCATCAACATGGCCTCCTCGACGCTGGGGCAACTGGCCATGTCGGTCACCGGCACTGCCGGCTACCTCCCCTTCGTCCTCGGCGCCATCAGCTTCATCTGCGCCGTGTTGCCGACCGCCCTCACCTCCACCCCGCAGCCGCGCCCACTCGCTTCCGCCAAGCTCGACCTCAGGCTGCTCTACCGCACCTCCCCGATTGCGGTGATCGCCGCCTTCTCCTGCGGCATGGCCAATGGCGCCTTCGGCACGCTGGCGCCGGTCTATGGCTATGCGCAGGGTCTTGAGGCAGGCGACATCGCCCTGCTGTTCGCTGTCGCAGCCATCCTCGGCGCCCTGGCGCAGGTGCCCGCCGGACGCCTGTCCGACCGCATCGACCGCCGCATCGTCATGATCGGCCTCGCCAGTTTCGCCGCCCTGGTTGGGATCGCCACGGTGCTGATCAATCCGGGGCCTGGCTGGCTGATGTACGTCCTGTTTGCCGCCTATGGCTTTGCCGCCAACCCGCTCTATGCCATCGCCGTCGCCCATGCCAACGACTTCGCCAAGGGCGATTTCGCCAAGGTGGCCGGCGGCATGCTCCTGGTGCTCGGTGTCGGCCTCGCTGTCGGCCCTGCCATCGCTTCGCTGCTGATGGGCTGGTCGCCGGTCGGCCTGTTCGTGGTCACCGCCACCTTCCACGGGGCGTTGGCCGTCACCGCCTACCTGCGGATGCAGATTCGCCGGAGCCCCGAGGCGCGCGCGCCGTTCCAGCCCATGACCACCGACCGGCCAACGCAGGAAAGCGTTGTGCTCGACCCGCGCTCTGGTAGTGATGACGACGACATCCCGGTCGAGCGTGAAGCGCCGGTGCCGGACGAACTGTTGAAGGACGCGGGCGATGTTCAAGACCGACCGGTTTGAGGACCGCAGCTTCAAGCCGCTCTCCATCGCCGTCCTCGCCGTCTCCGACACCCGCACGCTCGAGACCGACACCGGCGGGGCCCTGCTCAAGTCGCTGCTTGAGGGGGACGGTCACACCTGCCACAGCCGCCAGGTGATCCGCGACGACATCCAGCTGATCCGCCAGGCGGTGCAGACCCTGGTCGCCGACCCCGCCGTCGACGTGGTCCTCACCACCGGCGGGACCGGCTTTTCCGGCCGCGACGTGACGCCCGAAGCGGTGGAGCCGCTGTTCGACAAGCGCATGGACGGCTTTTCGGTGCTGTTCCACCAGTATTCCGCGACCACCGTCGGCACCTCGTCGCTGCAGTCGCGCGCCACGGCCGGGCTGATCGGCACCACCTTCGTGTTCTGCCTCCCAGGCTCCCGCGGCGCCTGCCGCGACGCCTGGGAAGGCATCCTTACCCACCAGCTCGACCACCGGCACAAGCCGTGCAATTTCGTCGAGCTGATGCCGCGGCTCGCCGAACGCTAGTTGATCACCTCGGCGCCCTCGCGCATCAGCCGCTCGACGCTGGCGCGCATCGCCGCCAGTTGTTCGGGCGGATGGCCCTCCCAGTCCACCAGTTCCGAGACGATCCGCAGCGGCTGCTGCGAGCGGTAGGATCTGGTCGGATTGCCGGGGAACTTCTTGTCGGTCAGGTTGGGATCGTCCACCCACTCGCCCGTCGGCTCGACGATGTAGATGTGCCCGCGGCCCTCTCCGAGCGCCAGTTCGACGCCCCACACCGCGGCCTCCAGCGTGGCGCTGAAATAGATCCAGGCTGCCTGATGATCGCCGATATTGGCCTTGTAGCCGGGCACCAGCAGGTCGCCCGGTTTCAGCTCCGCCTTGGTCCCGTGGTAGAAAACCGGATCCGTCATTGCGCCCGCTCCTCGCATGCTTCGAGCGGCGACCCTACGCCGGCACCGGCCTCTTGAAGCAAGCCGGTTGTGCTCCACATATGTAAGTGGGACGGCACTCCTCCTTGCCCGACCAACAAAAAAGGCGCCGGGAAACCGGCGCCTTTCTGCTTTTAAGGGTCTGGCTCAGTGGCCGCCGTGATGGCCGCCACCCTCGGTGGGCCGGCGGATGAAGAAGGCCGCCACCACCGCAAACAGCGAGATCACCGCGCCGATGGTGAAGGCGAGCCGGATGCCGCCTTCCAGCGCTTCAACCTGGCCCAGTCCGGAGGCTGCAAGCGCCGCGGTCTGGATGGTCATCGCCGCAATGAACAGGGCAATCCCTGCCGCGCCGGCCAGCTGCTGGACCGAGCCCAGCACGGCTGAGGCGTGGGAGTAGAGCTCCTTGCGCACCGAGCCCATGGACGAGGTGAACACCGGCGTGAAGATCAGCGCCAGGCCGATGCTCAGCACCACGTGACCGGCCAGCAGCGCCCACACCGAGGTCTCCTGCCCAACGGTGGTCAGCGCCCACAGCACGGCCGACACCATGATCGCTCCCGGCACCGCCAGCACCGTCGGGCCAACGCGGTCGAACAGGCGACCCACCACCGGCCCGAGCAGGCCCATGACGAGGCCGCCCGGCAACAGCAGCAGACCGGTCTGCAGCGTGTCGAGCCCCACCACGTTCTGGGTGTAGATCGGCAGCAGGATCACCGTGCCGAACAACGCCATCATCGCCACCAGCATCATGCTGACCGACACCGTGTAGTTGCGCGACTGGAACACACGGAGGTCGAGCAGCGCCTTGTTCTCCTGCTGCAGCCCGAGCTGCCGCCAGACGAACGTGACCATGGCGAGGATACCAACGGCGACCGGCGCCCAGAGCGGAATCACGCTCGGCTCGCCGGCATGGGCAAAGCCCTCGCCGAAGCTCGACAGGCCATAGATCAGCCCGCCGAAGGCCAGCGCCGACAGGATCACCGAGACGATGTCGAGCGGTGCATAGCGCGGCGTGGTCACGTTCTGGATCTTGCGGGCACCGAGCAGCAACGCCCCGATGGCAATCGGCAGCACCAGGATGAACATCCAGCGCCATTCGAGATTGGCCAGGATGAACCCGCCGATGGTGGGGCCGATGGCCGGAGCCACCGACATCACGATCGAGATGTTGCCCATGGTCTTGCCGCGCGCTTCGGGCGGCACCAGCGTCATCACCGTGGTCATCAGCAACGGCATCATGATCGCCGTGCCCACCGCCTGCACCACCCGCCCGAGCACCAGCAGCTCCAGTCCCGGCGCCATGGCGCAGAGCGACGTGCCAATGGCAAAGGTCGACATGGCGATCAGGAAGATCGGCCGCGTGTTGAGGCGCTGCAGCAGGAAACCGGTGATCGGGATCACCACCGCCATGGTCAGGAGGAACGCCGTGGTCAGCCACTGCGCCGCGCTGGCGGTCACGCCGAGGTCCCCCATCAGGTGGGGGATGGCCACGCTCATGATGGTTTCGTTGAGAAACACCACGAAGGTGGAGACGAGCAGCAGGGCGATCACCAGCCGGTTGCGCGCGGCAACGTCTGGCTCCCGTGCGGGGTCGAGCGGTACGGAGTCGATCGTAGCGTCGATACTCATGGTGTCCTCGATTCTGTTTCAGCGTTGCCGTTGCGACGAGCGGCATGCGTCGATTTCGACCGACGATGTGCCAGGGGGGCGATGTCACCGCCTGTCAGCAGAGTCTCTTAAGTCGGCACTTAACTAACTGCAGACCACCGGAGTGGTCAATGCTAAAGACGTAACTTAAGTTATAGCCCCCGCCGCAAGGGAGGCGAGGAGTACGCCCGCGCCCGTTTTGCGTCCACCTGAAAATCTGCACGGCAGGGCTGCATTTTCGCATGACCGCCCCTTCAAACCCGGACGGGTTCTTCCCATCTTTGTGCCAGGCAAGCAGTGCTCCTTTGGCTGTTCCGCTGCGCTGGTTCTTGTTTTGTTCTCATCAAGTGCTATGTTGAGAACACGGGGGTCGAGTCGACCCGCGCGGAGAACCACCATGGCGCTTTATCAGGCACCCTCCTTCGAAGCCCTCGAGCGGCTGAGCCGCAGCCGCGACGCCGACCTGGCGCGGCGCGAGCTCCTCTCGCCCGACCGCATCCGCGGCCGTGGCGCCCAGTCCAACCGGACCGGCCGGTTCGAGAAGCAGACCCGCGAGAGCTTCGACGATGGCTGGTCGACGGTCGAGCCGTTGCCGGTGTTCGAAACCGTCGAGCACGCCGAGCGCGCCAAGACCATCATCACCGCCAATGACAGCCCGGACGTGAACTTCGAGCGATCGATCAACGCCTATCGCGGCTGCGAGCACGGCTGCTCCTACTGCTTTGCCCGGCCCACCCACGCCTTTGTCGGCCACTCCGCCGGCCTCGAGTTCGAGCGCGACATCTATGTAAAGACCAATGCGGTCGAAGCCCTGCGGGCCGAGCTCGGCGCCCGCAACTACAAGGTGCGCGCCATCGCCATGGGCACCAATACCGACCCCTACCAGCCGGCCGAGCGCAAGCACCGGCTGACCCGCGGCATCCTCGAAGTGATGCTGGAAACCCGTCACCCGGTGATGATCACCACCAAGTCGGCGCTGGTGATCCGTGACCTCGACATCCTCACCGAACTCGCCAAGCTCGGGCTCGTCAAGGTCGGTCTGTCGATCACCTCGATGGACCACAAGCTCAGCCGCAAGATGGAGCCGCGCGCCTCCTCGCCCGCCCGGCGACTGGAAGCCCTGCGCCTGCTCAGCGAGGCGGGCGTGCCCACCGCCGTCCTCGCCTCGCCGATGATTCCGGCGATCAACGACATGGAACTCGAGCGCATCCTCGATGCCGCTCGCGCCCAGGGGGCGATCAGTGCCTCGATGATCCTCCTCCGCCTGCCCGGTGAAGTGCGCGACGTGTTCCGCGAGTGGCTTCTGCGCCACTTTCCCGACCGCGTCCGCCACGTCCTTTCCCTCGTGCGCGACACCCGCAACGGCAGGGACTACGACGCTCGCTGGGGCGTGCGCATGACCGGCGAGGGCCCCTACGCGACCCTCCTCCGCCAGCGCTTCGAAAAAGCCCGCGAGCGCTACGGCTTCACCGAACGCATGCCGCCGCTCCGCACCGACCTCTTCGTGCCGCCCAAGCTCGAAGACCGGCAGATGAGCCTGTTCTAGCGGCCCCGCCCCCGCGGCTCCGCCCTCTCATGGACCTTATCCTGAGGGCGGCTCCGCCCTCTTATAGACCTCATCCTGAGCCTGTCGAAGGACGAGGTCGCGGGCACAGTGGTCCGACCTCCTGGTTCGACAAGCTCACCATGAGGTCTACGACGGCTCTACGAGTACCGTCGGATAGCCACCGCCCCCTACCCCATCACCCGCTCGCGCACGAAGCGCAGCACCCGCTTGTCGTCATACCCTGCCGCGGCAATCACCGCGCCGGCCTCCACCAGCGCCGCCTCATCCAGCCCCGTTGCAATCCCCACCGTCGCAATTCCCGCGGCCTTGGCCGAGGCGATTCCCGTCCGTGAATCCTCGAACGCCACGCTGTTCACCGGGTCCGCCCCCAACAACCGCAGCCCCTCGAGATATGGCAGCGGATGCGGCTTGCCGTGCTCCAGTTCGGCCCCGATCACCAGGTGCTCGAACCGCGCCCGCACCCCGATGCTGTCGAGCAGCAGCTCGGCATTCGGCCGCGGGGCATTGGTCACCGCGACCTTGGGCAGGCCCTTCGCCTCGGCCCAGTCGAGCAGCGCGAACAACCCGTGCACCGGCTCGATGCCCTGCGCTGCCAGCTCGCGGAACGCCGCCTCCTTGCCATCGAGGATTTCCATCTGCCGCTCGGGGGTCTCGCCGGGGAACAGGTTCGCGCCGATATGCACATTGGCCTTGCCCTGCAGCTCCCGCGCGAACCGCTCCTTGTCGAACCGGTGCCCATAGGGCGCAAAGGCGTCGTTGAAGGCCTTGAGATGCAGCGGGTCGCTATCCACCAGCGTGCCGTCGATGTCGAACAGCAGCGCGGCGCCGGGCTTGAGGGGCATGTATCTGGTCCGTCAGCAAAGTTTGCCGGATAAACCCCCTGGCAGCCGCTGTCGTCAATCGCCTTGGTACTGCGCCACCCGCCGCGCATAGGTCGACATGAAGTCGAGCGAGGCCATTACGCCGCGCAGAGACAGGCGGACCTCACGGGTGCCGCCGCCGCTCACCGGCACGCTCAGCGTCACCGCATTGCGGTCCTTCATCAGCCCGAGCAGGCGCTCGCGCGTCTGCGGATCGCTGATGAAATACTGGTTCACGGTGTTGAACCGCGTCTCGAGGTCGCCGCTGAAGTCGAGCTGCAGCGGCGCTTCTCCCCCAAAACTCAGCACCAGTTCCCGGCTTTCATCCACCGTCACGCCGTCGGCGGCCACCGTGACCGCCACGTCCAGCGCGCCATCCAGCCGGTTGCGGATCAGCGTCAGCTTGTAGGCGGGGAGGCCAGCACTGTTCAGCTCGGCGCTACCTGTCGAGGCGAAGCAGGAATAGCCGTAATAGTCGGCCGCATCCTCGATGATCCTGTCCGGGCACGAGGCCAGCCAGTCGCGATGATATTCGCGCCACTCACCCGAGGAATGCGCAAACGGCTCGGCGCTGGCCGCACCGGCAAGGTTGGCGGCGAGCAACAGGGCGACAATAGTTCGTGGCAATCAAAACCTCCGCTGGCGCCCCCCGGCGGCCTCGACTATAGCAGCCGCCCCGGCGCTGAACAGGAGGTGGGAGTGGCAATCAGCAATCACAACGGCATGACCCTGCTCGAGCTCGAACCGGAGGGACCGCGCCTAGGCACCGACCTCCCTGTCAACGACCTCCTCGGGGAGGCCTTCGGCGCCGATGCCGACATCGTGGTGCTGCCGGTCAGCCGCATCGACCCGGTCTTTTTTGAACTCCGGGGCGGTCTTGCCGGCGAGGTGTTCCAGAAGGTGGAGCAGTACCAGCGCCGTCTCGTGGTCCTCGGAGATATCGCCGCCGAGGTCGCAGCCAGCCGGTCGCTGCACGATTTCGTCTACGAGACCAACCGCCGGGGCCACCACCTGTTCGTGCCGACCCGCGAGGCGATGCTGGCGCGGCTGTGACCGGCAGGCCGATTGACTTGGCGGCGCCGGTGCCGATGCTCGACACCATGCTGATCGATTCGCCCGTCCAGACCGAACCCGACTTCAGCCGCGAGCGCGAGCTGATGGCCCGCGGGGCGCGGCTGGTCGCCGGCGTCGACGAAGCCGGCCGCGGCCCGCTCGCCGGCCCGGTGGTGGTCTCCGCCGTCGTGCTCGATCCGGCCAGCATTCCCGACGGGCTCGACGATTCCAAGCGCCTCGACGAGGAAACCCGCGAAACGCTGTTCGACCGCGTCATGGCCACCGCCCTTGGTGTCGCCGTGGTGGTCGCGCCGCCCTCGATCATCCTCGAGCGCAACATTCGCGGTGCGACCCTCTGGGCCATGGCGCGCGCTGCCTCGTCGCTGCCGGTGCTGCCGGACCGCGTGCTGGTCGACGGCCGCGACGTTCCCATGGGCCTGCCCTGCGACGGCATCGCCGTGATCGGCGGCGACGGGCTCAGCGTCTCCATTGCCGCGGCCTCCATCGTTGCCAAGGTCACGCGCGACCGCATGTGCCGCATCATGGATTGCGATGCCCCCCATTTCGGCTTTGCCGGCCACAAGGGCTATTCGACCCCGCAGCACCTGACCGCCCTCACCCAGCACGGCCCCTGCCGCCACCACCGCGAGGCCTTCGCGCCGGTGGCCGAAGCCTGGGCCCGGCTCCGCGGCGAACTCGTCGCCTAAGGCCGCTCATCCGCCT
This sequence comes from Pseudomonadota bacterium, assembly GCA_023431205.1. Taxonomy (GTDB): domain Bacteria; phylum Pseudomonadota; class Alphaproteobacteria; order Rhizobiales; family Devosiaceae; genus Devosia. The sequence goes on along the minus strand of JAEYXQ010000051.1, from coordinate 8,431 downwards.
CGAAGTGCGGTGGGACAGCGCTTAACCTCCCGCTAACCCCTTGCGAACGCTCCCTTAACCTTACACAGGCTATAACGGTCGGGTTAGTACTGCGTTAGGGTTAAGTGCATGTTGCGTACCGCGCGTACGGCGTACATCGCCGATGCGGAAGAGGCCAGAAGCCTGCCGATCGACACGATCCTGGTGGGCGACTGCATCGATCACATGAATGCCCTGCCGGCCGGCAGCATCGATCTGATCTTCGCCGACCCGCCGTATAATCTGCAGCTCGAGCAGGGCCTCACCCGCCCCGACCAGTCGCGCGTCGACGCCGTCGACGACGAATGGGACAAGTTCGAGAGCTTTGCCCACTATGACGGCTTCACCCGCGAGTGGCTGCGCGCCGCGCGCCGCCTGCTCAAGCCCGATGGCGCCCTCTGGGTCATCGGCAGCTACCACAACATCTTCCGCGTCGGCACCGCGCTGCAGGATCTCGACTACTGGATCCTCAACGACATCGTCTGGCGCAAGGCCAACCCGATGCCGAACTTCCGCGGCACCCGCTTCACCAATGCCCACGAGACGCTGATCTGGGCCTCCAAGTCGCAGAAAAGCCGCGTCACCTTCAACTACGAGGCGATGAAGCTCGCCAATGACGACACGCAGATGCGCTCGGACTGGCTGTTCCCGATCTGCACCGGCGCCGAGCGGCTGAAGGGCGAGGACGACGAGAAGGTCCACCCCACCCAGAAGCCGGAAGCGCTGCTGTTCCGCATCCTCAACGCCACAACCAGGCCGGGCGACATCGTGCTCGACCCGTTCTTCGGCACCGGCACCACCGGCGCGGTCGCCCGCAAGCTCGGCCGTCGCTTCATCGGCATCGAACGCGAGGAGGCCTATGTCTCGGCGGCGCTCAACCGCATCGCCGGCATCCGCCCGGCCGTGTTCGAGGCGCTGCAGTCGGTCACGCCCAAGCGCAAGGAAGCCCGCATTCCCTTCGGCTCGCTGGTCGAACAGGGGCTAATTCAGCCGGGCACGCAACTTTTCGACTTAACAAGACGTTACTCGGCCATGGTTCGTGCTGACGGCTCACTCGTCTCCGGTCCCCATCAGGGCTCCATCCACAAGGTTGGGGCGCTCGTACAGGGTGCCGAAGCATGCAACGGGTGGACCTTCTGGCATCACGACGATGATGGACGCGTCGCTCCGATCGACGAGCTGCGTGCCGGCATCCGCCGTAAACTTGATTTGCTTTCTGCCTGATCCTGACCTCCAATCGTCTCAGGCTCTAAACTGGCCGCCGGCACCACCGGCGGCCTCTTTGTTTTTGGCGGGCCCTCCCCCTCAACTCACCTGCGACAGCACCAGGGCCGTCAGGAACCCGCCGGTGATGGCGATCGCGGCGGACTGCTGGTACTGATTTTCCTCCGCCGAGGGCAGCAGGTCGGTGGTGGTAAGATAGAGCATCGCGCCGGCGCCGACCGAGAGCAGGAAGGCCAGCACCTCCACCGGCACATCGCGCAAGAGCGCCCAGCCGCCGAGCCCCGCGACCATCAGCGACAGCCCGACCAGCCCGGTCCACATCAGCGTGCGCCGCACATAGGTCTTTTCGTCCTCCTTGCGGGCGAGCGCGCCGATGCTCATCGCTTCACTGAGGTTGTCGATGGCGATGGCAATGCCCACCACCAGTGCGGTGGCGCCGCCGAGCGAACCGCCGACGCCGATGCTGAGCCCCTCGATCAGTTCCTCGGCGGCGGTTGCGGCCGCCAGCACCGTCACCATGGTGCCGCGCGGTCGATGCAGCCGATGGAAGCGCTCGACCCTGGGCTTCTGGTCCGCCTCGTCGCCGGCCAGTTGCCCCTTGTTGACGAACATGTCGAGCCCATAGGTCAGCAGCATGCCGAGCACCACGGCGGGGACCACGAGCCATACGGCAATGCGCTCGAGCGCGGTCGGGATCATCTCGAAACTTGCCGTGCCGATCAGGATGCCCCCGGCAAATCCCACCGTGATCGACAGCAGCAGGGTCGATGGCGAGAACCGCGTGGCGATGAACCCACCGACCGGCGAGCACAACCCCGCCCCGATCACGATCGCCGCAATCGTCCAGAACCCGTCCATGCCGACCTCCATGCCGCACAGGAGAACGGTCGCCGCTGCGGCCGGTTGCTGCGATTGCTCAGCCGTGCCCGGCCACCGCCAGCACCTTGCGGAACAGGGTCGGCAGCGCCTCGCCACCGAGCCGCTGCGGCTCCACCCACCAGCCGTCCTCGAGCCCGGTGGCTTCGACCGTCGCAGACCACACTTCGAGCTCCAGCCGGAAGTGGGTGAACCTTTGCACCACCTGGCCGCGGTGCCGCCAGTCGCCGGCAGCGGGATAGGCCGGCACCGACAGCTCAGCCTCCCAGTCCGAGCCGGGCACCTCGCTCATTTTCGCCAGCAGGCCCTTGGCGGGGCGGCTGCGCAGGTAGATGTCGCCGGCCTTATCGCGCATCACGAAGGCATGGCCCTTGCGCACCGGCTTGTCGGCCCTGGGCGCCTTCACCGGATAGGCGGTGGGGTCCGCCGTCCGCGCCGCCGCACAGCCCGGCTCCAGCGGGCAAAGCAGGCATGCGGCATTGCGCGGCGCACAGACGGTCGCCCCGAGGTCCATCATTGCCTGGGCGAAATCGCCCGCGCGCTCGGGCACCGCGAGTTGCAGCGCCGCCCGCAGTTCTTCCTTGGCCTCCCGCACCGGCACTTCGAGCCGATGGTAGCGCGCCAGCACCCGTTCGAGATTGCCGTCCAGCACCGCCACGCGTTCGTCAAAGCAGATCGCGGCAATCGCCGCGCTGGTATAGGCGCCGACGCCGGGCAGCGTCGCCAGCCCCGCGGCGGTGTCCGGAAACACCCCGCCATGGCGCTCCACCACCGCCTGCGCGCAGGCATGAAGGTTCCGCGCCCGGGCGTAGTAGCCGAGGCCGGCCCATTCGCGCAGCACCGCATCGAGCGGCGCCGCCGCCAGGGCGAACACCGTCGGCCACAGTTCGGTGAACCGGAGAAAGTAGCGCCGCACCGCCGCCACCGTGGTCTGCTGCAGCATCACTTCGCTGAGCCACACCCGGTAGGGGTCCGGCCGCACGCCCTGCGCCAGCAGCGCGGGAGGCACCCGCCATGGCAGGTCGCGCGCATGCCGGTCGTACCAGGCCAGCACGGCCTCGGCAGCAAGCGGTCGGGGATCGAAAGTGGGCATGCCCTTCGGATACTCACCCGCCTCAAGCTTCACAAGCGCCGGCATCCGGCTGGCGCGGATGTGATCGCGCTTGCCGCTGCCCGCCCCCGGCGCTACTCCAGCGTCATGGCCAAGGACGAACCCGCCGAACCCAAGCGCCGCAATCGCACGCTCAGCGTGGCCGACGCCGTTTCGGGCGCCCTCGGGCCGATGCTGAAGAAGCGCGGGTTTGCCAGCCGCGACATCATCGCCAACTGGCCGTCCATTGCGCCCAAGCCCTACGACCAGGTCACCATGCCGGACAAGCTGAGCTGGCCGCGGGGCGAACGCAGCGCCGAGGGGGCAACGCTGGTGCTGCGCTGCGCCGCCGGTCATGCCCTCGCCGCCCAGCACGATGCGCCGCGCATCGCTTCGGCGGTCAACCGCTATTTCGGCTTTGTCCTCGTGCGCGAAGTGCGCCTGTCGGCCGATCCGTTCACGCCCGGTTCAGGCGCGAAGCGCGAAACCTCGTACCAACCGGACCCGAGCGTTGCTGCAAAGGTCGGGGGCCTCGTGGCCCGGGTGGACGACGACAATCTGCGGGAAGCGCTCAGGACCCTCGGTCATGCGCTCGCCGGCAGATCGGACCGCAAGAGCGAATAGTGCGTTCACCCACCAGTGACTTATGTGCCCACTTGCCGACGCGTTCGACGCGTGTAGTGTCCGCACAACCACAAGAAGGAGCGTGAGCTGTGAACCTCAACCGTCGTGAGACCCTTGCCTTGGCCGCTGCCGCATCGGTGCTGAGCCTGTGCGGCGTGTCCGCTGCCAGTGCCGCCGAAGGCGACATGATCGACCAGGCCAAGCTGATGGCTCCGGCCGGCGACCTGCCCGACCGCCCGCTCGGCAATCCCGATGCGCCGGTGACGGTGATCGAATACGCCTCCCCCACCTGCCCGCACTGCGCCACCTTCCACAACGACGTCTATCCCGAGTTCAAGGCGCAGTACGTCGACACGGGCAAGGTGAAGTTCATCCTGCGCCCCTTCATCCGCAACCCGATCGACGCTGCCATCTTCATGCTGGCCGAAGCCTCGGGCGAGACCAACTACCACAATATCGTCGGCACCTATTTCCGCACCCAGTCCACCTGGGGCATCTCGCAGACGCCGCGCGACGCCATCTACGAAGTGGCCCAGCAGCTCGGTTTCAACGAGGAAAGCTTCAACGCCGCATTGACGAATCAGGCCCTCTACACCGGGATGGAAGCCCAGCGCGAACAGGCGCTCAACGAGTTCGGCCTGCAGGGTACGCCCACCTTCTATGTCAACGGCAAGACGCTCACCGGTGACAAGACACTCGAACAGCTCGCTGCCGAGATCGATCCGCTCGTGCCCGCCGACTTCGTGGCGACCGACGCCGCCGCCGAGACTTCTGCGCAGTAGCGAGCACGATCTGCCGCTTGAGGCGGTGAACCCATGAAGTTCACCCGCCTCAAGCTCCATGGCTTCAAGTCCTTCTGCGACGAGACCACCCTGGTGATGGAGCCGGGGCTCACCGGCATCGTCGGCCCCAATGGCTGCGGCAAGTCCAACCTCGTCGAAGCCATGCGCTGGGTCATGGGCGAAAGCTCCTACAAGGCCATGCGCGCCTCCGGCATGGACGACGTGATCTTTTCGGGCTCGGGCAATCGTCCGGGCCGCAACACCGCCGAAGTCACCCTCGTCCTCGACAATTCCGACCGCACCGCGCCGGCTGCCCTCAACACCGCCGACATCCTCGAAGTCACCCGCCGCATCGAGCGCGAGGCGGGCTCGGTCTATCGCGTCAACGGCCGCGAGGTGCGTGCCCGCGACGTGCAATTGCTGTTCGCCGACGCGTCAACCGGCGCCCACTCGCCGGCGCTGGTCCGTCAGGGCCAGATCGGCGAACTCATCGCTGCCAAGCCCACCGCCCGCCGTGCCCTGCTCGAGGAAGCCGCCGGCATCTCCGGTCTTCACTCCCGCCGTCACGAGGCCGAACTGCGCCTGCGCGGCGCCGAGCAGAACCTCGAGCGCGTCGACGACATCATCGCCCAGGTCGAGACGCAGCTCGAAACGCTGAGGCGCCAGGCGCGCCTTGCCACCCGCTATCGTGCCCTTTCGGGCGACATCCGTCGCGCCGAAGCCACCCTTGCCCATCTGCGCTGGGTCGCCGCCCGCTTCGCCGAGAAGGAGGCCGAAGCCCAGCAGGCGGTGCTGGTCCGCCAGCTTGCCGACGCCACCCATGCCGAACGGCTCGCCCAGAAGACTGCCGAAACCGCCTCCGCCGAACTCGCCCCGTTGCGCGAGCGCGAGGCTGTCGCCGGAGCGGTGCTGCAGCGCTACACGATTCTTGCCGAACAACTGGCCCAAGAGGCGCGCCGCACCAGCCAGCGCCGCCGCGAACTCGAAACCCGCCTCGCCCAGCTTGCTGCCGACGGCACCCGCGAGCGCGAACTCGTCGCCGAGGCCGAAACCACGCTCGCCGCCCTCACCGGTGAAGATCAGGCGCTCGCGCGCGAGGCCGAGGCCGCCGCAGCCGAACTGGACACTGCCCGCACCGCCGCCGAGACGGCCAGGGCCGCCGCCGCGGAAGCCGAGACACGCGCCCGCGAAGCGCTGGACGCTCTGGCCCAGCTCCGCGCCCGCCGCGCCGCCGCCGAGCGCAGCCATGCCGACGCCCTTAAGCGCATCGAGCGCGTGCGCCGGCAGATCACCGAGGTGGAATCGGAAGCCGCCACCGTTGACGCCGCCCTCTCTGCGGACGCCGACCTTGCCGCCCACCGCGCGGCGCTCGAAGCCGCACAGGCCGAGGCCGGCAGGGCCGAAGCCGCCGCCATAGCCGCCGAAGAAGCGTCCGCTGCCGCCCAGGCGAGCCTCGATGCGCTGCGTCCCAGGCTCGTCGAGATCGACTCCAGCCTCACCCGCCTCGAGGCTGAAGCAGCCACGCTGGCGAAGATGCTCAATGTCGCCGATGCCAGCCTCTGGCCCGCCATTGTCGACGACCTCAAGGTTGCCCCTGGCTATGAAACCGCCCTCGGCGCCGCCCTTGGAGACGACCTCGACGCCAGCTCCGATGCCGGAGCGCCGATCCACTGGTCGGTGGCCATCGACCACACCGATGACCCGGCACTGCCGCAGGCGGCCGAACCGCTCAGCCGCTACGTCACCGGCTCGCCGCTGCTGAAGCGCCGGCTCGACCAGATCGGGCTCGTCTCGCCCGTGGACGGTCCGGCCATGATGCGGGCGCTCAAGCCCGGCCAGAAGCTGGTCACGCTCGACGGCGCCGTCTGGCGCTGGGACGGGTTCGTCGCGGCCGCCGACGCGCCCTCCCCTGCCGCCCAGCGCCTGGCGCAGCGCAACCGCCTCGCCGAGCTGGACGAGGAAATCCTGTGCATCCGCCAGGAGCGCAATGCCCGCCGCCGCGATGTGGACGCGGCCGCCGCCGCGCTCGAAGCCGCCCGCGCCGACGAGCGCCAGCGTCGCGATGCCTGGCGGGCTGCCCAGCACGCCATCGCCACCGCCCAGTCCGGTGTCGATCAGGCGCAGCGGCGTATGGGCGACCTCGCCGCCCGGCAATCCGCGCTCGCCGAAGCCCGCCAGCGGCTGGAGGTCAGCCTCGAGGAAGCTACCGCCGCCCTCGGCGAGGCCGATGCGGCGCTTGCCGGAGCGGGCACCGAAGATGAAGCGGCGGAAGCGGCGCGGACCCTCGAAGCCCGGCTCGCTTCCCTGCGCGACGCCGCCGAACAGGCGCGCCTGCGCCTCTCCACCCTCGAATCCGCGGCTCGCCTGCGCGACAGCCGGCGGGCGCAACTTGCCCGCGACGCCCAAGCCTGGAGCCGCCGCCGCGACAGCGCCGCCGCCCAGCTCGCCACCCTGGCCGAACGCAGCGCCGAGGTCGAAGCACAGCTCACCTCCTCCGCCGAGACCCCGGACGGTTTCGCCGCGCGCAAGGCCCAGCTCGACGAGCAGATCGAAACCGCCAAAATCGAGCACAAGGCCGCCGGCGACAGCCTTGCCGTTGCCGATACACGCTTGCGCGAGGCCGATCGCGCCGTCAAGGCCGCCGGCGAAGCCCTCACCAATGCCCGGGTCGAACTCACCCGCCTCGAAGAGCGCGTCCGCGGCCTCATCGCCCAGCGCCAGCAGATCGAGCGCAGCATCGAGGAAACGCTCGGCATCGCCGCCCAGCAGACCCTCGAAGCCTCAGGCATCAAGCCGAGCGACGCCCTGCCCGCCGAAACACAGGTCGAACAACGCCTCGATCGGCTCAAGGCCGAGCGGGAGCGTCTGGGCGGCGTCAACCTCTCGGCCGAAAAGGAAGCCGTCGAGGTTCAGGACAAGCTCGACACCATGGTCGCCGACCGCGACGACCTGATCGAGGCCATCGCCAAGCTGCGTACCGGCATCCAGGCGCTCAACCGCGAGGGTCGCGCCCGCCTCAGCGAGGCCTTCACCCAGGTCAACGCCCATTTCCAGGAGCTGTTCACCACCCTGTTCGGCGGTGGCACGGCCGAACTGAGCTTTGTCGAGAGCGACGATCCGCTCGAGGCCGGCCTCGAGATCATCGCCCGCCCGCCCGGCAAGAAGCCGCAGACCATGACTCTGCTCTCGGGCGGCGAGCAGGCGCTCACCGCCATGTCGCTGATCTTTGCGGTGTTCCTGACCAACCCCGCCCCGATCTGCGTGCTCGACGAAGTGGACGCCCCCCTCGACGACGCCAATGTCGAGCGCTTCTGCAACCTGCTCGATTCCATGCGCCAGCGCACCAACACCCGCTTCATGGTCATCACCCACAATCCGATCACCATGAGCCGCGTCGACCGCCTGTTCGGCGTCACCATGGCCGAACGCGGCGTCTCCCAGCTCGTCTCCGTCGACCTCACCACCGCCGAAAGCTTCCGCGAAGCGAGCTGACGCTTGCAGGGTGCTTTGCCCTCCCCCGCAAGCCGGGGAGGAGCAGCATCGAGCTCCCGGCGCCTTCACCACCCTCCCCACACCCCCGGTGTCACCCCCGCGAAAGCGGGGTCCATCCTGAGATCCCGCCATAGCCGCAAGGTGCCGTGCAGACACTTCCGTGCCCGCGACCTTCGTCCTTCGACAAGCTCAGGATGAGGTCTATGAGAGAGCGGTCGCACCGAACCCTCGTAGACCTCATGGTGAGCCTGTCGAACCACGAGGTCGGTAACACCGCGCGTGTGATCCCTCGGCTCCTTCACCACCCCTCCCCCACCCCCGGTGT
>JAEYXQ010000108.1 GCA_023431205.1 Pseudomonadota bacterium | reverse complement strand
TGGTGCCCGGGACCGGAATCGAACCAGTGACACGCGGATTTTCAATCCGCTGCTCTACCAACTGAGCTACCCGGGCAAGGGCTCTTCCGGCGTGCCGGTTGCGAGCCACGCGGCCTTATAGGGGAAGGGTTTGGAGGGTGCAAGCGTGAAAAGAAGCGCTTGCAGGGGAGAGGTTCGAGCCTGTGGAAAGGCCCCTCACCCTGGCCGGTGCATTTGCGTGGTGGCCCGCTCTAAGAGCGAGGGGGCGATGGGCCGCTGGCTCCAGTATCGGTGCGGGGGGTTTAAAGAGCGTCAGCGCCCCGGCTACTCTTCGTCCCGGTAGTCTGCGTCCTCGTCAGTATCGCCCGAGTCGTCGCGGGTGGGGATAACATAGGTTCCGCTGAGCCAGCGGTTGAGGTCGATGTCGGCGCAGCGCCTGGAGCAGAAGGGCTTGAACTCTTCAACCGTCGGTTTGCCGCAGATGGGGCAGCGCTTTTCGGCCATCAGACGCCCGTGAGGCTCGACTGGTTGAGCCAGTTGAAATGGACCGGGTAGCCCTCTCCGGCGAGCAACTGGGCGACGTCGTGCAGGGGCAGGCCGACCACGGCGGAATAGGAGCCCACCAGCTTGACCACGAAGGCGCCGGCAATGCCCTGGATGGCGTAGCCGCCGGCCTTGTCGCGCCACTCGGCGCTGGCGAGATAGGCCTCCATCTCCTTGCTGGAGAGACGCTTGAAGCGGACGCGGGTTTCGATCAGCCGCTGCCGGCGTGCGCCGGACGGGGTGAGCAGGGTGATGCCAGTATAGACGCGGTGGGCACGACCGGAGAGCATGTGAAGGCAGTCGGACGCCTCTTCCATGGTCTCGGCCTTGGGCAGCACCCGGCGGCCGACCGCGACCACGGTATCGGCGGCGAGCACCAGCGCGCCCTGGCCAAAGCCGGCGGAGCGGGCCTTGTGCTGGGCGGTCAGCGCCTTGAGGTCGGCGAGGCGGGCAGCAAGATGCCGCGGCAATTCGCCCTTTTCCGGCGTCTCATCGACATGGGCCGGCACCAGGTGCTCGGGCTCGATGCCGATCTGATTAAGCAGGGCAAGGCGGCGCGGCGAGGCGGAGGCCAGGATCAGGTCCGGACGGCTGGCCATGGGCGCGGCTTACTTGAAGCGGTAGGTGATGCGGCCCTTGGTCAGGTCGTAGGGCGTCATTTCGCACAGGACCTTGTCACCGGCGAGGACGCGGATGCGGTTCTTGCGCATGCGGCCGGCGGTGTGGGCGATGATTTCGTGTTCGTTCTCGAGCTTCACGCGAAAGGTCGCATTGGGAAGCAATTCCGTTACCACGCCCGGAAATTCGAGCACTTCTTCCTTGGCCATACTGTCTCCAGAAAAGACCCCGCGCACACGTTGACCGGGCGCCGGGGGTCGAAAAGCGCGCGGAACCTACTCGAATTCAGGGACTTTGTGAACCACCGGAAACCAATGGCTCGAGGCGCTCGCGCACCCGCACCCGCAACTGGTCGCGAAGTTCGCGATAAGCGTCGACGACGAGGTCACGACTGCCCTCGACCAAAGACGGGTCGGGGGTGGGCCAGTGTTCGACAGCGCCTGCTTCAAGCTCCTTCCTCGCCACGGCATCGGGAGCGTCGTCGGAAAGAGTGACGACCAGGTCAAAGCGGTTGGCGACAAGTTCATCGAGGATATGGGGTGTGTGCACGCTCATATCAACGCCAACTTCTTCCATGACTTCATGAACGAAGCTGTCGGCCTTGCCGCCATTGACGCCGACCGAGCGGGCGATGATGCGACCCGGGAAGGCCTGGCGGGCGAGCGCGGCGGCCATGGGCGAGCGCACGGAATTCATCGAGCAGACGAACAGGACCGTCGGCAGTTCGCTCTTGGATTCGTCGATCCGGCTGGCATAGGGCTGCACGGCGCAGATCAGGGTGAAGAGGCGCCGGGCGGTGTTGAGATCGATGACCAGCTTGTTGTGGAGCCGCGTGCGCAGCAGTTCGGCCGCCTCGTTGTGCATGCCGCGGCGCGCCATGTCGACGGTTTCGATCTGGAAGGGCTGAGCGGAGCGGATGGCCTCGTAATAGGCCTCGCGGATGCGGAAATAGTCGCGGATCAGCCGGCGGAACGGGGTCAGCGACAGATAGTGGGCGGCGATCGGCTGGAAGGTCTCGGGGTGGCGGACGTCGAGGACGATGGAATTGCCGATGATCGAGACGTGGAGGGCGAACGGCCCTTGCGCGTCGACGCGGGCGGGGCGGAAGGAATTGTCCTCGAGCAGGTCGTAGATGGCGATGCGCCATTCATGCACCTCGTCCGGATCGATCGAGGTGATGGTGTTGGGGTCAAGCGTGACGGTCACCAAGCGATCGCTGTCGGAGGGCTTCGCCTGGGCCTCCATCGATATGCTCAACGGTTGAGCCTGATGGAAATGGAGCGCCCGTGACCAGCCAGCGCCTCGACTTCGGCAATGGTGACGGCAGCCTCCGCGAGCGCTGCGAGCGATGACGGATCACAGCCAAGGATGGAGGTGCGTTTCATGAAGTCGAGCACGCCCAGGCCGGACGCGAAACGCGCCGAGCGGGCGGTGGGCAGCACGTGATTGGAGCCGCCGACATAGTCGCCGATCGCCTCGGGGGTATGGTGGCCGAGGAAGATGGCACCGGCATGCCGGATGGCGGGCAGGATCGACTGCGGGTCGTCGAGGGCGAGTTCGACGTGCTCGGAGGCGATGCGGTTGGCAAGGGCAGCCGCTTCGTCGAGCGAGGCGACGGTGATGATGGCGCCGAACTCTTCCCAGCCTTCGCGAGCGATCTCCTGCTTGGGCAGGAGCGAGAGCTGCCGGTCGACCTCGGCGGCAACGGCGTCGGCGAGACCCTTTTCGGTGGTGACGAGGATGGACTGGGCCCCTGCCCCGTGCTCCGCCTGGGCGATGAGGTCGGCCGCGATCCAGGCCGGATTGGCCGAGCCGTCAGCGATGACGAGAACTTCGGAGGGGCCCGCGATCATGTCGATGCCGACCTGGCCGAAGACTTGCCGCTTGGCCGTGGCGACATAGGCATTGCCGGGGCCGACCACCTTGTCGACCCGCGATATGGTGGCGGTGCCATAGGCGAGCGCCGCGACGGCCTGGGCGCCGCCGACGCGGTAGATCTCGGTGACGCCGGCGATCCGGGCGGCGAGCAGGATGGCCGGGTTGATCTGGTTGTCGGGGGTGGGCACGACCATGGCGATGCGCTCGACTCCGGCCACCTTGGCCGGCACCGCGTTCATCAGCACCGATGAGGGATAGGAGGCGAGGCCACCGGGCACATAGATGCCGACCGCGTCCACCGGCGTCCAGCGGCTGCCAAGGGTGACGCCGAGATGATCGGAGTAGATGTGGTCGGCCGGCTTCTGCTTTTCGTGGTGCGCCTGGATGCGGTCATGGGCCGTCTGCAGGGCCTGGCGCACCTCGGGTGCAACGGCGGCAACAGCCTGCTCGATTTCCTGAGGCGAAATACGCAGATCGGCGGCGGTGAAGCTGGTGCGGTCGAAGCGATTGGTCAGTTCGACCACGGCATCATCACCGCGGCGACGCACATCGGCGATGATGCCGGCCACAGTGGTATCGACATCGACGCTCGACTCGCGCTTGCCGGCGAGGAGCGCGTCGAAACGGGCGTTGAAATCGGTATCGGCGGTGTCGAGGCGTATGGGCATGGCGTCCTAGTCGAGGGCGTGGCGGGGCTGGCCGGCGGCAGCCCAGGCGGCGCCGAGATCGGTGAGACGGGCTTCGACGTAGTCGACGGTGAGGCGAACGGTGCCGCCGCCGGCAAAGCTCAGTTCGATGATGCCCGAGGGAGCATCGGTGGGGGCAAAGGTGATCGCCAGCAGTTCGAGCACGCCGTCGGGGGCGTTGGGATCGAACCCGGCATAGGCGACGTGGGTGACTGCGTCGAAATGCAGGGCGGCGCGCTTGCGGACACCCTTGCTGCGGCGACCGCCCACCGAGGTCCAGTCGAAGCGGTTCATCAGCAGGGCAAAGCGCCGGTCGGCCCGGGCGTAGCCCAGGTCGGCCACGCGCACCACGGCATCCTGCACATGGGCGGATACGATCTGCAGATCTTCGACGTCGAGCGCAATGAGCTTCAGGTCGGTCATGTTCGGCCTTGAGTCTGGAGGAGGCGGCGACAGCCTCGGTCTACAGCGTGGAACGCATATGGGCAATGTGGCTGCGGGGGGCAAGCGCCGACGGCCGCCCGGCCAGGGTGGCGTCGCGGGGACACGGTAGGAAGCGGCCTCCGCCCCGGAGGGGGAGTGAAAAAAGAAGAGGCGAAAGGCCGCTTCCCACGAATCCGGATTTCTTGCGCACGCATCGAGCGGCCACCCTTTCGGGTTTGGAGCCATATGGAAGCGGAGCCCGGACCATCATGGGACCTGTCGGCTATCGCTCCCACCTCCGGCCG
>JAEYXQ010000106.1 GCA_023431205.1 Pseudomonadota bacterium | reverse complement strand
GTGTTAGGCCTGCTGCAATCTATCGTCGCGCGCACGGAGCAGATCGACCAGAGCCTAGCCGCGCTGCACCAGAAACTGGACCAACCCGGAATAGCGAACGTCTTGCGCAGGATGCTCGACACCGACTGATTGAGACATTCAAAGCAATCACTGTTGGGATGATGGCTCTCTCGAACTCCTGCACAGTCCAACCGTACGTTCATTGCGTCCAGGAGCACCTCTCGGCCCAGGAGCGGCAGGCGCGCGAACGGATTGCTGCTGCCGAGGCAAAGGCGACGACCGGCACGTCGAGCCGCTTGCACGCGGCGAGGCTCTACAAGCAGTCTACGGACGCCAAATTTGCCGAAGCGCTGAAGGCCTACCGCGCGATGCAGGAACGGGACGCGGCCATGCCTCCGCCACGTCGAAGTGTCCTTGATCGGCTGTTAGGCCGGCAGGCGGCGAGCAATGGCGCCGAGGCTATCCATGGTGAACTCGCAATCCTGCACGCCGGTCTTATCGCCGCCAGTCGAGCAGCGTCTGGTGCAGCGGGAAATCTGGCCAGAGTGGAACAGGCCGAGGCCCACGATCATAGGAGCCGGTTGGAGCACCTGGAGATGGAGCGCCGCGCCGCCCAAGAGGCCCTCTCCGAAGTAGCCACGGCACGGCGGTTAGTGCATCTTTTCCCGTCGGTCATCTATAGTGGGCCGGCTTTCGTATCGTATGCTGGGGGCAAGCTGGAGCGGGTACGGCGGCGCAAGGTGCGCAACCCGCAGGCGAAAACCATCTGGGGACTGCCGATCGATTTCGGGTAAGAGGATGTAGGCACCCCGGCTGGTTCCTCTGGGGATAAAAACCAGGATCGCTACCGATCTTGGGGATGAAGAAGCGATTCGAAGGAACTCCATGTTCGCTGCCTCCAAAGCTGGAACTTCAGACTTGGGATGCATGTGATCCGATTCATTCGAAGTGTAGCTGTACGGACACACGGCCTTGAGGAGCGTTTAGGGCTCCATCCCGGATGCCGATAAGTTCAGCGTCCCCCTATACGCCGACCCCTCTGGAGATAGTCGCGTTCCCCTCTCAGACGACAATAACTCGGGTGTGAGCAGGGGGATCGACGCCTGCCTGGACGAACGTGCGTGCACAGAAGGGGACCCGTGTCGGGCATGATTGCGAAGCTAAACCGTTGAATCTCTAGCGATAGCCTTCAAGCTCGGTGGGCATGGAGGCACTGCCTCCCAAACCGGCGAGGCTATATTGCACCGTTCCCTACCAATCATCGAGTTCATCCAGGCGGCTGAGGAAGCCGACAGGCTGGCTGCCGCCAGCCGCGCGTCCAGTGCCTGTCAAACTGTTGCTGGGCCCCAGAGCACCGATCACGACAACCGCACAGATTTCACGCGGCCCGGCATTGTGCCAGCGACCGCCCACGCAGCGTCGAGTTCCACCGAGGGTGCCGAGGTCCTGAAGTTCCTCAAGGAGGACGTGCATTTCCAGAACAGGCCAGCGCAGCGGAAGGTCGGCGACTACCGGTACCTAATGCGTCCTATCCAAGAGATGTTGAGCCCGAAGGCAGGGCGGGGATTGGCAGTCTGTGCCTGCGGTCACGCACGAAGCAAGAGCATCAGCGTGCACTTGGTCGGCAAGCCTGATGGCGGCCACAAGGCTTCTGTAGGCGGCATCTATCGCTGTGGAAACGGCGAGGTTTGTCCAATGTGCGCGCGGAGTGTCGCGGCCCTTCGTGCCAAGAGCTATCGCCGTATACATGAAGCCGTGACCGCCAAGGGCGGTAAGATGGTGACATTCGTGTTCACCATCGAACATGAGCCCAAGGACGAACTAGCCGTTTTGCTCAGGGCGTTGAAAACCGCATCCACCCGAGCACGGGCTGGACGCATATGGAACGACAAGATCAAGCCGTTGATGCAGGCGGTCGGTGCGCTCGTGGACGTTCATGTTCGGTTTAGCCGGCGCGGAGGGTGGCACCCGCATCTTCATGTCACGCTGGCCTGCCTCACTGATGATGCCGAGGCGCTGAAAGCAGGAGCAACGATGCTGCTGGACCGCTACGTCGAGGCCCTGGCGAAGCTAGGGCACAGCGCGAGCAAGACGAAACAGTCTTCGACAATCCTCGATGACAGGCTGAATGCGTACCCCGCTCATCATCACCGGCGAGCCGATGTGTCCGGGAAGCTGTCTGACGAAGTGGAAGACGACACCTCCCTTTCGGCCTTCGACTTGGCGGAGCTTGCCTCGGAGGGTGACGGCGAGATGCGGGACCGTTTCATCGAGTTTTCGGTGGCCATGAAGGGCTCGAAGTCGGGCGTAGTCACCGCGTCGTTGTCAAGGGCTCTGGAACTCCAGCCAGACCCCGATACTCGCCCCGTTCTAAGCGAAACCAGCTGGCTCGGAACTCTGCCATCACCGGTCTGGAAAGGGCTTCTTGACCGCAATTTGGCCTCCACGTTTCTGGAGCGTGTCGAAAATTTCGGTCGTAGTGGCTGGGCCAGAACACGATGGTGGGCCTACCAGCAGACCAACTTGGTCCCCACTATCTCCGACAGGATCGCTGCCGAGATCACGGTTGTGCTCCGGGCAATTGGGCTCGTGCGTGATGCTGAGGCACGGTCGATTGGCCAGGCTCATCTTGCTGCGCTCATGCAGCGTTGGTCTGCCGTGCACGGCCCCGCACTAGTCGCGTCCAGCCACGAATACGCCGAGGCGTACCTAGTTACGGTGAGTGAAGACGATGATGCAGCGCGCGGCCTGGCGGACGATCTCGAACACTGGGCGTCCAAGGCTGCGATCAGGCGCAAGTACCGGTTGTTCCACAAGACCCTGCCCATGGGCGACGGCCCACCAGCGCCTGAAACTGTCTCACACCGGTCTGTCTCCGACTATTTGGGACACTTCGCCCCTAGTTCTCGGCATGTCTAGACCTGTATCGGAACCCAGGACACGTTCATGACCAACACCACCATCGGCCAGCGCATTGGATACGCTCGCACCTCTACCGTCGACCAGATAGCCGGTCTTGAGGCTCAGGTCGCCGAACTCAAGGCCGCCGGCGTCGACCGGCTGTTCATGGAACAGGTGAGCAGCCTTGCCGAGCGTGCCCAGCTTGACGCCGCCATGCTCTACGCCCGCGACGGCGATAGCTTCGTTGTCACGAAACTGGACCGACTCGCCCGCTCCGTCTCCGGTTTGGTGACCATAGCCGAACAGTTGAAGAACAAGGGTGTCACCCTCCGCATCCTTAATCCTAACATCGACACTTCAACCCCCGTGGGGCAGTTGATGCTGAACTTGCTGGGTGCCGTGGCGCAGTTCGAGAGAGAGATCATGCTGGAACGGCAGAGAGAAGGTATCGCCAGGGCGAAGCGGGAAGGCCGTTATGCTGGAAGACAGAAAACCGCCCAACGCCACGCTGCCAAGGTGGTGGAACTTGCTACTGGCGGCACCAAGCCAACGGAGATTGCCCGGGCGCTCGGTATCAGCAGATCGAGCGTTTACCGTTTCTTGAGCGCTCGGGCAGACAAGGCACCTCAGGCTTAGCATCAGGCGCGAGGTAGCCTGGATACGATCCCGCAACGCAACAACTCTATAACGGGGGCTAGGAGCAACTGATAGCGAACTTGACGGTTTAGTAGTTGCTGACTATGTTGCACGCGTTCATCTGCCAAGGGCAGAAGGAGCTCGAAAGCCGTCCAACTCTCGTAGTGGGCGGCTTTTGCCGTTAGATCGGCTGACCGGCAGCTCGCTTCCTTAAAAGGTCTTCGACGGTCCAACGTTCAGTGGCGTGGAAAGCGGTGACCAGGGAAACGACTCTCGGCTTCTCCGCCAAGATCAACACATATTGCTCAGCTTCTAGCCAGTAATATAGCCTCGTCACACCGTTGCCTTCCTGGTAAGCCCAGCAACTGAGCCCAGGTGCAGTGCCGTCCAGCATACGGGAAATCCAGCAAATTCGGCGGGCTCTATTTGGGTCGAATAGCCGGTCCTCGCCTTTCCCCTTCGTCACGACATGCCAGAACCCCTCCTCGCGATCGCTATCGATAATACGACTATCATGCACAAGCAGTTTGCCACGAACGAGTAGTCGAGGCCGAGCTTTGAAAACATTCTCGAAGTGTACATAGAGCCGTTCACATACCGCCTCCCACTCGCCGTTAACATCTATTACTGGCGGCAGTTCGATCTCGTCTGCCATCAAGCACCCTGCGCACGCCAGACAAAGATATTAAATTTCTGCGACGATAAAGGGCTCGACGTCAGAATAGACTTCCCTGCCCTAGACTCGATGCGCTGTACGATTTGCTGTTTTGCGTAGCTGCCGTCCAGACCTCGATGTTTATAAACCAGAGCACCTAGCAACAAGTCGGCCAGTTGCATAAGTTCTAGCTCGTGAGATCGCGCATGCTGGATGCGAGATATCATCTCGCCGGTGAAATCGTACCTGTCATTGCAAAGTACATCCCGGAGTTTTTGAACCTTGAGCCGGCTCCTCGTGTCTTTTATGTCCAGATATATTTCGTTTTGATCGGCAGGAGACAGTATTTTGTTCAACAGAGAAAAATACATCTTGTAGTAGAAGTCGTCATGGCTTCCTTGGTTAAACTTCTCGTGGTTCAAGGCTCCCTTATTCGGAACGACTAAGGATCGAAAGTGGAGTGCCTCGTTGTCGAAAAACCAATCAACCACCTCTTGATAGAAGTCGAGCTTGGCCTTGGACACCTTGGTCCACTTAAGCTCACCAGCCGCACGGTGACGACGCTTTATGTCTCTAAGCTGGGTGTTCAACAACTGTACGCTTGCGCGGCTGGTCCATACAGCGCCGAATCCCATGACGTTGCTTTCATCGTGTTCGAGATGGCAGGATTCGTCGCAGTAGATGGCGATACTCATAGGACACTCACTTAGGCTGAACGACAGTATCGGCGATTCCGCTACTGGTAGCTAGTCGGCGCCAGCGTCGGAACAAATCGCCCCCCACAAAGCCTCCCTAAGGCAATCCTACGGCACCGCCTTCCCAATTGGCTCTACCAATAATGGCGGAAGCGTTGGACCAATCGTATCCACAACCTGCTGATGGTGGGTCCGCCCGGTGCCGGCAAGTCGATGCTGGCGCAGCGGCTGCCATCGATCCTGCCGCCGCTCAATCCGCGCGAACTGCTCGATATCTCGATGATCCAGTCGATCTCCGGCGAACTCGCCGGTGGCGCGATCTCGGACCGCCGTCCGTTCCGGGCGCCGCATCATTCCGCCTCGATGGCGGCTTTGGTGGGCGGCGGCCTCAAGGTGCGACCCGGCGAGGTGAGCCTTGCCCATAACGGCGTCCTGTTCCTTGATGAGTTGCCCGAGTTCGCTCCGAGCGTGCTCGACTCGCTGCGCCAGCCGCTGGAGAGTGGGGAGACCGTGATTGCGCGGGCGAACAGCCGCGTCACCTATCCCAGCCGGGTGCAACTGGTTGCCGCCATGAACCCGTGCAAGTGCGGCATGGCCGGCACGCCCGGTCACACTTGCCGTCGCGGGGCCGCGTGTGCCGCCGAGTACCAGTCGCGTGTCTCGGGTCCGTTTCTTGATCGCATCGACATCCGGATCGATGTGCCGGCCGTAACCGCAGCGGACATGATCGGGCCCGCTGGAGCAGCGGAAAGCTCGGCCGAGGTGGCACGGCGGGTGGCTGCGGCCCGGGAACGGCAACGCCAGCGCTATGCCGATGCGGGGGCTGACGGCGTGTTCACCAACGCTGCGGCGAGCGCCACGATGATCGAGAAGGTGGTCGATCCGGACCGGGAGAGCCAGACGCTTTTGCTGCAGGCAGCAGAGCGCTTCAACCTGTCAGCCCGCGCGTACCATCGGGTGCTCAAGGTGGCCCGGACGCTGGCCGACCTTGCCGGCGCCGACAAGGTGGCGCGCCCTCATATCGCCGAAGCCCTCAGCTATCGCCTGAACTTCGGCGGCGCCTGAAACATTGCACTCACCGGCAGGGCTCCGCTAATGCGTGGTTAAGGGGCTCGCCGTAGAACCGGGGCCATGGCCACCAGGCTGAGTGCAATGCGCAAGACGGGCGAACTCGTCCAGTGGAACAACAAGGGCGGCTATGGCTTCGTGCGAGACGAGGCCGGTCGCGACTATTACGTCCACGTCTCCAAGATGACCGACGGTGCGCGGCCTCGGCTGGGCGATCGGTTGAACTTTGCCGTCACCGAGGGGCGGAAGGGCCGGCCCTCTGCAGTCGAGATCAGCATCGTGACGCCGCCGGCAGCCGCCCCTCCGCCCAAGCCGAAGATCCCACTCGCTCCCGTCGAGCCGGACAGCAATCGCCTGCTGGGGCTGCGCACGGCGGCGGCGACGATGATGACGCTGCTGATCATTCTCGCCGTTACCTGGGGCCATGCCGGCGTGGGCCTTGCAGTCGCCTATATCGCCATGGGCGTCGCGTCGGCGCTGCTCTATCGCTTCGACAAGCTCTACGCGCTGCAGGGACGGTGGCGGGTGAGCGAGACCAATCTGCACAGCGTCGATCTGAGTTTCGGCATTATCGGCGGGCTGGTGGCGCAGGAGCTCTACCGCCACAAGACGATCAAGCCGCGCTTCGTCGCCACCACCTGGGCCATCGCGCTGCTGCACACGCTGGGCCTCCTGGCGTTGGCGCTCGGCTGGTTCGAGCCGCTGCTGCGGGATCTGACCGGCAGCGCCTGAGCGCCGCCGGCCGGAGGGTCAGTGGAACTGCGCCGCCTCGGTGGATTCAGCCATTGCGGTAGTGGCGCTGCTGCCCTGGCTGATGGTCATCGCGACTGCATCGAAATAGCTGGTGCCGACCTCGCGCTGGTGTCGGGTGGCGGAGAAGCCATGCGCCTCGGCGGCGAACTCGGCCTGCTGCAGCCGTGAATAGGCGGCCATGCCCTCAGCCTTGTAGGCGCGCGCCAGCTCGAAGGTGGTGAGGCTGAGATTGTGGAAGCCCGCCAGGGTGATGAACTGGTACTTGTAGCCCATCGCGGCGATCTCGCGCTGGAAGCGGGCCATGGCGGCCTCGTCCATGTGCCTGGCCCAGTTGAAGCTGGGGGAGCAGTTGTATGCCAGCATCTGGTCGGGGTGGTGCTTGCGCACGCCCTCGGCGAAGCGCCTGGCCTCCTCGAGATCCGGCTTGGAGGTCTCGCACCAGATGAGATCGGCATAGGGAGCGTAGGCGACGCCGCGGGCGATGGCGGCCTCGAGCCCGCCCTTGAGGCGGTAGAAGCCTTCGGCGGTGCGCTCGCCGGTGATGAACGGGCGGTCGGCCTCGTCAATATCGGAGGTGATCAGCCGGGCCGCCTCGGCATCGGTGCGAGCCATGATCAGGGTGGGAACGCCCATCACATCGGCGGCCAGACGGGCAGCGTTGAGGGTGCGGATGAACTGCCCGGTCGGCACCAGCACCTTGCCGCCGAGGTGACCACACTTCTTTTCGCTGGCGAGCTGATCCTCGAAGTGGACGGCGGCGGCGCCGGCTTCGATCATCGCCTTCATCAGCTCATAGACGTTGAGGGCGCCGCCGAAGCCGGCCTCGGCATCGGCGATGATGGGCACGAAATAGTCGATGTCGGTGGTGGAGAGGCCATCGGCCTTTTCCATCTGCTGGATCTGGTCGGCCCGCTGCAACGCCTTGTTGATGCGCTTGACCACGGCGGGAACGCTGTCGACCGGATAGAGCGACTGATCCGGATACATGTTGCCGGAGGAGTTGGCATCGGCTGCCACCTGCCAGCCGGAGAGGTAGATGGCCTTGAGGCCGGCTTTCACCTGCTGCACGGCCTGGTTGCCGGTGAAGGTGCCGAGGGTGGGGACGAAATCTTCGGTGTGGAGCAGTTCCCAAAGCCGGCGGGCACCGTTCTCGGCCAATGTGTGGCGGATCGGCAGTGAGCCGGCGAGCCGGCGCACCTCGGCGGGCGTGTAGGTGCGCGAGATGTTCTTCCAGCGATCCGGGGCATAGTCGGGAGTGGGGAAGGTTTCGGGGTCCTGGGGCTTGTCGAGCATGCTGTCCTCCTTTGGGCATGGCTTCGCCGGTCCCGCCGCAGCGGGTGGCAGATGGTGACGGTGGCTTGGGGTGGGGTTAGCCGGTGACGCGGCGGCTGAAGGTGGCGGCGACAAGATCCGAGCCGGAGAACAGCTCCTCCGTGCCGCCTTCGGCCACCAGGGCAAAGCGGTGCCGGCCGATGGGACCGGCAATGGCGTAGCCCTCGGCATCAAGCCCCCGGGCCTTGAACTGCGCCATGGCGGCGCCCGCCGTGGCGGCGATGATGGTGACATATTCCTCGCGGGTCGGGCTGCCGATAGTCATCTCAGGTCTCCTCGAATGCGCGGATGTAAAGATTTGACATCAACGCTCGGGATGCAACAAATACCGACATAAGCAGCGGCAAAGCTGTAAAGCCGCAGTCAAGCGGCAGGTACAGGAATGTAAATCCTGTAAAGGAGGAGCACCGGTGGAGACGGCCGACACGCAGATCGGAGGTCGCATCAAGCGCCTGCGCCGGCAGCGGCGCCTGCCCCAGGCGGAGCTGGCGCAGGCGCTCGGGATTTCGCCGAGCTATCTCAACCTGATCGAGCACAATCGCCGGAAGGTCACGGTGCCGCTGCTGTTCGCCATCGCGGGGCAGTTGGGGGTCGAACCCGGCGAACTGGTGGAGGGGGACGAGGGCCGGCTGGTCGGCGACCTGATGGAAGCCTTCGGCGACGACCTGTTCGCCGATAGCGACATCACCAATCTCGAAATTCGCGACCTGGCCCATGCCAATCCTGCGGCGGCGCGGGCGGTGCTGCGGCTCTATGACCGCTACCGCCACCTTGCCGGCGGCACGGCGGCACCTCCGGCACCCGGCGGCCCGGAGCCCTTTCACCTTGCGACCGAAGCGATTTCGGACTTCCTGCAGCTCAACGGCAACCACTTCCCCGAACTTGAAGACGCTGCCGAACGGGTTCGAGCCGACATCGACACCAGCGGGGACAGTTTCGAAACCGGGCTCAGGACCTACCTCTTCAACGTCTTTGGCCTCGAGGTCCGCCTCGCCTCCCTGCCTCACGGCATCGCCCGTCAGCTCGATGCCAGCGGCCGGCAGTTGCTGGTGTCGGACCTGCTGCCGGCGGAGTCGGCGACGTTCCTGTTGGCCCAGCACCTCGGGCACCTGTCCGCTGCTCCCGAGATCGACGCCATCATCGCTGCTGCCAACCTTCCCGAGGGCGATGCCCCGTTGCTGGCGCGCAACGTGCTGTGCTCCTACTTCGCCGGCGCCGTGGTGATGCCTTACGCGCCGTTCCTGCGGGCGTGCCGCGACCATCGCTACGACATCGAACGGCTCGGCCGACGCTTTGGCGCCAGCTTCGAGCAGGTCTGCCACCGCATGACCACGCTGCAGCGAAAGGGCGCGTCGGGGGTGCCGCTCCACCTGGTGCGCACCGACATCGCCGGCAATATTTCGAAGCGCTTCTCGCTGTCGGGCATCCACATCCCGCGCCACTCCGGCGCCTGCCCGCGGTGGAACATCTACTCGGCTTTCCTCGCACCGGACCGGATCAACACCCAGATCAGCGAAATGCCCGATGGTCGGCGCTATTTCTGCATTGCCCGCACCATCACCAAGGGCGACTACCGGCACAACGCGCCGCGGCGCTACCTGTCGATCGGGCTCGGTTGCGCCATCGAACATGCGCGCGAACTGGTCTATTCCGACGGCATGGACCTCGGCAGCGCCCTGCAGGTGGTCCCGATCGGCACCGGCTGCCGCAATTGTCCACGGCTGGAGTGCGGGCATCGGGCGCATCCACCGGCCGACCACCGCTTCCGGTTCGACGAGCGGGTGCGGCCGGTCAGCCTCTACGGCCGCATGAGCTAGCCGGCAGCGCGCTGCTCCTGGTGGCGGCGCTCTTCCTCAGCCCAGTTTTCGCGCCATTCGCGCTCGAGCACCGCGCGGCGCTTGCCATAGCGCTGCTCGGTGAGCCGCAGGCAGGCGATGCGGTCTGTCCGGAAGTTGCGGAAAGCCTGGCGCAGCAGGCACCAGGCGGCGATGGTCTGCTTGCCCTCGTAAAAGGCAAGGCCCACTGGCCAGATGGTGCGGGTGGTCGCCCGCCCCTGCTCGTCCTCGTAGTCGATCTCCACTGCCCGCTCCTGGCGCATGGCGCTGCGCACCTGGCCCAGCACCGGCACCGGCTTGCGGCCGTTGCGGTACATAGCGACCGGCCAGAGGGCGGTATCGCTGATGCGGTCGCGCAGGTCGTCGGGCGAGGCGGTGGCGATCTTGCCCAGGGCATTGCGGGCGGCAAGGCCCAGTCCGTCATCGGGCTGCGCCTCGACCCAGCGCAGGCCGAGCACCAGGGCTTCGAGTTCCTCGGCGCTGAACATCAGCGGCGGCAGGAAGAATCCGGGCTTGAGCATATAGCCGACGCCCGCCTCGCCATCGATCGGGGCGCCGAGTCCGATCAGGGTCTGGATGTCGCGGTAGAGCGTGCGCACGGAGACGCCCTGCTCCTCGGCGAGGCTGGCGGCCGTGACCGGCCGCCGGTGACGCCGCAGCGCATCCATGACTGCAAAGAGCCGTTCGGTCTTGTCCATGGTCCCGTATCCAGCTGCAGGGGCAACTGGATACGAGATTCCGCGACCGAATCCTAGGTCCGGAGTATTCCGCCGGTCGACTTGGTGACCGCGGCGACAACAGCGGCGGAGACCTTGTCGATGTCTTCGTCGGTCAGGGTGCGCTCGGTGGGCTGGAGCGTCACGGCAATGGCGACCGACTTCTTGCCTTCACCCACATGGGTGCCGGCGAAGACGTCGAATACCGTCACGTCGGTGATCAGTTGCTTGTCCGCGCCGCGCGCGGCCCTGAGGATGGTGGCGGCGGGCACCGCCTGATCGACGACGAAGGCGAAGTCGCGGCTGACCGGCATCAGGCTCGACAGGTTGAGGGCCGGCTTGGTGCGGGTCGGCTTGCGCCGGGGCTCCGGCAACGCGTCGAGGTCGATCTCGAACATGGCAACCGGCCCGTCGAGGTCGAGTTCGGCGGCGCGGGCCGGGTGGAGTTCGCCGAACCAGCCGATGGTCTTGGGGCCCTGGGCGACACGGCCGCCGCGACCGGGATGCGACCAGGGCGCGGGCTCGGCCAGCACCTGCATCTTGTCGATGTCATAGCCGAGCGCGTCGAGCACGGCGGCAAGGTCAGCCTTGGCGTCGAACACCGAGACGGGTTCGGCGCGGGTCTGCCAATGACGGCCACTGCCGCCGAGGCGGGCGCTGCCGGTGCGAATGCCGGTGGCATAGGTGTGCTGGCCTTCGGGGGTGTCGGAGAGGAACACCTGGCCGACTTCGAACAGCGCCACATCAGCATGACCGCGATTGCCGTTGCGGCGGGCGGCGGCCAACAGCCCTGGCAGCAGCGAGGGCCGCATGTCGGTCATGTCCGAGGCGATCGGGTTGGCAAGCTGCAACGCCTCGCTGCCGCCGCCGAAATGAACGGCTTCTGCATGCGAGATGAACGACCAGGTCACAGCCTCGTCCATGCCGCGCACGGCAAGGGCACGGCGCGCGATGCGGCGACGGTTCTGGATGGTGGTCAGCATGCGGGGGGCGACATGGGACAGGCGCGGCAGCGGCTCGACCGGCACGTTGTCAACGCCGACCATGCGCATGACTTCTTCGACGAGGTCTGCCTTCTGCGTCACGTCCGGGCGCCACGACGGCACGAACACCTTGCGGCTGTCGCCCTCACCCTCGGCGGTGAAGCCGAGGCGGGCGAGAATGTCGACGATCCTGCCGGGTTCGACATCGAGGCCGGTCAGCCGCTTCACCTCGGCAAGGGGGAAGTCGATCACGGTGTGGGGGAACACGTCTTCGCCCGAGATGGCCGGCTCCATCGGCGTGCCGCCGCAAAGCTCCATGACGAGGCGAGTTGCGAGTTCCAGGCCAGGCTCGGTGAGGGCCGGATCGACCGAGCGCTCCAGCCGGTAGCGCGCGTCGGAGACAATGCCGGTCTTGCGGCCGGTGCGGGCGATCAGGTCCGGATCCCAGCTGGCGCATTCCATGAAGACGTTGACGGTCTCTTCGGTCACGCCGGAACGGATGCCGCCCATGACGCCGCCGAGGCAGAGCGGACCCTGGTCGTCGGCGATCACAGTCATGGTTTCGTCGAGCGCATAGATGCGGTTGTCGAGCGCGTCGAACGGCTCGTTGCGGGCCGGGCGCAACACCGGCTGGCCGACGATCTTGTCGGCATCATAGGCGTGGAGCGGACGGCCCCAGCCGAGGGACACGAGATTGGTGATGTCGACGATGGCGTTGATCGGACGCAGGCCGACAGCCTTCAACCGTTGCTGCAGCCAGTCCGGCGACGGGCCGTTGCGGACGCCCTTGATGTAGCGGCCGGCGAACTTGCGGATGGCCTTGACCTCCCCCTCGGCGAACTGCTGCGGCAGCGGGGCGATCGGGCTCGGACCCTGGGAGGGCACCGGCGTCCAGTCGGTCTGTTTCAACGCACCGATGCCATAAGCGGCAAGGTCGCGGGCCACGCCGTAGACACCGGTGGCGTCGCCGCGATTGGGGGTGATGGCGATGTCGAACACCACGCCGTCGATGCCGGCATATTCGACATATTTCTGCCCGACCGGCGCATCGGCTGGCAGGTCGATGATGCCGTCGTGGTCGTTGCTGAGCTCGAGTTCGGCTGCAGAACAGAGCATGCCATTCGAGGGGGCGCCGCGGATGACCACGCCGGCCTTGAGCTCAAAGTCCTTGCCCGGAATCCAGGTGCCCGGGAAGGCGAATACCGACTTCATCCCGGTGCGGGCATTGGGGGCCCCGCAGACGACGTCGATCAACTCGCCGGTGCCGGCATCGACCTTGCAGATGTTGAGATGGTCCGAGTTCGGGTGCCGCTCGGCCGAGACCACATGGGCGACCACGAACTTCTCCAGCGCCTTGCCCTGGTTCTCTATCGATTCGACTTCGAGGCCGACGGCGGTCAGCGCGATGCCGATCTCCTCGGTCGAGGCAGTGGTGTCGAGATGCTCGCGGAGCCAGTCGAGGGTGAACTTCATGGCTTGTCTCTTATCGGAAATCGGAGGCACTGCCGGTGATCGGCGGCAGGGCACGGGATAACTTGAACAGTTCCACCAGCACATTGGCGAAGCCGCGGGCGTCGTCGATGGCGCAGTGCGTGTGGGGGATGTGGCCGTAGAATTCGGCCGGCAGCTTGCTCATGCCCCAGTCGAGATAGCCGGCGCCGCGCAGCGTGCCGGCCATGGTGTAGAGGCAGACGCCGCCGCCGCGGAAGATCTGGCGGGTCTTGAACGGGCCGCCGAGCACGCGGGTGCCGGCGAACTCGTCGAGGTAGTGATCCATCCACAGCCCGTCGAAGATCATCGGCGCAGCCGCGAACACCTTGAACCCGGGCAGCGACTCCACCCAATCGGCGAAGCGTGGCATGACTACGGCCGGGTCCTCGGCGCCGGTGGTCGCCGCCTCCCATGCCTCCGGCTGCGTCTGCCACCAGGCCATGGTGGTCTCGTCGGGCTTGCTGTCGGGGCGCGGGGTCAGCACCGCCTCGAACTCACCGTGCCGGTTGCCGTTCGCCTCGATGGCGACCGAGGCAAAGCTCAGCATCGACGAGTGGAGGGGCGTGGGCCCGTCCGCCTCGATGTCGGTGACGATGAAGATCGGTTCGGCCGGCTCGCCGGCAGGGCTCGACATGCTAGCTCGACAGTCCGCCGAGCAGGGTCGGCAGGTCGAGCGGGCGGAAGCCGTAGTGCTCGATCCAGCGCTGGTCGGCATCGAAGAAGGCGCGCAGGTCGGGCATGCCGTATTTCAGCATGGCGAGGCGGTCGATGCCCATGCCCCAGGCAAAGCCCTGGTAGACGTCGGGATCGAGCCCGGCATTGCGGATGACATTGGGATGGACCATGCCGCAGCCGAGGATTTCGAGCCAGTCGGAGCCCTCGCCGATCTTGACCTCCGAACCGGAGCGATCGCACTGGACGTCGACTTCCATGGACGGTTCGGTGAAGGGGAAAAAGCTCGGGCGGAAGCGCAGGGTGACGTTGGGCACCTCGAAAAACGCCTTGAGGAATTCCTCGAGCACCCAGCGCAGCTGGCCAATATGGGACGACTTGTCGATCACCAGCCCCTCGACCTGATGGAACATGGGGGTGTGGGTCTGGTCGGAATCGTTGCGATAGGTGCGGCCGGGCACGACCACGCGGATCGGCGGCTCCATGGCGGGCGTAACCCAGGGCGCCTCGGGCTTGGTGTTGCTGCGCTGCATGACGCGCATCTGCACCGGCGAGGTGTGGGTGCGGAGGACCTTCTTCACCCCGTCGGGCGAGGGCTTCATGAAGAAGGTGTCGTGCATCTCGCGCGCCGGATGCCCTTCGGGGAAGTTCAGCGCGGTGAAGTTGTAGTAGTCGGTTTCGACGTCGGGGCCCTCGGCGATCGAGAAGCCCATGTCCGAGAATATGGCGGTGATCTCGTCGATGGTCTGCGAGATCGGGTGGATGCGGCCGCGGGCGGCCGGACCGGGCTGCAGCGGCAGGGTGACGTCGACGGTTTCGGCCTTGAGGCGGGCTTCGAGCGCCTGGGCGCGCAGTTCGGCGCCGCGCGCCTCGATCAGGCCGGCGATCTCGGTCTTGAGCCCGTTGATGGCGGGGCCGGCGGTCTTGCGCTCATCCGCCGCCATGCTGCCGAGGGAGGCAAGCAGGGCCGACACGCTCCCCTTCTTGCCCAAGGCGGCGACGCGCACCTGATCGAGTGCGGTCTCGTCGCCGCTGGCGGCGATGGCGGCGGAAAGCTCGGTGCGGAGCTGATCGATCTGGGCGTCGAGGGACATTCGCTAGGTTCCGGGCGCGACCTCGTGGCTCGACAAGCTCACCATGAGGTCCATGAAGCGTTTGGGGGCTTTAGACCAAAACAAAACGCCCCGCGCCATCCCTTTCGGGCGGCGCAAGGCGCGGTTTTTCGACCTCAGCGCGGTGAGATCAGGCGGCGGTGACGCGGGCGTGGGTGGTGGCTTCCACGCCTTCGAGGTAACCGAGCGCCGCCTTGGCCTTGACGACCAGGGCCGCGAACGCTTCGGGCTGGGTGATCGCGAGATCGGACAGCACCTTGCGGTCAACGGCAATCTCAGCCTTGCTGAGGCCGTCGATAAATCGACCATAGGTCAGGCCGTGCTCGCGGACAGCGGCGTTGATGCGCTGGATCCACAGGGCGCGGAAATTGCGCTTCTTAACGCGACGGTCGCGATAGGCGTATTGGGCGGCCTTCTCGACGGCCTGCTTGGCAATGCGGATCGTCGACTTGCGACGACCGTAATAGCCCTCGGCGGCCTTGAGGACCTTCTTGTGGCGGGCGTGGGCGGTAACGCCTCTCTTCACGCGTGACATGTGTCAGCTTCCCTTCAGCGTTAACGGTTGTACGGCATGTACCACTTCACCAGACCCTCGTCGCCCTTGGACAGGATCTTGGTGCCGCGGTTGGTGCGGATGTACTTGGCGTTGTGGCTGATCAGGCGGTGACGCTTGCCGGCGACGCCGGACTTCACCTTGCCGGTGGCGGTGAAGCTGAAACGCTTCTTGGCGCCGGACTTGGTCTTCATCTTGGGCATTTTGCGGGTCCTTGAGAGTGTTCGGATGGATTTGGCCCATCGCATTCAAAGACCGCCACGGCATGCCTTTTGGCCGGGCGGTCCGGAGGATGCGGCTCTATAGGGGGAAAAGGCGGGAGAGGCAAGTCCTCAGGGGCCCGCCAGCCATGCAGCGAACGCGCGGCGGCAGGCGCGCCGAAGCGCCGCCCGGCCAGGGTGGCGTCGCGGGGACACGGTGGGAAGCGGCCTCCGCCCCGGAGGGGGAGTGAAAAGAAGAAGAGGCGAAAAGCCGCTTCCCACGAATCCGGATTTCTTGCGCACGCATCGAGCGGCCACCCTTTCGGGTTTGGAGCCATATGGAAGCGGAGCCCGGACCATCATGGGACCTGTCGGCTATCGCTCCCACCTCCGGCCG
>JAEYXQ010000056.1 GCA_023431205.1 Pseudomonadota bacterium | reverse complement strand
ATCTCCAGATGCCGCTCACCAAGGTGCCGAACCCCTTCGGCGGCGATTATCCGAGCTTCGGCGCGCACAACAACGCCATGCTCCGGCGCTTCCTCGATACCTTCGGCTTCGACTACGAATTCGCCAGCGCCACCGACTACTACAAGTCCGGCAAGTTCGACGCCGTGCTGCGCCTTGCCGCCGAGCGCTATGACGACATCATGGCCGTGATGCTGCCCACGCTTGGCGCCGAGCGGCAGGCGACCTACTCGCCCTTCCTGCCGATCTCCCCGATCTCCGGCCGCGTGCTCTACGTGCCGATGAAGGAGGTGAACAGCAAGGACGGCACCGTCACCTTCACCGACGAGGATGGTCGCGACACCACCGTCCCGGTCACCGGCGGCAACGTCAAGCTGCAGTGGAAGCCCGATTTCGGCATGCGCTGGGCCGCCCTCGGCGTCGATTTCGAGATGTTCGGCAAGGATCACCAGACCAACCAGTCGGTCTACGACCGCATCTGCGCCATTCTCGGCGGCACCCCGCCCGAGCACTATGTCTATGAGCTCTTCCTCGATGCCGAGGGCCAGAAGATCTCCAAGTCCAAGGGCAATGGCCTGACCATTGACGAGTGGCTGACCTATGCGCCGACCGAGAGCCTCGGCCTCTACATGTTCCAAAAGCCGCGGGTCGCCAAGCGCCTGCATTTCGACGTGATCCCGCGCGCCGTGGACGAGTATTTCGCCCATGTCGCCGCCTATGAGAAGCAGGACGCCGCCGCCCGCGTCGAGAACCCGGCCTTCCACGTGCACTATGGCAATGTGCCCAAGGTGGACATGCCGGTCACCTTCGCGCTGCTGCTCAACCTCGCCACGGCGTCCAATCCGGAAACGCCCGAAGTCATGTGGGGCTATATCTCGGCCTATGCGCCGGGTGTCTCGGCGCGGACCCATCCGCATCTCGATGCGCTGGTCGGCTATGCCATGCGCTATTTCCGCGACTTCGTGGAAAAGACCTATCGTGCGCCGGACGAGGTCGAACGCGCCGCACTCGAGGCCCTGTCGGCCGCCTTTGCGGAGCTGCCGGCCGATGCCAGCAGCGAGGCTATCCAGAACGCGGCGCTCGATGTCGCCCGCCAGGTGGAGCGCTACCAGGACCACGCCAAGAAGAGCCCGACCGGCGGCCCCGGCGTGTCGGTCGAATTCTTCCAGATGCTTTATCAGGTGCTGATCGGGCAGGAACGCGGCCCGCGCTTCGGCTCCTTCGCCGCCCTCTACGGCATCGACAACACCCGCAAGCTCATCGAAGACGCCCTGGCCGGCAAGCTGCTGGCCTGAGCGCCGGCTTGCTGGCCAGCCGGTGATGTCCAAGGACTGAGCGGATGACGGACAGCTTTCGCGTCACGGCGCAGTGGGAGGCCGAAGCCGCTGTCTGGATTGCCACCAGTGAGGACATCCTTGGGCTGGTGACCGAAGCAGCGACGCTGGATGATCTGTATCGACGCGTGGTGGCGGTAACCCCGGAACTGCTCGCCGACAACGACGTCGCCGCCTCCGGCACCCGGACCATCGATTTTCACGTGCTGGCCGGGCTGCCGAAACGGTTCTAGCCTACTGGCTCGCCCAAATGATTCGGGCCATCCACTCGATGTCCTTGAGTTCGAACGTCCGAGGCGGGTAGGCCGGGTTCATCGACTGCAGCTCGATCTGCTTGGCCGTCTGCCGCGCCAGGATCTTCGCCATCACCTCGCCATCGCGGGTTTTCACCACTACCCGGTCGCCGCGCCGCACCTGCTCGGTGGGCGAAACCACGATGCGATCGCCCTCGCGATAGAGCGGCTCCATCGAGTCACCCTGCACCTCGAGCGCATAGACCCCGTTCTCGCCCGGCGTCGGCAGCGCCACCTCGTCCCAGCCCTGCCCGGCGGGGAAGCCGGCGCTGTCGAAGAAGCCGCCGGTGCCCGCCTGAGCCAGGCCCAGCAGCGGCACCGTTGCCAGCCGCGGCGCCACGCCCTGCGTATAGGCGCCGGCGCCCTGGAAGAAGGTGTCGAAGCTTTCCCCCGTCGCCTCCAGCACCTTGGCGATGCTTTCGGTCGATGGCCAGCGCGGCCGGCCATCCTTGCCGACGCGCTTGGACACGTTGAACGCCGTGGCGTCGAACCCCGCCAGCTTGGCGAGCGCCGACACCGACAGGCCGTGGCGGCGGGCCAGCGCGTCTATTCCGTCCCAGATGGCGCGGTGCGACAGCATGTCAGGACATTATTCTCAATTCACAGAATTACGTCCTATACCTAACGCCCCCTCCCTCCAAAGTAAAGCCCGCTTGCAGCCCCCGAACCGCCCTTATACGGTCCGCGCCATGCCGAACCCCGAATTCATCTACAAGATCGCCACCGAAGCGGCCTACGCCCCGGCCCGAGCCACCGGCAGCTTCGCCGGCATGCCCATCGACGCTGCCGATGGCTACATGCACTTCTCCACCGCCGAGCAGCTCGCCGCGACCCTGCGCCTCCATTTCAAGGCGCAGTCCGGCCTCGTGATCCTCGCCGTCCGCACGGCCGATCTCGGCGACGATCTTGTCTGGGAGCCATCGCGCGGTGGCGCGCTGTTCCCCCACCTCCGCAACCGCCCGCTGCCGCTCTCCGCCGTCGCCTGGGAAGCTCCGGTCAGCGTCGCCGCGGATGGCTCCTGCACCCTGCCGGAGGCCGTCCGATGATCCTGTCCGGCCTGTCGCCGCTGCTCCGCCTGCCCGGTGTCGCCGATCTGACCCGGCAGACCCTGCTGAACATGGACCCCGAAACGGCCCATGCCAGCACCATCACCGCCCTGCGCCTCGGCCTGGCTCCGCGGCAGGAGCGCGCCGATCCGCCTGAACTCAGGACCAGCCTCTGCGGCCTCGGACTCGCCAATCCCGTCGGCATGGCCGCGGGCTTTGACAAGAATGCCGAGGTGCCGCGGCCGCTGGCGCTGATGGGCTTCGGCATGGTCGAGATCGGCACCGTCACGCCGCGCCCGCAACAGGGCAATCCCAGGCCACGCCTGTTCCGCGTTGCTGCTGCCGAAGGGGTCATCAACCGCATGGGCTTCAACAACGAGGGCCATGACGCCGTCTTCGAGCGCCTGCGCAACCTGCGCGTCCCGGCCGCGCTCGGGGTCAATATCGGCGCCAACAAGGACAGCGAAGATTTCGTCGCCGACTATGTCCTCGGCGTCCGCCGCTTCGCCGATCTTGCCGATTACCTCACCGTCAACGTCTCCTCGCCCAACACTCCGGGCCTCCGCAACCTCCAGGCAGACGAGGCGCTGCGGCGCCTGCTCGGCGAAGTGCTGGCGGCCCGTGCCAGGGCCAAGGTCCGCGTCCCGGTGCTGCTCAAGATCGCCCCGGATCTCGACGACGCGGCGCTCGACAGCATCGCCGCCGTCATCGCCGCCACCGACCTCGACGGCCTGATCGTCTCCAACACCACGATCAGCCGCGAGTCCGTCGCCGGCCTCGAGAACGCCGCCGAAACCGGCGGTCTTTCCGGCAAGCCGCTGTTCGAGCTCTCCACCCGTCGCCTCGCGCAGATGCGCCAGCGCGTCGGCACTCTGCCCATCGTCGGGGTGGGCGGCATTCACTCCCCGCAATCGGCGGTTGCCAAGTTCGAGGCCGGTGCCGACGCCATCCAGCTCTATTCGGCGCTGGTCTTTGGCGGCCTCGACCTGCTCGATCGTATCAAGCACGGCCTGGTGGCCGGCGTCCGCAGTGCCGGCAAGCGCAATATTTCAGAGCTGGTCGGTACCAGGACTGCTGAATGGGCCTCAGGCCGGG
>JAEYXQ010000047.1 GCA_023431205.1 Pseudomonadota bacterium | reverse complement strand
ATCCGGTCAAGACCGTGACCGTCCGGCGCGTGCTCGAGCAGAGCGGCATTGCCATCAAGATCAAGGTTCCGGTCACCGAGTTCATCGGCGTGGCCGTGGCCACCAGCCTCACCGAAGAGGGTGTGCTGTCGAGCGCCATCGAACTGGTGCACTCCGACCCGGAGCTGAACTACCGGGTGTTCGAGGAAGAAGGCAATCACACGGTCGTTGCCGAATGGCAGAACTGGGGCAAGAAGCTCCGCCTGCCGCTGTTCATCAAGGCCGGCGACGGCACCTATCTCCCCTACAGCCAGCAGGTCAGCGGCATCAACGCTGCTCCCCCTGCTCCGCGCCGGCGGTTTGCCGCCGACGCCTCGCGCCGCCCGCGCTTCCTCAACCGGCGCAAGCCCGGACAGCCGGACGCCGTCTAACAGGTTTACTGCCCTCCAAAGCACGTTGAGAGGTCGGCCGGTGGTGCGGTCGGCCTTTCGGCGTTTTCGGCTTTCCCTTCCGCTGCCGAACCGCTAGCCAATGGCCATGCCAGCCGTGACCTCGCCCATGGACCTCGCCCTCGGCCTTGCCGCCGAAGCCGCTGCGGCGGGTGAAGCCCCCGTGGGCGCCGTGGTCGTCGAAGGTGACCGCGTCCTCGCCGCCGAGCGCAACCGCATGCAGATGCTGCGCGATCCCACCGCCCATGCCGAATTCCTCGCGATAAGGGCAGCGCTGGAAATCCGCGGCAGCGGCCGTCTCGACGGCTGCGATCTTTATGTGACGCTGGAGCCCTGCGCCATGTGCGCCGGCGCCATCGCCCATGCGCGGCTGCGCCGGGTCTACTACGGCGCCGAGGACCCCAAGGCCGGTGCTGTCGACAACGGCGTTCGCCTCTTCACCCAGCCCACCTGCCACCATCGGCCGGAGGTGATCGGCGGGCTCGGCGCCAGCCGGTCTGAGGCGTTGCTGCGCAACTTCTTCCGCGGCCTGCGCGACTAGCGGCCGGGATTGCTGTCGATCACCGGCTCCCGCTCGGCGATGTAGTCTTCCATCTTCTGCTCGATGATCCGCTTGAAGCGGTCCTTTTCGGCATCGACATGGTTGAGGATCTCGCGCACGCGCCAGAATTCGTGTGCCCCGAACCGGGCCACGTGCGGTCGCACATAGACGTCGGGGGGATATGCCGCCATCTGATGGGCGATCAGCGAGTGCATCATGATCTGCGCGGCGCCGAACCAGACGTCGAGCGGACGGTGGTCGGTCTTGAACAGCCCCTCGGACGGATCGCCATTGACGTCGATGCCGATCAGGAAATCGGTGTCGATGTCGGCCTGGTCGAGCGGCAGCGGGTTCACCACGCTGCCATCCACCAGCACGTGGTTGGCGTGCACCACCGGCTTGAACAGCGATGGGATGGCGATCGAAGCCGCCACCGCCGGCCGCAGCGCGCCGGAGTTGAACACCGTCTGGTGCCAGGACTGGAAATCGGTCGCCACCACATAGAGCGGCACCTTGAGGTCCTTGAACTCGTTCGGAAAATTGCCGGGCGTGAAGGCATCGACGATGCTGGTCGCATCGAGCTGCACCGACAGGCCGGTTTTGAACAGGCCGGATAGCCCGCGGACATGGTGGCTCCACAGCCGGCCGGCGATGATGCGCATGGTGCCCAGCACCTGGAACGAGTGCTCGCGCAACTCCTTGCCGGTCATGCCGGCAGCCCAGCCAGCCCCGATCAGCGCACCGATCGAGGTGCCTGCAATCACCGACGGCTTCAGCCCCAGCTCGTCCATGGCCTCGATATAGGGAATATGGGTCAGGCCGCGGGCCGAACCGCCACCCAGCGCCACCCCGATACGCGGACCTGAAACCGTGCTCATGCCCCGCTCCTTGCCCTTGGAGCGCAGCCGCTCGATCAGCCGCTTGCCGCGCAGTTGCAGCGGCGTGAGCGGTCGGGGCGACGGCGCCTCCTCGACTACGGACCGGAGGTAGGTTAGGCGCGTGAGATTGAAAAAGGGTTCAGGGGCCGGAACGGCTGATTTCGCGCCAGCCGATGTCGCTGCGGCTAAAGCCTTCCGGCCAGTCAATCTTGTCCAGGCATCGGTAAGCACGGTCTCTCGCGTCTTTCACCGTGGTTCCGAGCGCCGTGACGTTGAGCACGCGCCCGCCGGCAGCAACTAAACGCCCGCCGTCGCGGCGCGTTCCGGCATGGAAGACCTGGACCTCAGGATCGTCGATCATTTCCAGTCCGCGGATCTCGGAGCCCTTGCCGTAGCTGCCGGGATAGCCCTTGGTCGCCAGGATCACCGTCAGCGCCCACGCATCCTTCCAACGCACGTCCATGCCCTTGAGACTGCCCGTGGCCGAGGCATGCAGCAGCTCCAGCAGGTCGCTGTCGAGCCGCATCATCATCACCTGACACTCGGGGTCGCCGAAGCGGGCGTTGTACTCCACGAGCTTGGGGCCATCGGCGGTCAGCATCAGCCCGGCATACAGCACGCCGCGATAGGGCGTGCCGCGAGCCGCCAGGCCCTTGACCGTGGGGAGGATGATCTCGCTGATGGCGCGGTCGTAAAGCTCCCGGGTCAGCACCGGTGCCGGCGAATAGGCGCCCATGCCGCCGGTATTCGGCCCCTGGTCGCCATCGAAGGCGCGCTTGTGGTCCTGCGCGGTGGTCAGCGGCAGGATGTCGGTGCCGTCACTGAGCACGAACAGGCTGACCTCCTCGCCCTCCATGAACTCCTCAACCACCACTTCGGCGCCGGATTGCCCAAAGGCGCCGGCGCAACAGTCGGCGATGGCCGCCTCCGCTTCTTCCAGGGTCATGGCCACGGTGACGCCCTTGCCGGCCGCAAGCCCGTCGGCCTTGATCACGATGGGAGCGCCTTCGGCATAGACATAGGCCAGCGCGTCTGCCTCGTTGTCGAAGCGCGCATAGCGGGCCGTTGGGATGCCCATCTCGTCGCACAGGGCCTTGGTGAAGCCCTTGGAGCCTTCCAGCTGCCCCGCCGCTTTCGATGGGCAGAAGCAGTCGATGCCCGCCGCCCGCAGATCGTCGCCGAGCCCTGCCACCACCTGCGCGTCGGGTCCAACCACCACGAAGTCGATGCTTTCCGACCGGCAGAGCGCGATCACCGCGTCATGGTCGGTGATGTCGATGTCGCGGTTTTCGGCCACGGCAGCGGTGCCACCATTGCCCGGTGCAATGAACAGCGCGTCGACCTTGGCGGACTGCGCCAGCTTCCACGCCAGCGCATGCTCGCGCCCGCCCGAACCGATCACCAGCACCCGCATCCGCACCTCCGTGTGTTGGCGGCGTGATGCACGAGATGGGAGGGTGTGGCAAGGGCGGGAGGGGCTGGGATTGCTTCTACCAGCCTGCTGCAACAGATTGGAGCCACACCCTCCCCCTTGTGGGGAGGGTTGGGGAGGGGGTTCGATGCCGACAAGAGCACAACGCTTGCGCCGGAATCCGACTTCGGCGGAAATCCGCTTCTGGCGCCTCATCTGGCCCCTGCGCCATGCCGGCCACCATTTCCGCAAGCAGGTCGCACTTGGTCCCTACGTCGTCGACTTCGCCTGCCACGCTGCCCGTCTGGTGATCGAAGTGGATGGCGACACGCACTACAGCGACACAGCGCTCGTCGCTGACCAGGGCCGGGACGCCTACCTGCGGTCCCGCGGCTACAGGGTCTTACGCTTCACCAATGCCGAGGTGATGAGCAACGGCGAGGGCGTGTTTCAGGTCGTTCAGACAGCGCTTGCCGAAACAACCCCCTCCCTGCCCTCCCGCAAGGGGGAGGGTGACCTCCACTCGGTGGCACGATCACGCCACAACCACTGAATTCACCCTCCCCCCTTGCGGGGAGGGCTGGGGAGGGGGTCGGCAGGAGGGGAGCCGTCGCGGATAAACCGCGGACATCTGTGGCACCATCCTCCAACAGAGCGGGGCCACACCCTCCCCCTTGCGGGGAGGGCTGGGGAGGGGGTTCGGCAGGAGTGGAGCCCTACAGCTCCGCCTCGCGGAAGATCCGCGTCAGATCCCCGTTCCAGTCGCCGCGGAAGCGCTCGAGCCAGCGTTCGGCCGGCGTCTGAGCTGTCTGGATCACTTCTTCCAGCGGCGCGAGGTAGATGGTCTCGTCCTTGCCGGCGGCATTGCGGCGGCCGCGCCGCACCAGGCCCGCTTCGGCAATCCCCACCGCCTGGGCGGCAACGTCGAACAGGTTGGAGCGGTCATGGGGTGTCATCAGCCCCAGCCGCGGCGCCTCGCGGCGCAGGTGCTCCCGCTGGTCGCTGGTCCAGGGTTCGATCAGCTCATAGGCCGCTTCGAGCGAAACCTCATCGTAAAGCAGCCCGGTCCAGAAGGCCGACAGCGCCGTCACCGAGGCCTCGTCGCCCATGTCGGCGCCGCGCATCTCGAGATACTGCTTCAGCCGGACTTCGGGGAAGATGGTCGAGAGATGATCCTCCCAGTCCTTCACCGTTGGCAGGTCGCCGGGCAATTGCGGCAACTCGCCCTTGAGGAAGGCGCGGAAGCTCTCGCCGGCAACGTTGACGTATTTGCCGTCGCGAATGACAAAATACATCGGCACGTCGAGAGCGTAGTCGACATATTGCTCGAAGCCGAAGCCTTCATCGAAGACGAAGGGCAGCATGCCGGTGCGATCCGGGTCCGTGTCGAGCCAGATCTGGCTGCGATAGCTGAGATAGCCGGTGTCGCGTCCTTCCGAGAACGGCGAGTTGGCGAACAGTGCCGTTGCCACCGGCTGCAGCGCCAGCGACACCCGGAACTTCTTGACCATGTCCGCTTCGCTCGAGAAGTCGAGATTGGTCTGAACGGTGGCTGAACGGAACATCATCGAGGTGCCGAGCGCGCCCTTGCTGTCCATATACGGCGCCATGATGCCGTAGCGGGACTTCGGCATTGCCGGAATGTCCTTGACCGCCCAGAGCGGGGTGACCCCGAGGCCAAGGAAATGGATATCGAGCGGCTCGGCGACGGAGCGGGCCACACGCAGGTGCTCGCCCATCTCCTCGGCGGTGCCGTGCAGGTCGTTCTGCGGCGCCCCGGAGAGTTCGAACTGGCCACCCGGCTCGAGCGAGATGCCGCCCGCGACCTCATCGTTCCTCAGCCCGATCGGGTTGTCGCCGTCATAGAAGGGGTGCCAGCCCGTGGCCTTTTCGATGCCCGTCAACAGGGCGCGGATCCCCTGCTCCCCCTCATACGTCACCGGCCGCAGCGGATCGGTATGGAAGACGTGCTTTTCGTGCTCGGTGCCGATGCGCCACTGGTCTGCAGGTTTGGCACCCCGCGCCAGTGCCTCGATCAGGTCGGCACGGGATTCGATCTGCGGAGAGTGGGAGTCGGCGCCGGCCATGTAGTCCTCTGGTTACGGGGGCAAATGCGGGCGCGAACATAGCGTTGCGTCGGTCGAAAGCAAACGCGTTTTATCGCCAGTCACCGATGGTTGCCTGAATAAGGGCCAGCGCTGCCACGGCGGCGGTGTCGGCGCGCAGGATACGCGGCCCAAGACTGATCGGCACCACGAAATCGAGGGCGCGGAGTCGCTCGCGCTCCGCGTCCGAAAAGCCGCCCTCCGGCCCGACCAGCA
Organism: Pseudomonadota bacterium; assembly: GCA_023431205.1. GTDB lineage: Bacteria > Pseudomonadota > Alphaproteobacteria > Rhizobiales > Devosiaceae > Devosia. Next base: position 21,081 of record JAEYXQ010000047.1, on the reverse strand, counting down.
AGCCCACTCGCCCACCGGCGAGCGACTGCAGCGTCCCCAGCGCCGAGGACGATGGCTCGCCTTCATCGGCGAAGACAAGCCGGCGGCCGGCATGATCATCCGCCCAGCGGTCCAGCAGTTGGTCAAGTGTCACCTCGGGTGCGACATGGGGGACAGTCAGCACCTCGCACTGCTCGGCCGCCTCGATGGCGTTGGCCAGCAGCTTGTCGTGTTTGACCCGGCTGACCTGGGTGAAGCGCGTCAACACCGGCTGCAGGGTACCGACGCCCATTTCGGTCGCCTTCTGCACCACATAATCGAGCCGCTCGGTCTTGAGCGGAGCCAACCCATACCAGAGGTCGAGCCGCGGGGTCTGCGCCGCAATCTGCTCGACCAGCCCGAGCGCGACCGACTTCTTGCTGTCGGCAGTCAGCCGCGCCAGCCAGGCGCCGTCACGGCCGTTGAACACCACCACCTCGTCGCCCACCGACTTGCGCAGCACCGCGGCGAGGTAGAGCGACTGGTCCTTGTTGAGGATGATCTCGCCACCGGCGGCAAGGTCAGGATCAACGAAGAGACGCGGCAGGCTGGCATGGGTACGGGGCATGGCGGCAACATATCTTCCAACACGCTGACCTGCCAGCTTGCTGCATCCCCCCTCCCCGGCCCTCCCCGAAAGGGGGAGGGTGAATGCGGTGGGTAGCACTGGATCGTGCCAACGAGTGGAGCCCACCTGCCCCCTTGCGGGAGAGGCTGGGAGGGGGTTCTCGCAGAGCCCACCACCCTGTAGACCTGCGCTGACGTATCGAGGCGCTCAACATGACCGACCAAAATCCCACTGGCTCCGTTGCCGACGCCCAGGCCGGCAACTGGGTGGACCGCCATGCCCCGGACTGGCTCAAGCCCTATGCGCGCCTCGCCCGCTGGGACCGGCCGATCGGCCTTTGGTTGCTGTTCTGGCCCTGTGCCTGGAGCCTTGGCCTTGCCGCGGTTGCCTATCCGGAGCAGGGCTTCGACTGGTGGGCGGCGGTGCTGATGCTGGTCGGCGCCATCCTGATGCGAGGCGCCGGCTGCACCTTCAACGACATCGTCGACCGCGACATCGACATGAAGGTGGCCCGCACCCGCTCGCGCCCGATTCCCTCCGGCCAGGTCACTGCCCGCGATGCCCTCGCCTTCCTCGTGGCTCAGGCGCTGCTGGCTTCAGTGATCCTGTTCCAGTTCAACCGCTTCACCGTCTGGGCCGGAATCGCCTCGCTGGTGCTGGTCGCCATCTACCCGTTCATGAAGCGGATCACCTGGTGGCCGCAGCTTTTCCTCGGGCTGGCCTTCTCCTGGGGCGCCCTGGTTGGCTGGACCAGCCAAACCGGCGGCATCGCCCCGCCGGCGCTGCTGCTCTATCTGGGCTGCATCCTCTGGGTCATCGGCTATGACACCATCTACGCGCTGCAGGACATCGAGGACGATGCGCTGATCGGAGTGCGCTCGACCGCCCGGCTCTTCGGGTCGCGCACCCGCCCCATCGTTGCCGGCTTCTATGCCGGCGCTTTCGTGCTGTGGATGATCGCCGCCCTGTGGGCCGGAGCCGGCGTGGTCTTTGCGGTGCTTTCGCTCGTAGCCGCAGGCCTGCTCGCCTGGCAGGTGCAGACCGTCGACGTCGAGGCGCCGGGCAATCCCCTCCTCCGCTTCAAGAACAACCACTATGTCGGCATCGCGCTGACGCTGGCGCTCCTTGCCGAGTGGGTGTGGTGAGGCACCGGGGCGTCGTATAGTCGCCCCAGGAGAATCGCCCGTGTCCATCCGCCAGCTGCCCGAAGACCTGATCAACCGCATCGCTGCCGGCGAAGTGGTCGAGCGGCCGGCCAGTGCCGTCAAGGAGCTGGTGGAGAACAGCATCGATGCCGGTGCCACCCGCATCGTCGTCACCACCGCCGGCGGCGGCAAGACGCTGATCCGCATCGAGGACGACGGCTGCGGCATGGACCAGGCCGATCTGCTGCTCTCGGTCGAGCGCCATGCCACCAGCAAGCTCGGTGCCGACGAACTCGACGATATCCGCACCCTCGGCTTCCGGGGTGAGGCGCTGGCCTCCATCGGCTCGGTTGCCGAACTCGCCATCGCTTCGCGCTGCGCGGAGGCGGAAAGCGGGCTCCGTCTCGACCTTCGCTATGGCACCCGCACCGGCCCGGTGCCGGTGGCGATGAACTGCGGCACCGTCGTTGAGGTGAAGCACCTCTTCGCCCGCACTCCGGCCCGGCTCAAATTTCTCAAGACCGATCGCGCCGAAGCCGCTGCCATCACCGATGTGGTGCGCCGCCTCGCCATGGCCAATCCGGGCATTCATTTCGTCCTCAACGGGTCCGACCGCACGCCGCAGAGCTGGCCCGCGGTGAGCGGCGCCCGCGCCCTCGAAGCCCGGCTCTCGCAAATCGTCGGTGACGACTTCGCCCGCAACGCGGTGCCGCTCGCCCTGTCACGCCACGGCGTGGTGGTGGCGGGGCTTGCCGGGCTGCCCACCTACACCCGCGCCAATTCGCTGTCGCAGTTCTACTTCGTCAATGGCCGCTCGGTACGCGACAAGGTGCTGGTGGGTGCCGTCCGCGCCGCCTATGCCGACTACACCTTCCGTGACCGCTTCCCGGTGATGGCGCTCTACATCGCCGTCGACCCGGCCGAGGTGGACGTCAATGTCCATCCCACCAAAGCCGAGCTCCGCTTCCGCGACGCCGGCGGCGTCCGCGGTGCCGTCATTCGGGCCATCGGCGAGGCGCTGACCGCCGCCGGCTTCAAGGCCTCGACCAGCGTTGCCGAGGACGTGCTCGGCGCCTTCACCACCCCCGTTTACGAGACGGCTGCAATTTCTCCCGTCTCCGTCCCGGATTCGCTGCAGGCCGGGTTTCAGCGGGAACGAAACCCAAGCAGTTTTTCCGCTTTACCGCCTGCGGAATCCCTTCCCGGCCTGTCCGAGCCGAGCGCCCGGATCGAGGTCGAAACGCCCTCCCCGTCCCTCACCGAATTCCCCCTGGGCGCCGCCCGGGCGCAGATGTTCGACAACTTCATCATCGCCCAGAACGGCGAGGGCCTGCTGCTTGTGGACCAGCATGCCGCCCACGAACGCCTTGTGTATGAACGGTTTAAGGCCCAGCTCGCCACCGGCACCGTCCCCAGCCAGGCCCACCTGATTCCGGTGGTGGTCGAACTGCCGGAGGAAGACTGCGAACGCCTCGAAGACGCCTCGGCCGAACTCCAGAGCTACGGCCTCCACCTCGAACGCTTCGGCCCCCGCGCCATCGCAGTCCGGGAAACCCCAGCAATTCTAGGGACTTCCGACATAGAGGGCCTGGTCCACGACGTCGCCGACGGCCTCGCCGAATGGGAATCCACCGCCGCCGTCAGCAACCGCATGGAAGCCATCATCGCCCGCATGGCCTGCCACGGCTCGGTCCGCTCCGGCCGGCGGCTGCGGGTCGACGAAATGAACGCCCTCCTGCGCGACATGGAGCGCACGCCCCATTCCGGCCAGTGCATCCATGGCCGGCCCACCTACGTTGAGCTCAAGAAGAAGGATATCGAGCGCCTGTTCGGCCGGAGCCGTTGATTTTGCTGTACTTTACCAGCGACACCCACTTCGCCGACGTGCGCGTCCTCCGCATCGACCGCCGCCCGTTCCCCAACATGCCCGAGCACGACGCGGCGCTGATCAGCACCTGGAACGAGATCGTGTCACCCGAGGACGAGATCTGGCATCTTGGCGATTTCGCCCGCGGCAGCACCGAGGACGTCGAGGCACTGCTGGGAAACCTCAACGGCACCAAGCACTTGGTCATTGGCAACAATGACCCGCCGGCGACCGTCGCCGCCCGTGGCTGGGCCAGCGTCCAGCACTATGCCGAGCTCAGGATCGATGAGCAGTTGTTCGTCCTCTGCCACTACCCGTTCCGCACCTGGAACCAGATGAGCCGGAAATCGATCAACCTGCACGGCCACTCGCACGGCAAGCTAGCGCCGATGCCGCGCCAGTTCGACGTCGGCGTTGACGCACAGGACCTGCGGCCGAAGACGCTTCCGGAAATCCTGGCGTCACGGCGGAAGCGGTAGGAGTGTCCCACCGCATCGGCGCGGAATCTGTGCGCTACTGGAACACGCTGGCGCCGCGATCCGCAACGCCCACCATCGCCCGCATGCCGGCGAACAGCTCACGACCCATACCGTAGTGCTGCGGGCGCAGGTCTTCCGTCGCCGGGGTGCGAGATAGGAATTCCTTCTCGTCGCCGATGAACTGCAGCGTGCCTTCGTTGGCATCGAGCCGGATGATGTCGCCATCGCGGATCTTGCTGATCGGACCGCCATCGGTGGCTTCCGGGGTCATGTGGATCGCCGCGGGGACCTTGCCGGAGGCGCCCGACATACGACCGTCGGTGAGCAGCGCCACCTTGAAGCCGCGGTCCTGCAGCACGCCGAGCGCCGGGGTCAGCTTGTGCAGTTCCGGCATGCCGATGGCACGCGGCCCGGAAAAGCGAACGACAGCGATCACGTCGCCGTTGAGTTCACCGGCCTTGAACGCCGCCTGCAACCCCTCCTGGCCGTGGAACACACGCGCCGGTGCCTCGACCACGCGATGCTCCGGCTTGACCGCCGACACCTTGATGACGGAACGGCCGAGATTGCCGGTCAGGAGCTTGAGGCCACCGGACTCCTGGAACGGAGCCTTGGCCGAAGCCAGCACCTTGGGCAGCGCCGACTCGGCGGGAGCCGGTTGGAAGCGCAGTTCTTCTTCGATCAGCTTGGCTTCCACCGTGTAGCCGGAGAGCCCGCTGCCCCAGACGGTTCTCACGTCCTCATGCAGATGCCCGCTTTCGAGCAGTTCCCGGATCAAAAAGCCCATGCCGCCGGCGGCGTGGAAGTGGTTCACGTCGGCAACGCCATTGGGATAGACGCGCGCCAGCAGCGGCGTTGCATCCGACAGGTCGCTCATGTCGTCCCAGGTCACCTGCAACCCGGCCGCCGACGCGATGGCGATCAGGTGCAGGGTGTGGTTGGTGGAGCCACCGGTGGCGTGCAGGCCCACAAGGCCGTTGACGATGGCCTTCTCGTCGATGACGTGCCCCACCGGAGTGTAGTTGTTGCCGAGTGCCGTCAGCGACAGTGCGCGCCTGGTGGCTTCGCGCGTGAGCGCGTCGCGCAGCGGGGTACCGGGATTGACGAAGCTGGCGCCCGGCAGGTGCAGGCCCATGATCTCCATCAGCATCTGGTTCGAATTGGCGGTGCCGTAGAAGGTGCAGGTGCCGGGCGAATGATAGCTCTTGCTCTCGGCTTCCAGCAGTTCGGCGCGACCGACCTTGCCCTCCATGTAGAGCTGGCGGACCTTGGCCTTCTCGTCATTGGGAATGCCCGACGGCATGGGGCCGGCCGGAACGAACACAGCCGGCAGGTGCCCGAAGGTGAGGGCACCGATCAGCAAGCCCGGCACGATCTTGTCGCAGATGCCGAGATATACTGCGGCATCGAACATGTTGTGGCTAAGGGCGATTGCCGTCGACATGGCAATGACGTCGCGGCTGAACAGCGACAGGTCCATGCCCGCCTGACCCTGGGTGACGCCATCGCACATCGCCGGCACGCCACCCGCTACCTGGGCCGTTGCGCCGATCTCGGCGGCCGCAGCTTTGATGAGATCTGGATAGAACTGGTACGGCTGGTGGGCGCTCAGCATGTCGTTGTAGCTGGTGACGATGCCGAGGTTCAGCGCCTTGTTGCCGGCCAGCATCGCCTTCTCGCTCGGCGAGCAGGCGGCAAAGCCGTGGGCAAGATTGCCGCAGGACAGGACGGCGCGGTTCACGCCAGCCTCGCGGGCGGCATCGATGCGGCGGAGGTAGTCGGCGCGCGTATCGCGGCTGCGCGCAGCAATGCGATCAGTGACGTCCTGGATCGCCTGACGAACGGACATATTGAGCTCCTACTCCATGGTGGGGCGCTCAACCGAAGCAGGCGGGGATCACCTGTCTCGTGGGCACACCCTGCTGGAGCCGCGTAGTGGCCAAGGCAGCCGATTGGGGGCCGCCAAGGGGACTATGGGCACCAGAAAACGGTTACCGGCTGCCCCGACCGCAACACGGCGCGGACCGGCATGTCCCCAACGGGACCCTCGCCCAGCGCCTGCTCCAGCGTGGCAGCCTTTTCTTCCCCCTCGACATGCAGGTAGATCCCATCCGCGCGGAGGAGACGCGGCAGGGTAAGGGTTATGCGCGGCTCGCCGGCGCCGGGCGCGCGCAGAGCCATCGCCGGCCCCTCGCTGCTCAGCACCTGATCGAGCGTGTCACCACCGGGAAAGAAGCTTGCAGTGTGCCCGTCATTGCCCATGCCGAGCACCACCGCCGCAAAGCGGTCCGGCAGTTCGGCAAGAAGGTCATTGGTGCGCTCGACACCAGCCGTATCGGGTTCACTGCCGCCGGAATAGAGCGGCACGAAGCGGGCCACGGCAGCCGGACCCTGGAGCAGCTTCTCGTTGACCAGCTTGGCGTTGGAGCGGTCGTTGAGTTCGTCCACCCAGCGTTCATCGACCAGAGTGACGATCACCTTTTCCCAGTCGAGCGTTTTGGTCTTGCCCAGGACGGAGAAGAACTTGGCCGGCGTCGAGCCGCCGCTGACCGCGATCGCGGCGACCCCGTCACGCGCGATGGCCGCCTCTATGCGGGCGGCGACCGTCTCGGCAAGTTCCCTGGCGAGTGCGGTCTTGTCGGCGAAGCTGCGGCGTTCGATGTCCACTACAGGTTTTCCTCGTACCAGGTGCGGCCATCGCGCTCGATCAGGGCGATGGAGCCGCTCGGGCCCCAGGTGCCGGCCGAATAGGGCTGCGGCGGCTCGGGCGAGCGGTTCCAGGCGTCACGGATCGGATCGACCCAGCGCCAGGCAGCCTCGAGTTCGTCGCGGCGCATGAACAGGGTCTGGTTGCCGCGGATCACGTCGAGCAGCAGGCGCTCATAGGCTTCCGGAGTCCGTTCGGTGAACTGCTGGGCAAAGCTGAGGTTGAGCGGCACTTCGCGCAGGCGCATGCCACCCGGACCGGGATCCTTGATCATCATCATCAGCTTCACGCCCTCGTCGGGCTGCAGGCGGATGATCAGCTTGTTGGGGCGCGGCGCGCCTTCCGCATGGTCGAAGATCGAGTGCGGGATCGGCTTGAACTGGATGCAGATTTCCGACACGCGGCTCGCCATGCGCTTGCCGGTGCGCATGTAGAAGGGCACCCCCGACCAGCGCCAGTTCTCGATCTCGGCCTTGAGCGCCACGAAGGTCTCGGTGCGGCTGCCTTTCTTGTCGTCCGGCAGTTCCTCCTGGTAGCCGGCCACGGCAGCCGTCTCGGACTTCACGCCGCGATACTGGCCGCGCACCGTCTTGCTGGCCACTTCGCCATTGGTGATCGGGCGCAGGGCGCGCAGCACCTTGAGCTTTTCGTCGCGCAGCGCATCGGCATCGTCGCTGGCAGGCGGCTCCATGGCCACGAGGCAGAGCAGCTGCAGCATGTGATTCTGGATCATGTCCCGCAGCGCGCCGGACTCGTCATAGTAGCCGCGGGTGCCGGCGCCGACGCTTTCCGAAACCGTCAGCTGGACGTGATCGATATGGGCGCTGTTCCAGATCGGCTCGAACAGGGCATTGGCAAAGCGCAACGCCAAAAGGTTCTGCACCGTCTCCTTACCGAGATAGTGGTCGATGCGATAAACCTGATCTTCCTTGAAGATCTTGGCGACACCGTCATTGATCTCCACCGAAGAGGCGAGGTCGTGGCCCAGCGGCTTCTCGATCACCACGCGCGCGTCGCGGCGATAGTATTTCTTCCTGGCGAGGAATTCGGCGATAGGCTCGAACAGGTCCGGCGCCACGGCGAGATAGAAGGCGCGGACGATCTTGGGATCGTCGCGCAGCTTCTTGCCGAGGTCACCGGCTTCCTCGGGCTTCGACACGTCGATGGCGACGTAGCTGAAGATCTTGACGAAGCGGTCGATCACCGCCGCGTCCTGGTAGTCCTTTTCGACGAACTGGGTGACGGCGTCGCGCGCGACCTTCTGGAAATCCGCATCGCTGAGCTGCGAGCGGGACGCGCCAATGATCTGGGATTTCTCGTCGAACTGGCCGTCGAGGAAACGGTGATACAGCGCCGGAATGAGCTTGCGCTTGGTCAGGTCGCCGGTGGCGCCGAACACCACATAGTCGAAAGGCTGGACGGGAATGATACGGCTGGACACTGGGCGTTCCTGGGATCGTTCAGGCGGAGAAGTTCTGGCGGGCGAGGATAACTGCGCCATGCAGAGGTTCGAATTTGGGCAGGGCGACGAAATCGCCATACCGGTCTTGCAGGATCGGGAAAAGGCGCTGCCCGAACCCGCCGACGATGGCCATCACCTCGGCGCCGTGGTTCTTGAACCAGCGCACATAGGTGTCGATGTAGCCGAGCTGGATATCCATCATCCGGCGAGCGACAGGGTCACCCTTGTCGAAATGCTCGATGAACAGCGGCATCAGCTTGCCGTACTCGGCTGGAGCGCGACCGATCAGGGCGTCGTCGCAGCCTTCCGAACCATCGCGGCTGAGCAGCGTCAGGTCCATCTCGGTGGCAAAGGACCAGGTCATGACGGCCTGGTTGTCGCCGCCCAGCATGCCGATCACGGCTTCGGTCAGGGGGGATGCCTCGACCAGACCGTCTGCCGCCTCGACCGAATAGCGTGCGAGCTCGCGGCCAAGGATGGCGCCGGACATCTGGTCGCCGATGTGAAAGCCCCAGCCACCGGTCTGGTAGCGCTTGCCGCCGACGATCGACATGGCGGCCGAACCCGTACCGATGATCACCACACCGCCCTCGTCGCCGCCAAGAGCGCCGGCATGGGCGATGTCGATGTCGTCATAGACCTTCACGCCGGCGAACGGCCACGGACGGGCCGCGAACTCGGCGCGCGCCGAATCCATGCGGCCACCGGCCATGCCGAAGCACGCATAGGTATTGGCGGTCTCGGCATAGTCGATGCCGGCGGCAGCAAAGACGTCGCGGGTGCCGTCGCTGATGGCCTTGTAGGCCGGATCGCCATCGTCGATCTGCAGGTTCGAGCGCCCGTTCCTGACTTCGGCGAGGGTGACGAGATTCTCGTCGGCCAGGCGCACGCGGCAATTGGTGCCGCCGCCATCCACGCCAAGATAGTATCTAGGCACGCGGGGAAACTCCGTTGTCTCGACGGATGCTAGGGTATCGTTTCGGCGCGGACCATAATGCGAAAGCCGCCTAGACGAAAGTAGGATAAGGGACAAAAAACCGGGACCGGAGCCTGCGGTTTCAAAGCCCCTGCCAGGTGCCGCGCAACCACATCCGGCAGCCCGGAATTGCCTTTATTGAGTGGAGGAAGGAGTGCGGCGATGACGCGACATGTATTGGTGCTGGGCGGAGCCCGGTCGGGCAAGACAGCATTTGCCGAGCGGCTGGCGCTGCATGCCGGCACACGCCCCGCCTACCTCGCCACTGCCGAAGCGCTCGATGCCGAGATGCGTGACCGCGTCGACAGCCACAAGGCCGGCCGTGCGGCGCGGTTCACCACCATCGAGGAGCCGCTGGCCCTGTCCGCGGCGATCCTGCGGGCTTCGGCCGACCACGACGTGATTCTGGTGGACTGCCTCACCCTGTGGATCACCAATCTACTGATCGCCAATGAGGACGTGGCCAATGCCGTCAGCGAACTCGTTGCCGCGCTGGCGCAGATCAAGGCCGCCAAGGTGATCCTGGTCAGCAACGAGGTGGGCCTCGGCATCGTGCCGGACAACGCCATGGCCCGCACCTTCCGCGACCTCGCCGGCTCGGCGCACCAGCGGCTCGCCGAGATCTGCGACGACGCCTATTTCGTCGTGGCCGGGCTGCCGGTGGTGCTCAAGGGCGAACCGCCCGAGGCGCCGCCGGGCAAGATCCACGAGGCCTAGCCGGCAATCGTCAGCGCCAGGGCCAGGAACAGGCTGAATCCGAGCAGCACGTTGAGGGTAGCGCCGTAGAGTTGCAGCGCCCACTCGATATGGTTTGGACCGAGCGCCTTGGTGCCGTCGCCCATGGTCGGCAGGTCGACGACCTCGCCATCATAGGCCCGCGGCCCACCCAGGCTGATGCCGAGAGCACCGGCGAAGGCGGCTTCCGGCCAGCCGGCATTTGGCGATTTGTGCTTCATTGCGTCGCGCCACGCCGCAGCCCAGGCGCCGCCCGGGCTTGCTTGCGGCACGAAGAAGCAGGCGATCACCACCAGCAGCGCCGTCAATCGCGCCGGAACGAGGTTCACCAGATCGTCGAGCCGCGCTGCCGCCCAGCCGTAGTCGCGGTAGCGCTCGTTGCGGTGCCCGATCATCGAATCGGCGGTGTTGATGGCCTTGTAGGCGGCGATGCCCGGCAGGCCGAACAGCACCAGCCAGAACCACGGCGCCACCACGCCGTCGGAGGTGCTCTCCGCCAGCGTCTCTATTGCCGCGTTGGCCACGCCTGCCGCGTCAAGCACCTGCGGATCGCGCCCGACGACATGGCTAACCGCCTCGCGGCCGGCATCGAGCGATGCCCGCAAACCTGCGGCCACTGCCGCCACGGCCCGGCCGAGTTCCTTCTGGGCCAGCAAGCTGGTGGCAAGTAGCATCTCGACCAGCCATCCGCCCGGGAAGGAGCGGAGAACCCACTGGATGGCGAGGCACGGCAACACGGCGGCCGCCACAAGCAGCACCACCGAGACGATGCCCGCGAGCCGCTTCTGCTCTGCGGTGCGGTGGCGCCGGAACGATGCCGTTTCCAGCGCGGTGATCAGCCCTCCGAACCACATCACCGGGTGGCCAAAAACCTTCAGCAGCGCCGGCGGATAGCCGAGCCAGCGTTCAACAGCGAGCGCCAGGGGCGAAAGAAAAGCGTCCATCAGACGGCCTCCGCAAGACCGAGCAGGGTGTCGAGGTCGAGGTGCTGCTCCAGATGCGCCGCCAGAGCATCCAGTGTCGCCTCCACCCCCGTTTCATAGGCAAGGTCGGGACTGGCCGCGTTGCCGAGCAGGGCCCGGCGGAATCCATCAGCGGCGAAAAGGCCGTGCAGATAGGTCCCAGCCACCCGCCCGTCCGCGCTCACCGCCCCCTCCGCCGTCGCGCCGACATGCGCGAACGGCCGCTCCCGGTCCGGGCCGGAGGTAGCGCCCATATGCATGTGGTAGCCGGAGATCGGCTCGTCTGAAGCCGCGTGGCGGGCAGACTCGAGACGAAGCTCCTTCACCAGCGCCAGCACCGTCTCGACATCCAGCAGGCCCAGGCCGGCGCTCTCCCCCGGCTCGCCCTCGATCCCCTCGGGATCGGCAACGATGCGCCCCAGCATCTGATAGCCGCCACAGATGCCGAGCACCTGCCCGCCGGCGCGCCAGTGTGCCGTGATGTCGATGTCCCAACCGTTCGCCCGCAGGGCTGCGAGATCGCTGCGCGTCGATTTCGACCCGGGCAGGATCACCAGATCGGCATTGCGCGGCAGCGCCTGCCCCGGGTGCACCAGCACCAGCGATACGCCCGGTTCGGCTCGCAGCGGATCGAGATCGTCGAAATTGCTGATGCGCGGCAGGCGCGGCACGGCCACGACGAAGTCCCCGCCTCCCTTGCGGGCATAGGACTCCAGCGCCAGCACATCCTCGGCCGGCAGTCGGTCGGCCGCGTCGAACCACGGCACCGGTCCAAGGCACGGCACGCCGGTATGGCGGGCGAGGAAATCCCGGCCCGCCGCGAACAGCGCCGGGTCCCCCTGGAATTTGTTGATTAGCGTCGCCCGGATGCGGGCGGCATCAGCCGGTCCGATCACGCCGAACGTTCCCGCCAGCGCAGCGATGACCCCGCCGCGCTGGATATCGCCGATCAGCACCACCGGCACGTCCGCGGCCCGGGCGAAGCCGAAATTGGCGATGTCGCCGCTGCGCAGGTTCACCTCGGAAGCACTGCCCGCCCCTTCCACCAAGACGATATCCGCACCCGCTGCGAGTTCGCGGAAAGCTGCCAGCACCTCGGGCAATAATTCCTGCCGCCGGCTCCAATATTGCCGGGCTGCAACCGAGCCCCGCCGCTGTCCCCGAACCACAAGTTGCGAACCGGTATCGCCCTCGGGCTTGAGCAGCACCGGGTTCATTGCTGTCACCGGCTCCCGGCGCGCGGCACGCGCCTGCAGCGCCTGCGCCCGGCCGATCTCGCCGCCATCGGCGGTAACGGCGGCGTTGTTGCTCATGTTCTGCGGCTTGAACGGCGCCACCCGCATTCCGCGATTGCTGAGCGCACGGCAGAGGCCAGCCACCAGCAGCGACTTGCCCACATCCGAGCCGGTGCCCATGAACATCAATGCCTTGGCCATGTCCGGCTTATGCCCGATCGATGACATGGGCGTAAGAGCCCATGACACGGCCGACCACCGCGCCCATCGGCGGCAGCGGCTCGCCGCGGGCGTCGGTCGCGGCAAAGAGCGGCGCCAAGCGGGTCTGCTTGACCGAGGAATAGTGAAACTCATGCCCCATCAGATGCCCCGGCCAGGGCAGGTCGCCGGATTGGATCAGCCGACGATAGCCGAGCACCCGCTTGGGCCTGTCGATGCGGGTGGTGACCGGCAGCAGGCCGGCCATGGCATGGGAGGCGCCAGCGTTGTCGACGATCACGTCGCCCAGCACCATGAAGCCCCCGCACTCGCCATAGATGAGCGCGCCGCGGTCCCGGGCCGCGATGAGGCCCGCCTTGAACTGGGCCGCGGCTGCCAGTTGCGGACCATGCAATTCCGGATAGCCGCCTGGGAGGAAGATCGCATCTGCCGCCGAGTCAGGCGCCTGGTCCGCAAGCGGCGAGAAGAAGCTCAGCGTCGCGCCCCGCGCGCGCCAGCCATCGAGCAGATGCGGATAGACAAAGGCGAAGGCTGCATCACGGGCGACCGCGATATGCTGGCCGAGCGGCGGCAAAGGTGCAGTGGAGCCTGCGATCTCCGGCACCGGCGAAGCCAACCGGCGCAGGGCGTCAAGGTCGACGTAGTCGCCCACGGCGCTGGCGGCTGTCGCGAGGAACGGCTCGAACCCGTCCACCTCACCCGGCAGCACCAGACCGAGATGCCGTTCGGGCAGCACCATGTCCGGCTTGCGCGGCAGTGCGCCAAGCAAAGGCACGCCCGTTTGCGCCACCGCCTCCGCCAGCATCCGCTCATGGCGGGTTGATGCGACACGGTTGAGGATCACGCCGGCAACCCTGACATCGGTCCGCCAACGGGCAAAACCGGCAATCAGGGCGGCGACGGACTGGCTCTGGCGCTCGGCATCGACAACGAGCACCACCGGAAGGTCGAGAACTGCCGCGAGATCGGCCGTCGATCCCGTGTTGTCGGCGGCCCCGTCGAACAGGCCCATGACCCCCTCGACCAGCAACAGGTCGGCACCAATTGCCTGCACGCTCGCCAGTTCCCGCAGCCGGTTCGACGTCATGGCCCAGGGGTCGAGATTGACTGCGTCGCGCAGGGCCGCGCGGGCCAGATAGGTGGGGTCGATATAGTCCGGTCCGGTCTTGGCCGGTGCCACCACGACGCCGCGTTGGCGCAGAGCGGCGAGCAGGCCAAGCGTGACCACGGTCTTGCCCGATCCGGAACGCGGCGCCGCTATGACCAAGCCGTCAGCCAAAGGTGTGGCTCCGGACCGCATCCACATACCAGTCGAGCGACTGGCGGTAGCGCCCCACCGCACCCAGCACCACGATTGCAGGGGTCGGAACCTCCGTCAGCGCCGGAGCGGCGGCAAGGGTGGTTTCCAGCACCTGCTGTTGTGGCGTCGCGGCGTGCGACACGATGGTCAGGCGTTCATCCGGCTGCCGTCCAGCGGCCACCAATCGTTCGGCGATGACCGGCAGGTGCTTGACCGCCATGAACATCACCAGCACCGGCGCCGCCCGCGCCACCGAAGACCAGTCGATGGCCCCCGGCACCGCACCGCTTTCGTCGTGCCCGGTCAGGAACATCACCGCATGGTTAGTGTCGCGATGGGTTACCGGGATACCGGCATAGGCAAGCCCACCAAGGCCGGACGAGATGCCGGGGACGATGCGGAACGGAATGCCGGCGCGTGCCAGCGCCCCCGCTTCCTCGCCGCCGCGGCCGAACATGAACGGATCGCCGCCTTTGAGGCGCAGCACGCGCTTGCCTTCACGGGCAAGTTCGATCAGGCGCAGCGAGATATCGGCCTGCTTCGGAGACGGCTTGCCACCCCGTTTCCCGGCAAAGATGCGTTCCGTCGCCGCCGGAGCAAGCGCCAGGATGCGGTCGGAAACCAGCGCGTCGTGAACAATGGCGTCCGCCTGCCCCAGCGCATGGTAGGCCAGCAGCGTCAGCAGGCCAGGGCCGCCGGGGCCCGCTCCGACCAGCCACACCGAACCGGGCTCAAGCGCCGGAAAATCAGCATTGTCCAGCGATCCGAAATGGGTCACGGCACGCCCCCGTGGGGTTGCGGCCCCTGCCCGGTCGCGCCAGAGTGCCGGCACGGAGTCACTGCATGAAAATCCTCATCCTGGGCGGCACGGCGGAGGCGCGGGAACTGGCCGGGCGCCTGGTGGCCAGGGGCCACGACGTCATCACCTCGCTCGCCGGGCGCACGCGCGACCCCATCCTGCCGCCGGGTGGGCTCCGGATGGGCAGGTTCGGCGGCATTCCCGGTCTCAGCGCCTATTTGCGCATCGCCGGCGTCGAGCGCCTGGTAGACGCCACCCATCCCTACGCGGGAATGATCTCCCGGAATGCGGTTGCCGCCGCGCAGGAGACCGGCATCCCGCTCGTGCGGCTGATGCGGCCGGGCTGGGAGCCCCGTGTCGGCCAGGACTGGACCATGGTCGAGACCGTTGCGGAAGCCGCTGCGGCGCTGCCGCCCGGCGCGGACGTGCTCCTCACCACCGGCCACGCCGGCCTCGAGATCTTCCTCGAGCGAGACGACTGCCATTTCGTGGTGCGGCTGATCGAAACCCCACAATTGCCGATCCCGCGGCATGCAGAACTGCTGCAGACGCGACCGCCCTACTCGCTCGCGGATGAACTGGCGCTGATGCGGCGGCACGGCTTCACTCATCTCGTCACCAAGAACTCGGGTGGCGGGCAGACGGCGGCAAAGCTCGAGGCGGCAATGCAACTGGGGGTGAAGGTCATCATGATCCAGCGGCCGTTCTATGGTCCGACCACGGAGGTCGCCACGATCGACGAGGCACTGGCCGCCATGGAACTGGGCTGACCCCAGCATAGAGGATCGAAGCCGTCCGGCACGCTTGCCAGGGCGCAGGTGACGCGCGCTGATTTTACCTTGCCGAGGACCAACGGCCCCGCGCTGGCAGCGACCGGATCGGCGACTTCGGACCCCGGCAGGTCGATGATGCGGAGCGGCAGGCGCAGCATTGCCGCGGCATGGTGCATCGCTGGATGATCGGCACGGCGGGGAGCAGTCGCGATCGCGATCAACTCACCGGAAACCTGCGACAAGGCATGGCGCACAAGGTCGACGACCTCGTCGCCACGGGCGACACTGGTGCATCCGATCCCGGCCACTAGGGGCCGCCGGACACTCTCACTTCCAGTCATCATTGCCTCTCGTTGACCGAAGAGGCAGGGTTCGCACCAGACCCGTTGCAGCTCCGGAGTTGGTCCCCGCTTGGGTCGACCGCACCGGACTCTGTTTCAGTTCCGTCAGGGGAACGCTGCGCTGAGCCGGTTCTAGGCCCAGGGTGAGCCGTGGTCAATCAAGGGCTTAGCCAGCCACAGCCGCTGTTGCGAATGCTTCTCAAAATCATGGGCAAATTCAAGGGCTTGCGCCTGATGCCGCGGCGGCCTATGGCCGGTTCTCAACCACCCCGGAGCCAAGATGACGACCGCCCAGCGCACCCAGACCATCGCGGCGGCGAGTCTCGGCATTGCCCTGCTGGTACTGGGGCTGAAATTCCTTGCCTGGCGCTTCACCGGCTCGATCGCGCTCTATTCGGACGCGCTCGAATCGATCGTCAACGTCGTCACGTCCATCAGCGCCCTGATCGCCGTGCGGCTGGCGCAGCGGCCGGCGGACGCTGCCCTGCCCTATGGATACCACAAGGCCGAATATTTCTCGGCGGTGCTGGTGGGGGTGATGATCATCGTCGCCGCCATCCTGATCATCCGCGAAGCCTGGCTGGGGCTCTTTGCCCCGGAAATTCCCGACGCTCCCGCCCTGGGGCTCGGCATCAGCGCCGTGGCAACCGTGGTCAACGTCGTGTGGGCGCAGGTGCTGATCCGTCATGGCCGCAAGGCCCGGTCCCCAGCCATCGAGGCGGATGGGCGGCACCTGATGACGGACGTTCTGTCGACGGGCGGGGTCATCCTTGGCCTGGTGCTGGTGTTCCTCACCGGCTGGGCCGTGCTGGATCCGATTCTTGCCGCGCTCGTGGCGCTCAACATCCTGTGGTCGGGCTGGGCGGTGGTTCGCGACAGCGTCGGCGGACTCATGGACGTGGCCGTGCCGGCGGACGTGCAGCAGACGATCCGCGAGGTCATCGCCAACAATGCGCAAGGGGCGATCGAAGCCCATGACATCCGCACCCGGCAGGCGGGCCGCATGACCTTCATCGATTTCCACCTGGTGGTGCCGGGTGCCATGAGCGTCGACGACGCGCACGCCATCTGCGACGGCATCGAGGCGCGTCTGCGCGACGCCGTGCCCGACGTGCAGATCACCATTCATGTCGAGCCGGAGAACAAGGCCAAGCATTCCGGCATCGTGGTGGTCTGATCTTGCCTGCAAGGGCATTTGCGCGCAGGATTCTCCCATGCGCTTCACCTTGGCTCTCGCTCTCGTCCTCCTCGCCGCCGTCCCTGCCGCTGCGCAGTTCTGGATGCAGTACGCAAACGCCCGCTTCGGCTACGCGCTCGACATTCCGCCCGGCTACGAAGCCCAGGGCGAAAGCGACAATGGCGACGGGCAGGTGTTCTTCGACCCGGCGACCACCCAGACGCTGACCGTCTGGGGTGGATTCGTGCTGGATAATTTCGAGGCGGAGGTGCGGTCGGTCATCGCCTCGGAACAGGACAACGCCTGGAACATCACCAGCGAGACGGTGACGCCAACCTGGGCTGAGTTCACCGCCATCAAGGGCATGCGCGTGCTCCATCAGCGGCTGATCGCCGGCTGCGACGGCGCAGCCTATGCGGCCTACCGGCTGGACTATCTGGTCACCGACACCTCGACGATGGGTGACATCATCGAGAGCCTGGAACCCACCTTGCAACCGCCCTCGAACTGCTAAAACTCGATACCCTTCTGCGCCTTCACGCCGGCGCGGAAGTGATGCTTGATCTCGGTCATCTCGGTCACCAGGTCGGCGATCTCGATCAGTTCGTCCTTGGCGTTGCGGCCGGTGACGATGACGTGCTTGTCGGCGGGCTTGTTCTTCAGCACGTCCACCACCTCGGCGATCGGCAGGTAGTCGTAGCGCAGGCAGATGTTGAGTTCGTCGAGCAGCACCATGTCGTAGCTGGGGTCGGCGATCAGCGCCTTGGCCTGCTCCCAGGCCTTGCGCGCCGCAGCGAGATCGCGCTGGCGGTCGGCAACGTCCCAGGTGAAACCCTCGCCCATCGCATTGATCGTTACCTGCTCGGGAAACTTGTCGAGCACGTCGCGCTCACCGGTGTTCCAGACGCCCTTGACGAACTGCACGACCCCGACCCGCATGCCATTGCCGATTGCACGGAAAACCATGCCGAAAGCTGCCGTGGATTTCCCTTTTCCCTTGCCGGTGTGAACGATAAGCAACCCTTTTTCCTCGGTTTTGCTGGCGAGGATCTTGTCACGGGCGGCCTTTTTCTTGCGCATCTTCTCCGCGTGATAGGCGTCGCGCTCGGCCTCGGTCATGAGGTCGGTTTTCTTCACCGGCTGCTCGCTCATGCGGCGGTCTCCTCGAGATAGGCGTAGGCAGCGTTGGAGCGGGGCGACCACAGCCCGCGCTGGCGCGCCTCGTTCAACTTGGCGATCAGCTCATCATAGCCGAAGCGGTTGGAATTTATAAGGAATTCCCGCACCTGGTCGTCCTCGACATAGGCTTCAAACGCCAGATCGAAGTGGTGCGTCTTCACCGCGCCGGTGGTGGCGGCGAAGGCGAACATGAAATCGACCGTGGCGATGATCTCGAAAGCGCCGCGATAGCCGTGGCGCATCATCCCGGCAATCCATTTCGGGTTCACCACCCGCGAGCGCACCACATGCGCAATTTCTTCCTCAAGCGTCCGGATTCTGGGCGTTTCCGGCCGCGAATGGTCATTGTGATACGCGGCCGGAGCACGGCCGGTCAGGGTCTCCGCGGCCGCGGCGAGGCCGCCTTCGAACTGGTAGTAGTTGTCGCTGTCGAGCAGGTCGTGCTCGCGATTGTCCTGGTTGTGAACCACCGCGTCGATGCCCGAAAGGCGCAGGGCGAAGCGGTCGCGCTGCGGCACCCCTTCGACCTTGGCACCATAGGCGTACTGTCCCCAGTCGAGAGCGCGGCCGGCGAGATCGGCCCTGCTCGACCAATTCCCACTGTCGACCAAGGCGTTAAGCCCGGCGCCATAGCTGCCCGGACGGGAGCCGAAGATGCGGTGACCGGCCTCCAGCGCCGCCTCGTCCCTGGATTTGCCGGAGGCCATTAGACCAAGCGCCTCGCTGCGCATGCGGGCGGCAATGGGGTTCTCCTCCTCGGGCTCGTCGAGGGCTCCGATGGCCCGGGCGGCGCGGTCGTACAGAGCGATCTGCGCCGGGAAAGCATCGCGAAAAAACCCGGAAATCCTGAGGGTTACGTCAACACGAGGGCGACCAAGCCGGGCGAGTGGAATGATCTCGTAGCCGGACAGCCGAAGCGAGCCCGGGTTCCAGGTGGGGCGGGCGCCGATCAGTGCCATGGCCTGGGCGATGTCGTCGCCGCCGGTGCGCATGTTGGCCGTGCCCCAGACCGAAATGGCGACGGCGCGGAGGTGCTGGCCGTGGTCCTGGAGGTGCCGAAGCACCAGGTTTTCCGCGGATTTTCGACCGAGCTCCCAGGCGGTGGGGGTGGGCACGGCGCGGGGGTCGACCGAAAAGAAGTTGCGGCCGGTGGGCAATACGTCGAGGCGGCCGCGGGAAGGGGCGCCGGAAGGGCCGGGGCGGACGAAGTTTCCGTCCAAGCCATTGAGCAGCGCGGACAATTCGGCAGGGCCCGACTGGCGGAGGCGGGGTTGGACGACCTCACGGACGGTGGCCATCACCGCGCGGGTGGCGATCCAGTCCGGTGCCGGTTCGGTCTCACCGCCGACCAGGCGGGAGGCGAGATCTTCGAGCGCAGCGACCACATCGCCGACGCGACGCAGGGGCGATTCTGAACGAAGATGAACGAATTCTGGACCGGAAATGACCGGACCCTGCCAAAGTTGTCCCAGTTCAGCGGTGAGCGGATCAAAGCCGAGTTTGAAGTCGTCGGCGAGGGCGCGGATCAACGAGGCCTCCTCCGGGCTCTCCCCTCGAGGTACGCGCGTCAAGGCGACGGCGAGGTCCCGCTCGAGCGCACCTTGGGGTGACTGGCCGAAGACGTGGAGCCCGTCGCGGATCTGCGCCTCCTTGAGGTCGCAGAGGAAGTTGTCGATCTCGATCAGCGCCTGGGTCTCGTCCTCGGGCAGGCCGATGTCCTGATCGAGCCGGGCATCGCGGGTGAAGTCGAGGATGCGGCGGCGGAGGCCATCCAGGCGGCGCCGGTCCATGCCGGAGGCGGCGTAGTATTCGTCGAGCAGCGCCTCGAGGTCCTTGAGGGGCCCATAGGTCTCGGCGCGGGTGAGCGGCGGCACCAGGTGGTCGATGATGACTGCGCCGGTGCGGCGCTTGGCCTGGGTGCCCTCGCCGGGGTCGTTGACGATGAACGGGTAAAGGTGCGGCAGCTGTGCCCAGAGCGCGTCGGACCAACTGAGGTCGTCGAGCGCCACCGCCTTGCCGGGCAGCCATTCGAGCGTTCCGTGCTTGCCGTTGTGGATCAGCGCGTGGGCCCCGAACTCGTGGCGCAGCCACAGATACGCGGCCACATAGGCGTGCGGGGGCGGACGGTTGGGGTAATGGTAGCTGGTCGCGTCGTCCTCGCCGCGGGTGCGGCCGGGCTGGAGCAGGACCAGGATGTTGCCGAAGCGGTGTACCGGCAGATGGAAGCCGTCCTCGCGCACGAAGGGGTCGGTAGCCGCATCGCCCCAGGTCTCTGCGAGGGACTGACGGAGTTGCTCCGGCAGGGTGCCGAGGAGTTCGTGGTAGCGCGCGAGCGGGAGCACGGCATCGGCCTCCCCGCGCTGCGGATTGGCGTTGGTGGGGCCGGACTGGAGGCGGGCGATGAGGTCGGCGGCGGTGAGGGGGTAGTGACCTGAACTACGACCCCCTCCCCCGGCCCCTCCCCGCAAGGGGGAGGGGAGGGCAGGAGCCGACAGGTCGTCCAGCGTGTCGGAAATGGTTTGCCAGACACCCTCGTCATTGGTGGCAAGCTCGGCATTCGTGAAGCGGAGAACGCGGTAGCCTATGCCTGCGAGGAAGGTTGTGCGACGCTGGTCGTGTGCGGACCCGTCTTCGGAAAAGTGGGGTTCCCCATCAAGCTCCATCACGAGCTTGGGGTGATGGCTGGCAAAGTCTGCGATGTATGGACCCAAGGGAACCTGTCGGCGGAACTTCACGCCTCGCTCGCGGAAGGTCTTCAGCAAGGGCCATAGCACCCGTTCCGGGACAGTCTGGTCCGAGCGCAGCCGACGCGCACGCGCGCTCTTGGCTTGCACCTTCCTGGCATTGCCGAAGACCAGTGGCTTCGCCTCCCCTCCCCCTTGAGGGGAGGGGTTGGGGGTGGGGGTCAGCGTGTTCTGCGCAGGAGCCGAACGCCCCCCTCCCTCGATCCCTCCCCTCAAGGGGGAGGGAAGGCTTGGAGCCGATCGTTCCGGCGTTGTCAGCGTGTACCCCGCCGTTTCCAGCGCCTTGATCATCCTGACCGTCGACTCCGGCGCGTCGTAGCCCACCCCGTTCGCCAACCGGCCGTCGCGGAGGGGGTAGTGACCTGAACTACGACCCCCTCCCCCGGCCCCTCCCC
>JAEYXQ010000029.1 GCA_023431205.1 Pseudomonadota bacterium | reverse complement strand
CAGACAGGATCTCCTCGTCGGTGAGGTTCTCCGGGGTCTGCGCCGGCTTGGGCAGCACCGGCACCTTGGTGGTGGAGCAGGCGGCAAGTGTTGCCGCGGCGCCGAGGACGAGGAAATGGCGTCGCTTGAGGACGGACATCGAGGCTCCGGATCAGGCTCGATCATAGGCCGCCAGCAGCGGCGGCAGGACGGCGAGGTCGGTGGTGATGGGGTTGCCCGCAGCCAGATCCCAGCAGACGCTGAGCCCGGACTGGGCGGCTGCATAGCCGAGAATACGCTTGCGGTTGAGGCCGAGCCGCGCGGCAAAAGTGTCGGCCATCTGCGCGATGCGGCGCGGATCGGCGGCGAGGTTGGCGGCCCCATGGGGATTGCGGAAGGCGTTGGCCACCTCGTAGGCGGGATCGCCGATCAGCCCCTTGGGGTCAATGGCGAGCCAGCCCCGGTCGGAGGACAGGATGTTGTCGTGGTGGAGGTCACCATGCAGCGGCACCTGCGCGGCCGGCTTGTCGAAGAGCTTGAGGGCAATGCCGCTGGCGCGGGCATAGAGGTCGCGGGCGGTGTGGGGCCACGCTCGGACATCGGTATCGAACAGGGTCTGGAAGCGCTCGCGCAGCGGCTGCAGGCCTTCCGGGGCATCGGGGCGAGGACGGTGCAGGTTGCTGACCACCGTGGCCATGGCGATGGTCGCCTCCTCATCGTGGCCGCCGCGGGCAGCGTCGCCGAGGGTCTTGCCGTCGATCCACTCCATGAAGATGGTGTCGCCGTGGATGTCGAACACGGTGGCTGCGCCGTCGCCGCCATACCATTGCAGCAGCCGGGCGCCCCTGCCCTCCTCTTCCGACACGGCCGGCTTGAGGATCTTGAGCGCTGCGAAGTTGCGGCCATTCTGCTCGACGCGGAATATCCAGCTGCGCGCCGTCTCTGCCACCGGCGTGGACTTGGTGAGCGACCAGCGGATCATGGCGCGGCTGAGCGCCGTCTCGACAGGCGACTGATTCATGGCCGGCATTAGAGCAGAAGCGGGCGGATGTTGCGACGGCATGTCGCCTGTTGACCGTCGAAGGTGATGGAATTGCGGCGTTTGCGCTTCAGTAAGGTTGACGCTTGGCAGGGCGGAAACCCTGTCCGGCGTTCCTGCTGGACCGGCAGCGGTTGTTTACCGGTTCAGGGCGCACACTCCTCCGGCGCAGGAACGAAGAGGAGGTCGAGATGGCGCATCCGGGCATCGAAGACGATCCGCGGCGGCTCCGCGACATCGTCGCGACGGACGAGCAACGGCCGAACTGGACCCAGCAACTGGCCAATGGCCTGGGCGGGCTGATGCTGTTGCTGGTTACAGGCGTGGTGATCGTGCTGCTGGTGTTGTGGCGGTCGCCCTGAGGCGACCGCTGGTTCACGAGATCCTGTAGGCGTCCTTGGCGGCCTGGTAGCTGAGGTGCCGGGCGATGTCGCTCGCCGAGGAGCGGGTGAGCCGGTGCTCGGCCACCCAGTTGGCGAGGAAGCCTGCGACCTCGCGGCGCCACACGTCGTGCCGGGCCGGAATGGACAGCAGGGCGCGGGTGTCGTCGTTGAACCCGGCGAGGTTGTAGAAGCCGGCGGTTTCCACCACCTGGTCGAGATAGCGGCGGATGCCCTGCGGGGAATCGTGGAACCACCAGGGTGGGCCGATCATCAGCGAGGGCCAGTAGCCGGCCATCGGCGCCAGTTCCCGCGCATAGGTTGTTTCATCGAGCACGAACATGATGACGCGCAGGTTCGGCTCGTTGCCGCAGCGCGACAGCAGCGCCTTGAGCCCGCCGACATAGTCGGTGGGACCGGGAATATCGGCCCCGAGGTCGGCGCCGCGCTCGCCGAACAGCAGCGGATCGGTGTTGCGGCGGGAGCCGGCATGGATCTGCATGACCATGCCGTCTTCCACCGACAGCAGCGCCATTTCGGTCAGCATCTGGGCGCGGAACAGTTCGGCATCATTGGCGTCGTGGCGGCCGGCCAGGATCCTGTCGAGCAGCGCCTGCTTTTCCACCAGCGGCAGGTCGGCCGTGATGGCGGTGGGCACGCCATGGTCGGTGGCGACGGCACCGAAGCGGCGGAAATATTCGCGGCGCTTGCGGTGGGCGTTGATCAGCCCTTCCCAGCGCGTGATGTCCTCGCCGGTGAGTTCGCCGAAGCGCTTGAGGTTGTCGACGATGGCGGGGCGGCTCGGATCGGTGACGTCATCGGGCCGGTAGGTGGTGCGGACGCGGCCGATGGTGCCTGCAGACTCCATTTTCTGGTGGTGCACCAGCGGATCGAGTGCGAACTCGGTGGTGGCGATCACTTCCACCCTGGCCCGGTCAAGGATGGCGTGCGGCAGGAGTTCGGGGGTGGCCAGCGCGGCATCAATGGCGTCGTAGATGCGGTCGGCGGTTGCGGGAGACAGTTCTTCGGTGATGCCGAAGGCCCAGTGGAGCGAGTGATCGACCCAGGTCCTGGACGGGGTGCCGGCGAACAGGTGGTAGTTGGCGGCCAGCAGGCGCCAGGCGGCCCTGCCCTCGGCGACCGGCTTGCCGTCCTTGCGGGGCACGCCGAGATCGTCATAGCTGAGGCCGCGGCTGCGCAGCATGCGCAGCACATAGTGGTCCGGCGTCAGGAACAGCGCGGCGGGATCGCTGAAGCGGCCATTCTCGGCAAACCACGACGGATCGGTGTGTCCGTGCGGGCAGATCAGCGGCAGGTCCGCAACCTCAGCGTAGAGTTCGCGGGCAATGCTGCGGACGGGTTCGCCCGAAGGAAACAGGCGATCGGGGTGGAGGTGCGCTGGCTGGGTCATGCTGCCGTTCTGCCATGGTGTCCCGGCGAGATCAACGACTTCCATACAAGATCAGGATCAATTGCATTTATCTCGAATTAACCGCATTCGGAGGTCGCCATTCGTGCCGGAGCTGGCTGGGAGTAGGCTCCCTGCAAGGGTGAGAAACAGCGCAAGGCGGCTGCCCACAACTGCCGGTCGACGACCGGCCAGCAAGGGGGTGCCAGATGGCCAATCTCGATACCCACGATCCCGCACTTATCGACACCGCACGACGGCTGGCACGGCGTGCCGGCCGCATCGACCATACCCAACGCATGCTGATGGCCGCGGGGCTCTCGGCGTTCGGAATCCTCGCCGTCGCAGCGACGATGATGGGCATGGTGCTGTAGCCAGCATACCCTTGGCGCATGGCTGACCTGACGATTCGGCCCTACACGGGAACGCCTTCGAGGCCCATCTAGGGGGCATGAAAGCGGCCCGGAAATGTTGATCGGGTCCATCCCAAGGAGTTGGTCATGAGCGCCCTGCGCAACAATCGTCTGTTTGCGACCCTCGGTACCATTGCCGACGTGTTCGGCAGCGCCGCCGCTGCCGCCGCGGCTGTGGAAGCAGGACGGACGCCCAAGGCCAAGCACCTGAGGACCCTCGGTATCGACGCCGACGCTTTCCGTCGGATCGAGCGGCTCTAGTCTCCCCGACGCGGGGCGCCGTCCCTCCCTCCCGGCGACCCGCCCGAGCCCGGTCCGTACGTCAGAAGCCCGGATGCCAGCAATGGCGTCCGGGCTTTTTCGTGTCCGGAACCGATGGTGCTGCCTGCCGGTTGCAGGGATACAGCAAAGGAGACCGCCATGGCCGACAAGGACATCAAGAGCAAGCCGGCACCGCTCGAGACCGACCCCGGCGAGCAGCAGGACGACAACATCAACGACCTGGGCCACAAGCACGGCGGCGGCAAGCAGGAACAGCCGGGCGGAAGCGGCACCGACAAGGGTGGCAAGCGCTAGGCGCACGTCTTCGTCACCCACAGCGAGACACGGAACGAAGTCGCCGTGCTGCCGTTCAGACCGGGCCCGACACCTGGACCAATGCCCATGACCTCCGCGATTTCTACCCGGCGCCCAGACGCGCCGGGCGTTGACCTGTGCGCCACCCAGCGGGGTGAGCGGCCATGATCAGCCCACGCGCCACCTATCGGCTGCAACTCAACAAGGACTTCACCTTCGCCGACGCCCTGTCGCTGGTGCCATATCTCGACGAGCTCGGCGTCAGCCACGCCTATCTGTCGCCAATCCTCAAGGCGCGGTCGGGCAGCACCCATGGCTATGACACCGTCGATCATACCCAGCTCAATCCCGAACTCGGGACCATGGCGGAATTCCGTGCCCTGGCGGATGCGCTGCATGAGCTATGCATGGGGGTGCTGCTCGACTTCGTGCCGAACCATGTCGGCGTGGGTGGCAGCGAGAACCCGATCTGGCTCGACCTGCTGAAGCACGGGCAAGCGAGCCGCTATGCCGAGTGGTTCGACATCGACTGGTCCGCGGGGCGTCCGGGGGCGACCGGCAAGGTGCTGGTGCCGTTCCTGGGCTCGACTTATGCCGAGGCGCTGTCGGCGGGGCAGATCCGGCTGAAGCGCGACGGCGAGGAGGGCTTTGCGGTCTGGGTCTATGACAACGACAAGCTGCCGGTGCGGCCGGAGGACGCCGCGGCGCTGCTGGAGCAATATGGCAGTGCCGACGCTGCCGTGGCGGCACACGTTGGCCACGAGGGCGATTTCGCCAGTTGGGGTGCACTCGACCGGCTGATTGCTCGCCAGCACTGGCGACTGGTGCATTTCGGCGCAGGCGGCGACGAGATGAACTATCGCCGCTTCTTCGTGAACAGCGAGCTTGCCGGTATTCGTATCGACCGAGACGAGGTGTTCGGGCACGCCCATCGGCTGGTGTTCGAGCTGATTGCCGACGGACTGGTGGACGGGTTGAGGATCGACCATATCGACGGGCTGCTCGACCCCAGGGACTATCTGGAGCGTCTGCAGGCGCGATCGCCGAAACCGATCTGGCTGCTGATCGAAAAGATCCTGGCGCCGCACGAGCAGTTGCGGCCGGATTGGCCGGTGGATGGCACCACCGGCTACGAGGCCGGGGCACAACTGATCCGGCTGGTGACGCGAGCCGACGCAGAGCCGGCGCTCAGCGGGGCGTATGCCGACTTCGTCGGAGAGATCACCGAGCCGGCCGAGGAGGAGTATCGCACCAAGCTTCGGGTGATGGACAACGAACTCGCCGCAGAGCTCGAGTCGCTGGCGCGGCGGTTTTCGGCGCTGGCCTGGTCGGTGCCGGCAACGCTGGACCTGACCGAACTGCAGATGCGGCGGGTGCTGCGGGAGATCATTGCGCACCTGTCGGTCTATCGCACCTATGCGGATGGCGAGGGCGTAAGCCGCCGGGATCGGCGGGAGATCGGGCGAGCCGTCGCGCTGGCGCGGCTGACGCAGCCGCAGGTGCAGCCGATGGCCTTCGACTTTGTCGAGCAGGTGCTGTGTGGCGCAACCGGCGAGGGCTATGATCCTGAGGCGCTCCGCCTCGCCCGGGGCCGGTTCCAGCAGTATAGCGGGCCGGTGATGGCCAAGGGCCTCGAGGACACCACGCTCTACCGCTACAACCGGCTGGTGTCGCTCAATGACGTGGGGGCGCATCCGGACCGGTTCTCGCTGCCGGTCGCGGCCTTCCACGACAGCAATCACCGGCGGCTGCAGACGCATCCGTGCTGCATGATCGCGACCTCGACGCACGACACCAAGCGCGGGGAGGACGTACGTGCCTTCATCGCTGCCATCGCCGACGAGCCGGCGCTGTGGCGCGAGGCGGCGAACCGCTGGCGCGACATGCTGTCGCCACGGGCGGACGCTGTGCATGCCAGCGATCTCTATCTGCTGTTCCAGCTGCTGGTGGGCGGCTGGCCGGTGGACGGTGATGTCGAGGACTTTGCGCAGCGGCTCAAGGACACGATGATGAAGTCCCTGCGCGAGGCGCGGGAGCGCAGCGACTGGGGCGTGAACAATGCCGGGTACGAGGAACAGGTGTTCGGGCTGATCGACGCCCTGCTGGCTGATGCCGCGTTTCTCGGCGACTTCCACGCCGTTCGCGAACGCATCCAGTCGATTGGCCGCCGCAAGGCCCTGGTGCAGGTAGCCCTGAAGCTGACCATTCCCGGTGTGCCTGACATCTATCGGGGCGCCGAGGACTGGGAGCAGAGCTTCGTTGACCCCGATAATCGCCGTCCCGTGGATTTTGCCGGTTTGCAGCTGCGGCTGGCGTCGCCGGACAAGAACCGGGATGGAAAGATGGTGCTCACCAAAACGCTGCTCCAGCTGCGCCGGCGCTTGCCCGATGTGTTCTCGACCGGGAGCTACGAACCGATCGATGCCAGCGAGGACATCATAGCCTTCCGCCGCAGCCATGGGGATAAGTCGGTGGTGGTGATCGCCGACCTGTCAGAGGGGCACCGGGCGACGCTGCCAAAGCTGGCCGCACTGCCTTCGGTGTATGGATCGGAAGCGGGGCCGGTCTGGGTGCTGGCCAGTGCTTGAAGGCCGTAAGGCTGACGGCTCGCTGACACCATGCTGACAGCTGGCATTTGAGATTTTCGTGTGGGAACAATCGGCTAGCTGGACGGTTGAGGGGTCAAACACCCCAGCTGTCGGAGAACCAGAATGGTTGCCCTGTTGATCGCCGCCGCCCTGCTCTGCCTCGCCATGCCAGCCGCCCTCCTGGCCGCGTTGTTCTACAACGACTTCGAGGCCCGCCGCGCCGAACGCGGCATCGACGCCATGGCAGAAGCAGCGGTACGGCAGCGCTACTAGCGCGCGCCGGCTGAGGATACTGGACTGGGGAAAGTGGTGCCCGGGACCGGAATCGAACCAGTGACACGCGGATTTTCAATCCGCTGCTCTACCAACTGAGCTACCCGGGCAAGGGCTCTTCCGGCGTGCCGGTTGCGAGCCACGCGGCCTTATAGGGGAAG
>JAEYXQ010000141.1 GCA_023431205.1 Pseudomonadota bacterium | reverse complement strand
GAGTTCACCGTTTTTGTCGGCCCCTCCGGCTGCGGCAAGTCCACCCTGTTGCGCATGATCGCGGGGCTCGAGCCGATCACGGGCGGCGACCTCATCATCGACGGCCAGCGCATGAACGAGGTGCCGGCAGCCAAGCGCGGCATCGCCATGGTGTTCCAGTCCTACGCGCTCTACCCGCATATGAGCGTCTACCAGAACCTCGCCTTCGGCCTCGAAACGGCGAAGATGCCCAAGGCCGAGATCCAGGCCCGCGTGCAGCGCGCCGCCGAAATCCTCAAGATCGAGCCGCTGCTGCAGCGCAAGCCCAAGCAGCTCTCCGGCGGCCAGCGCCAGCGCGTCGCCATCGGCCGCGCCATCGTGCGCGAGCCCAAGATCTTCCTCTTCGACGAACCGCTGTCCAACCTCGATGCCGAACTGCGCGTCGCCATGCGCGTGGAGATCGCCAAGCTCCACAACGACCTCGGCAACACCATGATCTACGTGACCCACGACCAGGTCGAGGCCATGACCATGGCCGACAAGATCGTGGTGCTGCGCTCCGGTGTCGTCGAGCAGGCCGGCGCCCCGCTCGAGCTCTACAACAACCCGCAGAACCTGTTCGTCGCTGGCTTCATCGGCTCGCCCAAGATGAATTTCCTGGCGACCTCCGGCAATGGTGACTCCGTGACCTCGGGCGGCCACACGCTCGCCCTCGGCCGCTCTGCCACGGGGGCCACGACCCTGGGTGTCCGCCCCGAGCACATCACCCTAAACGAGGGCACCGGCATCAAGCTCGCCGACCTGCGTGTCGACCTGGTTGAGAATCTCGGCGGCCAGACGGTGGTCTATGCCACCACGGCCGACGGCCAGCCGATGACCGTGGTGCTCGAAGGCCAGCGCCCGCTGAGCAACGGCCAGACCGTCTCGGCGCATGTCGACCCGGCCCTGGTCCACCTGTTCGACGCGGCCGGCAACGCTCTGCCGCGCTAGCGGCCGCACCAACTCTCGTAGACCTCATCCTGACATTCACCGGCGTTGTTTCCAAACGCTTCCGGTGACAAACTTTGTTTCCTTTGTCGAAATCGGCCGTTCCCCGGCGACACGTTCCCCGAGGCGCCGGTTCAGACCCGCCCTCTGCAAGCCAGCGTCAACAGGGAGAAGCACTAATGGCAGCCGATAAACCAGCCAAGGCCAGCAAGCCCAGGAACAGCACCTTCAGCGCCGAGGAACAGGCGGCGATCCAGGAGGTCAGGCGCGAGCGCAAGAAAGGCGGCAAGGCCGATGGCGAGGCCGACCTGCTCGCCAAGATCGCGGAGATGGACGGCTCGGACAAGCAGATGGCCGAGCGCATCCATGCCATTCTCAAGCAGGTGGCGCCGCACCTTGCGCCCAAGACCTGGTACGGCATGCCGGCTTGGGCCGACGCCAATGGCAAGGCGGTGTGCTTCTTCACGCCCGCGGCCAAGTTCAAGGAGCGTTATGCGAGCCTTGGCTTCAACGCCAACGCCCAGCTTGACGACGGCAATATGTGGCCGACCTCGTTCGCCCTGCTGAAGATCACCGATGCCGAGGAAAGCCGCATCGCCGCCCTGGTGAAGCAGGCCGCCGGCTAGGGCTGCTGTCGAAATCCGGCACGGCCATCCGTCATCACCTGAACAGCAAGCAAGGAGGCGTCATGGCTGCCGGAGACAGCGCATATGGGTCGATCGTCATTCGCGGGGCCCGCGAGAACAATCTCAAGAACGTCTCGCTCGACATCCCCAAGCGCCGGATCACGGTGTTCACGGGGGTGTCGGGTTCGGGCAAGTCGTCCCTCGTCTTCGGGACGATCGCGGCGGAATCGCAGCGCCTGATCAACGAGACTTACCCGGCCTTCGTCCAGCAGTTCATGCCGCATTACGGCCAGCCCGATGCCGACATTCTGGAAAACATCTCGGCGGCCATCATTGTCGACCAGCAGCGCCTCGGCGGCAATTCCCGCTCGACCGTCGCCACCGTCACCGACACCGCCCAGATGCTGCGGTTGCTGTTCTCGCGACTTGCCGAACCGAGGCTCGGCCCGCCCGGCCTCTACAGCTACAACGATCCGCGCGGCATGTGTCCCGACTGCGAGGGCATCGGCCAGGTCGCAGCCATGAACATGGCAGCGGTGATCGACGAAAGCAGGTCGCTCAATGGCGGCGCGCTGCTGCCCAAGGATTTCGCGGTCGATACCTGGTGGTGGGAGATCTACAAGAACTCCGGCCTGTTCGACATGGACAAGCCGATTGCCGACTACTCCGACGAGGAGCGGCACAACCTCTTGCACCTCGATGACGGCCGCAAGATCAAGGTCGGCAAGATCGGCCTGACCTATGAGGGCGTGATCGCCAAGCTCAAGAAGGGCTTGGGCAGCAAGGATCCGGATTCACTGCAGCCGCATGTCCGGCTCGAATATGATCGCATCTTTACCCGCGAGACCTGCCCCGCCTGCAACGGCGCCCGGCTCAATGCCGCAGCGCTCGGCAGCCGCGTCGCCGGCAGGAATATCGCCGAGCTGTCCGCCATGCAGGTATCGGACCTCGCCCGGTTCGTCCGCACCATCGATGCCCGCGAGGTCAAGCCGATGGTCGATGCCTTGGCGGCGCGCCTCGACAATCTCGTCACCATCGGGCTCGGTTATCTCAGTCTCGATCGCGAGAGTGCCACTCTTTCCGGTGGCGAGTCGCAGAGGGTGAAGATGGTGCGCCATCTCGGCTCGTCGCTGACCGACATCACCTATGTGTTCGACGAACCCTCTGTTGGCCTCCACCCCCACGATGTCGGACGCCTCGCCGGGCTGATGCAGCAACTGCGCGACAAGGGCAACACGGTGCTGATCGTCGAGCACAAGCCGGACATGATCCGCATCGCCGACCATGTGGTGGACATGGGCCCCCTCGCCGGCTCCAAGGGCGGTGAAATCGTCTACCAGGGCGACTACGAGGGTCTGCTGACCTCGGGCACCCTCACCGGGAACCACATTACCCGCCACCAGCCCATCAAGACGGCCGTCCGTAAGAAGACCGACGACCTGCGTATCGAGCACGCCCGCCTCAACAATCTCCAGGATGTCTCCGTCGGAATCCCCGAGGGCGTGCTGACGGTCGTTACCGGCGTCGCTGGCTCCGGCAAATCGTCGCTCATCCAGGGCTGCTTGCCGCAGGCCTACCCCGACACCATCATCATCGACCAGAACCTGGCACGGGGCTCCCGCCGCTCCAACACCGCCACCTATACCGGCATCCTCGATGGTGTCCGCAAGGCGTTCGCCAAGGCCAACGACGTGCAGGCCTCGTTGTTTTCAGCGAACTCCAAGGGCGCTTGCCCGGACTGCAATGGTCTGGGGGTGATCTATACGGACCTCGCCCATCTCGATCCGATGGTGACCACCTGCGAGACCTGCGAGGGCAAGCGCTTCCTGCCCGAAGTGCTCGAGCACTCGCTGCGCGGCAAGTCGATTGCCGACGTCTACGGCATGAGCGTCGAGGACGCGGCCAAGTTCTTCACCGAACCCGCCATCGCCCGCATTCTCACCGGCCTTGTCGATGTCGGGCTCGGCTATCTGACCCTCGGCCAGCCGCTGTCGACGCTATCCGGCGGCGAGCGCCAGCGTCTCAAGCTCGCGGCCGAACTCGGCAAGAAGGGCAATATCTACGTCCTCGACGAGCCCACCACCGGGCTCCACATGAACGACGTCGACACCCTGATCGGACTGTTCGATCGTCTGGTCGATGCCGGCTCCACGGTAGTGGTCATCGAGCACAATCTCGACGTCATCTCCCGCGCCGACTGGGTCATCGACCTCGGCCCGGGCGCCGGCCACGAAGGCGGCACTGTCCAGTTTGAAGGCGTGCCCGCAGACCTCGCCAAGGCGCCGCACTCGCTGACCGGACAGGCCCTCTCGGGTCGGTAGAGGCCGCTCCTACGGCAGCTGCGTCTCCCGTCGCGCGCCGTTCGCGCTCGGCTCCACCAGTTCGTCCTCGACCTCGGTCTCCGGGCGGTCCTCGCCGCTCGCCAGCTCGTCGTGCCACTTGCCATCGGCGGACTGGTAGCGGATCGCCTCGGTCTCGCCGCTCTGCTGCTGCCGGTCGGCAGCTGCCACGGCAGCATCCAGCGCCGCCTGATGCGTGGGGAAGGTTTCCGAAAACACATCGCCCACCTTGTAGGCGAAGCCGCCATCATGTTCGACGACGTCGTAGATCACACGGGTCATGGCTTGCTCCTTGTCTGGCGGGTTAACACCCGTCAGCCCGAGCGGTTGCGCTCAGCGCCAGGTGAAGACCCGGGTCACCGAGTAGTTGAACACCGAACTCATCAGCGCCCCCGCAAGCCCCGCCAGCAGCGGCACCTGCTCGTACTGGTAGATCAGCGCCGCGACCGACACATTGGCCAGCGCTCCGATCGAACAGGCGGCATAGAAGGCGAACAGCCCCCGCAGCACCCGCCAGCCGCGCAGCTTCCGGTCGGCATAGGTCAGCACGTTGTTGAGGAAGAAGTTCCAGGTCATGGCGACCACCGTCGCCACCAGCTGCGCCAGGATGAAGTCCGCCTTCAGCACGCTGGTGAACAGCCACAGCACACCAAGATGCACCGCAATGCCTGAAAAGCCCACGAGCGAGAACAGCAGGAAGCTCGTCGGCAACACCCCGCCGGAGAGCTTCGACAGCCACAGCCCGCCGAACTGCAGCGCCACCAGCGGGCTCATCTTGCTTTCTCCCGCATGGCGCGGCCGGAAGGTGTAAGGCACTTCGGCCACCGCCGGAGGCGTACCACGGCGCGATGCGGTGATGACCAGATCGAGCAGGATCTTGAACCCTTCGCTCGACAGGTGCGGCGCCACGTGGAGGATCAGGTCGCGGCGCGCCGCAAAGAACCCGCTCATCGGATCGCTCAGCTGCTGGCCGGCGATAAACGAGGACAGCTTTGTCGCCGTGCGGCTCCCCCAGGCGCGCACGGCGGAAAACCCTTCCCCCGTGGATCCTTCGCCCGAATAGCGCGTGCCTACCGCGATATCTGCGCCCGCCTTCACCTTGGCCAGCAGTTGCGGCAGCGCCGCCTCGTCGTGCTGGAGGTCGCCGTCGATCACCGCCACATAGGGGGCGTTGGTGGCCAGCATTCCCTCGATCACCGCCGATGACAGGCCTCGCCGCCCGACCCGCTTGATGCAGCGGAAATTATGCCAGCGATGCCCGAGTTGCCAGGCGAGCTCTGCGGTGCCGTCGGGGCTGTTGTCGTCGACCACCAGCATCTCCCAGCTGATACCGTCGAGCGCCACGGCGACGCGCTGGTAGAGTTCTTCGAGATTGCCCCGTTCGTTGAAGGTGGGCACCACCACCGCCAGCTCTACCGGGGCCGGCTGGAGCGTGGTTTCACGAGAGGGCAGCGGGACTTGGTAGGTGACAGGCGACATGGGCACGCGCTCCTACGGAGTGGCAATTTGCGGGGGACGGGCAGCGGCGCGCCGCATCTCGGCGGTGCGCGTCAGAACAAAGGCAAGGGCAACCAGCACCACCAGTCCGGCGCCGAGCATCAAGCCGTCGCTGATCGGGTGCGGCGGCACGGCGGCCTTGACCGCCTGCAGCAACAGGCTGAGCACCGTTCCGGTTGCGAACACTGCCAAACCCTGCCGCCCCATCAGCCGCAGCGGTGCGGCCCAGCGACTGGCGGCAACGCGCTGCATGATCGGCAGCGAGGCGATCACATAAAACAGCGCCAGGGCGTGCAGCAGCCGGGGCAGGGCCAGGAAGCTCTTGTCGAACCAGGTGATGTAGAACGGCAATCCAATGCGGCTGAGAAAGCCCAACCCCTCGCGCCCCGCCGCGCCCAGCGCGGGGATCTTCACCCACAGGAGCACGAGGACCAGAAACGCTGCGCTGGCCAGGAACAGCCACGGATTGGCCGGCACGAACCGCTCCCCGCGCTTCATCGCCATGCCAGACAGCAGTCCCAGCACGAACAAGAGCTGCCAGGAGAGCGGATTGAAGAACCAGCCGCCCGAATTGGGATAGTTCGGGAAGTTGAGCCGGAACTGCCCCGCCACCGCCCACAGCAGGATCGAGCCGGCCAGGAGCCACATCGGCTTGCGGAGTCCCACCATGATGAACAGCGGCGTCAACAGCAGCAGCGTCAGGTAGAGCGGCAGGATGTTGAGGTAGCCGAGCTGGTGCGTCAGCAGCGGCAGCCCGATCATCGCCGCCAGGGGATTGCTGAACAGCGGCCCCAGATTGTTCTTGGTGAGAAGCTCGTAGAGCCCGAAAAAATGCGCCGCCTCGGCAAAGATGCCGAGCGCCATCGCGGTGATGGCAAGGTGCACGAAATAGAGTTGACGCGCCCGCGCCCAGGGCCGCGCCACCGCCAGCCACAGCGGCGAGCCGTTGCGGAACGCGCCCGAATAAGCGAGCCCCGCCGCCATGCCCGACATGAACACGAAGGCCTCCGCCGCATCGGAGAAGCCGAAATTGCGGTTGGTGAACTGCTCGTAGACGTTTCCCGGCACGTGGTTGATGAAGATCATCACCAGCGCCAGGCCGCGGAACATGTCGAGCCGTTCGTCGCGCTGCCCGGAGGGCAGGGGGGCGTTGCCGGTCACGACCTGCCGCATCACCGGCACCCGCTGCCAGAAACTCGGCTTACGCTGGAGCATGGGTGGCCTCCAGCGTCGGCGCTTCGGCCTCGATCGGCGCGTCGTTCTGCCAGGCCGACAGGATGCGCATGTTCTCCGCGATCACCGGAGAGGGAGAGTGCTCTGCCCGGCTGGTGAACACCCGCCCGCGCGCCCGGCTGCCATCGCCCAGCGACGTTGCCCAGATGATCACCGGCGCCAGCACGGCAGGCCCTGCCACCGGCAGCAGCCAGGCCACATAGCGGGGGGCGGCAACGCTCATCGCGGCGATGGCGGCAATCCCGAGCAGGCTGATCCACCAGCTCGCCTTCACCGCTGTCGGGAGCGGCACGCACCGGGCA
The DNA here is from genome assembly GCA_023431205.1 of Pseudomonadota bacterium. GTDB lineage: Bacteria > Pseudomonadota > Alphaproteobacteria > Rhizobiales > Devosiaceae > Devosia. Next base: position 18,814 of record JAEYXQ010000141.1, on the reverse strand, counting down.
TCGCGTTCCGTCGCCGGCCAGCCGCCATCCAGCCCGAGCAGGATCTGGATCACCGCCCGGCTCTGGAACGCCAGCAGCACCGGCGCGATCAGCGTCGAGAGCACAATCTCGGCCAGCACCGACAGCGCCACCTGCAGGTTGCCGCCGAACCGCCGATTGTGCCCGTCGATGGCACCGCGGATGATGATTGCGAGCTTGGGCAGCAGCAGCGCCCCGGCCACCCCCAGGCCCAGCACCAGCGGCGTCGCATCCCATCGAACGCCGCCGCGGTCCGGAAAAACCGTCGCCAGGATGCTGGTCGCCAGCAGCGCCAGCCACAGCGGCGACACCGCATAGGCCATGATGCCCTGCACGAAGGTGAACCGGCTCCACAGCTTCAGGCCCGGCGCAAACACCAGGCGGCGGTGCTGCAGGTTGCCCTGGCACCAGCGGCGATCGCGCTTGGCGTGCTCCACCATGTTTTCGGGTCCGTGCTCGAAAGAGCCGCCGAGTTCGGGGTCGACCTCCACCTTCCAGCCCCCGCGCGCCAGCAACGCCGCCTCGACATAGTCGTGACTGAGGATATGCCCGCCATAGGGCGGCTTGCCGGACAGCACCGGCAGGCCGCAGCACTGGGCAAAGGCGCGCACCCGCACGATGGCGTTGTGGCCCCAGTATGGGCCCTCCTTGCCCTGCAGCAACGCCATGCCGCGCGCGAAATAGGGTGACAGGTAGGAGGACGAAAACGCCATCATGCGCGCAAACACGGTGTGCGCGCCGATCACTTCCGGCACCGTCTGCAGCAGTCCCAGGCGGCTGTCCTGGTCCATGCGTGCCGCCATCGCCGCCATGGTCGCGGCCTCCATCAGGCTGTCGGCATCCAGGATCAGCGCGTAGTCGTAGGCGCCGCCCGAGCGGGCAATGAAGTCCTCGATATTGCCTGCCTTGCGGCCGACATTGCGCTCGCGCCGCCGGTAGAAGATTCGCCCCGCTGCCTGCGGCTCCCGCAGCAGCAGTTCGAACGCCGCCGCTTCCTCCGCGGCAACCTCCAGCGACGTGCTGTCGGACAGAATGGCGAAGTGGAACCGGTCCGCCAGACCCAGCTCCACCATCTGCCGGTTCATAGCGGCGATGCGGGCGAAAGTCTCAAGCGGATCTTCGTTGTAGATCGGCACCAGGACCGCCGTCATACCGCGCGGTCGCGTCCACGGAACTGGCTTCCGTACCGGCGCGAACGCCCCGAGAATGCCGGTCAACCCGCCCCACAACAGCCAGAAGACGGTGACCGTCAGCAGGATGCTGCGCATCCAGTCCAGTGTACTGGGCCGGTTGCCGCCGATCAGGTCGAGAAACGCGAGGCCGGCCGCGATGCTTGCTGCGGCCGCCACGGCCAGCATGGCAGCCCGCAGCCGCTCAGCCATGCCCATGGGTGTCTCCGTGGCGCATCTGGGTTACTGGCGCTGCCAGACCAGCAGCACAGAACGCAGCAGGTCGAACAGGGAGCCACGCTGGCGTTCCAGCGTCTGCTTGGGCATGGCCAGCGGAGCGTCGGGAAGACCTTGATACAAAGAGAAATCCTGATGCTTCATGCAACCACTCCACGCCACTGGTAGATCCAGGTTTCGGTGAGTGGACGCCATTCGGTGCCGACACTGGCCTTGAGTTCGACCAGCGTCTGCCCGGCGGTGTCCACATCCAGCACAAGCCGCCACATCCCGTTCGCGGGGATCCGGGAAAAGGCGCTTGATACGATGCTTCCGGCCGAAACCGTGGCTTCAACGTCGAAAGGCGTGTCTGGATGCATCTGCTGCAGTTCGCCGCCGGCGAAATCGATGACGAACTTCCGAAGTGTTGCATCATTGGCAACACCCGAGACCCCGCCGAGGCCGATCCGCGTCTCCGCCACATGGGCAAGGGGCGCTTCCGGGTCGGCGAGAAGGTCACCCCAGACGAGACGATAGCTGTATTCGCGCTCGTCGCCCGCCGCGACCGGCGTTTCGGGGATCCAGAAGGCGACGATGTTGTCGTCCGCCTCGAGCTTGGAGGGGATTTCGATGAGCCGGACCGAACCCGGGCCCCAGTCACCCACCGGCTCGACCCGCAGTGATGGGCGGCGCTCGTAATGCGCGCCGGCATCCTGGTAGGTTTCGAAGGCGCGGCCACGCTGGTAAAGCCCGAAGGCCTTCACCGAGGCGTCCTGCAGGTACGAATTGCCGAGCCAGTCGGCATTGTTCAGCGGCCGCCACATCGGCTGGCCTTGGGAAGGTTCCAGCAACAGGCCGTTGCTGTCATGCACCTGCGGCCGGTAGTCGTCGAACCCCGCCCGGTTGGTGCCATCGAACAGGAACATCGAGGTCAGCGGCGCGATGCCGAGTTCGGCCACGGCCTCGCGGAAATAGAGCCGCGCGGTGACCTCCATCACCGTTTCCTGCCGGTCTGCGCCGGCCGGATGGATGATGAAGCGATAGGCCCCGGTGACGCTCGGGCTTTCGAGCGCAGCGTAAAGCATCATCGGCCCGGGCTCGGCAGGCTTTTCGAGATAGAACTCGGAAAAGCGCGGAAACTCTTCCGGGCCGTCCCGCCAGGAGTTGATCAGGAGCCCGCGGGCGCTCAGCCCGTAGATGTTGTCGCGCCCGAGGGCACGGAAATAGCTGGCGCCGAGAAACGAGACGAGCTCGTCCGCCGCCTCCGGCCGGTTGATCGGGTAGTTGATGCGAAAACCGGCGACACCCGGGAAGCTGGCGCTTTCCGCCGCCTCCTTCATCTCGCCGTCCATGAAATAGTTGAAGTCGTCGCCGCCGAACTCGATCGAATGGCTGTCGCCATCGACGATCTCGAACACGGTGACCGGCTCCTTGAACAGCCACCCCATGGGGAAGCCGTGCACCTGATAGCCGTGCCCGTCTTCGATCCACTTGGCGCGCTCGGTGTTGAACTGGACCCGACGATATCCGTCATAGTCGAGATTGGCGTAGAACGCCGAAGCCAGCGGCGCCGGAGCCTGGTGCGGTTGGGCTGCCAGATCCTTCATTCGCTGGGAGAAGGAGTCGAAGTCGAACGGGCCCGATTGTGGAGTGGCCGCGTTGAGCACGGGCGTTAGCGCTGTGGAGGACACAAGCAGGGCTGTCGCCGCCGCGCCTTTGAGAAACATGCGGCGGGACGCAAGGTATATGGGGTGATTGGGCATGGTGACGCTGGGAAGAACCGGCCTGATATCCATCAACTTCCCGCAACGCCGTCGAGCCTTGAAAGTTGTGGCATGGCGGGCATGCGTCACACGCATAATTGAACGAGGCGGTGCGGCGTTACATCTCGCCAGGGTGCGAGGGAAACAGCGTGCAGGAAGTTGCTTTGTCACGGAGGGACGTCGTGGTGCCCGGATGGCTGACCCGGGTAGGCATCGTCCTGACGTTCGCAGTCTTCGGGCTTGCTGCCCGGTACTTCTCCTATCGCCTGGCCATGCCCGACGCCGATCCGGGGGGCTTCTTCAAGGTCATGTGTCGTTGGGATTGCGAGTGGTATGTCCGCCTCGCCGAGAGCGGCTACGACCCGTTCCCGACGCCCAGGATGATCAATGCCGGCAACTGGGCATTCTTTCCGCTCTATCCGATGTTAATCGGCGCCCTGCGGCAGCTGACCGGCCTGCCCACGATCGAATTGAGTGCGGCGGTGTCCGTGCTGATCAGCATGGGCACGGCGTTGCTTGCCTGGCCGCTGCTGGGACGCAGCCTGCGTGCCTTCACGCTCTTTGCCGCGTTCATCTTGGCCGGCCCGTTCTCGTTCTACTTCACCACCTTTTTCACCGAGACCCTGTTCATCTTCCTCACGGTGGCGGTGTTTGCCGCGCTTCACCGCCGCTTTTGGCTGGTGGCCGGCCTGCTGGCCGCGGGGCTTTCCGCCACCCGGATCGTCGGGGTCTTCATCGTCTTCGCCATTCTGTGGGAAGTCTGGGTGGCGCACCGGGAGCGCGGTGGAACCTGGCGCGACTTCATCCCCTCAACGCTCGCCCGTCCCGAACTGGTGCTCACCTTCGCGATCGCCCCGCTTGGCCTCTTTGCCTACATGGCTTTCCTTCACCTTCACATCGGCGATGCCCTGGCCTTCCAGCATGTGCAGCGGGCCTGGGGCCGCCCATCCGGTCTGCCGCCGGCCTTCATCTGGAACGGGCTGACGAGCTTTCCCGGTGACGGCTGGTGGCCCACCGCCTCGCAGTTCCTCGCCGCCGCTGCCGTTGCGGCTTATGCGCTGATCGTCGGACTGGTGCTCACCGGCCGCATCGGCATGGCCATCTACGCCGTCGTGGCCCTAACCCTCCCGCTCTTTGCCGGGCTTGCCTCCATGGTCCGCTTCGTTGTCGGCATGGGCCCGATGTCGCTGCTGCTGGCGGACCTGTTCGGCCGCAGTCGCATCGGCTTTGCCATCGGCATGCTGCTGGTGCTGGTGGGCGGCTGGTACGGCACCTTCGGCTGGCTCGATTGGAGCCTCGCCCTTGTCTAGCACCGCGACCTTCGACCGGCCGGCCATCCGCTGGGGCGCCTACGCTCTGGCCGCGCTGCTGTTCGCCTTTGAAGCCAGTGTCGTCTGGCTGATGTTCAATCCCGACGTGCCCGAAGATTTCCGCGCCTATTACATCGAGCGCACCACCACCTGCCTCAACCAGCCGGTCCCCGGCACTTATCGGTTCGGCACCGTGGTGGATTTCACCTCCGATGGCCGCGAAGAGGCCATGCCGCTGCGCGTCTGCGGCTGGGAGGGGCCGGCGGGGGACGGCACCCACGCCGTCGGCACCAGTTCCCGCCTCCGCTTCCGTGGCGAACCCCAGCAGGGCCCTCACCAACTGGTCCTCGACCTCGCCGCCATCACCCGCGACGGTGAACCACAGCCGCAGCGCGTCGACGTCACGGTCGATGGCGACACCATCGCCACGCTCGCGGTCACCGCGCCGGAGCCGCAGTCCTTCACCCTGCCGCTTCCCGAAGATGCACTTGCCGATAGCGCCGTCGAGTTGATCCTCGCCTTCCCCGATGCTGTCCGGATGGGCCCAACCGATCCCGTTACCCGCTACCGCTCCGTGAAACTCACCCGCGCCGGGATTGTGCCCGAGGGCAAGATTGCCGTAGGGAACTGACATCGCCCGGTCTTGGAACGATTTGCCCGAGGGCGCGTTCAAGGGGGTTGACTGAACAGGGGCAAGCTTATGGATCAGGTATTGGCGTCCCTCGGGGAGGAGGGGCGGTTTCGCATCCTTCTGGATGCGATTACCGATTACGCCATCTACATGATCTCGCCGGAAGGAACGGTGTCGAGCTGGAACGCCGGCGCCGCCCGTCTCAAGGGATATACCGAAGCCGAGATCCTGGGGCAGAATTTCGCGCGCTTCTACACGCCCGAAGACCGCGAGCGTGGCCTGCCGCAACGTGCCCTGGCGATCGCCGGCAAGGAAGGTCGCTTCGAGAGCGAGGGCTGGCGCATGCGCAAGGACGGCACGCGCTTCTGGGCGCATGTCGTCGTCGACGCCATCCGCGATTCCGCCGACCGGCTGATCGGCTTTGCCAAGGTCACCCGCGACCTCACCGAGCGCCGCACCGCGCAGCTGGCGCTGCAGGCGAGCGAAGAGCAGTTCCGGCGCCTCGTCGAAGGCGTCACCGACTACGCCATCTACATGATCTCGCCCGAAGGCATCGTCACCAACTGGAACGCCGGCGCCGAGCGCATCAAGGGTTACGGCCGCGAGGAGATCGTCGGCAAGCACTTCCGCAGCTTCTACGTCCCCGAGGATCGTGAAGCCGGCGAGCCTGAGCGCGCGCTCACCATTGCCCGCGCCGAGGGGCGATACGAGCGCGAAGGCTGGAGGGTCCGCAAGGACGGCACCCGCTTCCGCGCCCATGTGGTGATCGACGCCATCTACAACGACGACGGCACCCTGCTCGGCTTTGCCAAGATCACCCGCGACGTCACCGAGCGGCAGCGCGCGCAGGCTGCCCTGGAGCAGACCCGCGAGCAGCTCTTCCAGGCCCAGAAGCTCGAGGCCGTCGGCCAGCTCACCGGCGGCATCGCGCACGATTTCAACAACCTGCTGATGGCCGTGCTGTCGAGCCTCGAACTTGCCACCCGCCGCCTGCCTCCCGACAGCGAAGTCAGCCGCTGGCTGGGCAACGCCACCGAAGGAGCCCGCCGCGGCGTCACCCTGACCCAGCGCCTGCTGGCCTTTGCCCGCCGCCAGACGCTCGAGTTCCGCCCCGTGGACCTCACCCGCCTCGTCGGCGGCATGACCGAACTGCTGCAACGCTCGCTCGGCACCACCATCGACATCGAGACCCGCTTTGCCGACAACCTGCCGCTGGTCCGCACCGACTCCGCCCAGCTCGAGACCGCTATTCTGAACCTGGCGGTCAACGCGCGCGACGCCATGCCAGCCGGTGGCCGGCTCACCATCACGGCCGAGTTTGCCACCCCGCCCTTTGACGATCTGCCGCCGGGCCGCTATGTGCGCCTGTCGGTTGCCGACGAAGGCGAGGGCATGTCACCGGAAACCCTGCAGCGGGCGACCGAGCCGTTTTTCACCACCAAGGGCATCGGCAAGGGCACCGGCCTCGGCCTGTCCATGGTCCACGGCCTTGCCCAGCAGTCGGGCGGCCGTCTGAGCATCACCAGCACCCCCGGAGGCGGCACTACTGCCAGTATCTGGCTGCCGGTGATCGAGGGTGAGATGACGGCGGAAGAGGAGCCGGAACTGCCGCTGTCCATGGCCCCTGAAGCCGACACCGCCCCGCGCCAGCTCAACGTGCTCGCCGTCGACGACGATGCGCTGGTGTTGATGAACACCGCCGCCATGCTCGAGGATCTCGGCCACTCGGTGGTGGAGGCCTATTCCGCTGAGGAGGCGCTGGGCCACCTGCAGGCCCAGCATTTCGACCTGGTGGTGACCGACCATGCCATGCCGCGCATGACGGGCGCCCAGCTTGCTGTAGAAATCATGCAGCGCTGGCCGGCCACCAGCATTATCCTCGCCACCGGCTATGCCGAACTGCCCGAGGGCGAGGACCTGCGGTTGCCGCGGCTCAACAAGCCCTTCTCCGAGGCTGATCTCAGCGCCGCAATCATGGGCATGGGGCGGCGCCAGGGCGCCGCCTGAAACTCAGGGGCCGGGCTAGACCCGGCCGTCGCGGAGCGAGGTCGCCAGCGGCTCCGGCCGTTCGACCGGGGTGGTGATCTCCACCACCCGGCCTTCCGCCGAAGCCGTCGCGAACGCCTCCATCACCTCAAGCACATGCAGCGCCAGATGGCCATTGGCCCGGTGCGGCCGGTTGTGGAGAATGCCCTGCGCCATGTCGGCGACGCCCAGAGAGCGGTAGTTGCCGTCGGCATAGGGCTGCTCCACCGTCACCGGTGTCCACTCCTCGCCCTTGCCGCGCCGGCGCAGTTCGACGTCCCCGCCGAAGAAGTTCGGATCGGGCACGATCAGGCTGGCATCGGTGCCATAGAGTTCGAGCGGCACATGCTTGTGCGCCGGCACGTCGAAGCTCAGCCCTACCTGCACGATGGCCCCGTTGGCAAAGCCGAGGGAGCCGGTGACATGGGTGTCGACATGCACGTCCATGATCTGGCCCTGCTTGGGCTCGGAGGTGATCGGCCGCTGTGTGCGCAGCCGCGAGCTCATCGCCGATACCCGCGCCACCGGCCCGAGCAGGTTCACGAGGTCTGTGATGTAATAGGGCCCCATGTCCAGCACCGGCCCGCCGCCGATGTCGTAGTAGAAAGCCGGATCGGGGTGCCAGCTCTCATGGCCGGGGCACTGGAAGAAGGCGGTGCCGCCGACGATCTGCCCTAGGGCGCCGGAATCGACGACCTGCCGCGCCTGCTGGTGCGAACCGCCGAGAAAGGTGTCGGGGGCGGAGCCGATCCTGAGCCCGGCCTTTTCAGCCGCCTCCAGCAGCCGCTTGCCCTCGGCGAAGTTAATGCCGAGCGGCTTTTCCGAATAGACGTGCTTGCCGGCAGCCAGGCACCGCAGCCCCACCTCCACATGCGCCCGCGGAATGGTCAGGTTGATGACCAGCTTTACCTCGGGATCAGCCAGCAGGTCCTCGATGGTGACGGCCTTGAGGCCGAACTCCGCCGCCCGCGCCTCGGCCACTTCCGCTTTCATGTCGGCAATGCCGCGCACGTCGAGCACCGGAAATCCCGCCAGTCCTTCCCGGCCCAGAATGGCGCGAAGGTAGGCTGATGAAATGTTGCCGGTGCCGATGATACCGATACCGAGACGCTGTGCGCTCATGCGATCCTCCTGAGTGACGTGCATCAATACCGGCACATCGCCAGAGTCGCCAGAGTGGTATGGAAGCTCAGCCGTTCAAGCTGGCGAGAAACTCGGCGCTGGGTTCGATGGGGGTGATGACGTCGATCAATAGCCCGTTGGGATCGGACACGATGAAGTGGCGCTGCCCGAACACTTCGTCGCGCAAAGGCTGGGCAATGGTCAGCCCCGCCGCCGCGAGCCGCCGCTCTTCCGCCGCAGCGTCCGCCACATAAAAGCTCAGGATCAGTCCGCGCGTCACCTCCCGTCCCACCGGGGGGATTGAGTCGTGGTCATAGCGGATCACCGCCAGTTCGAACGGGTGGTCCGAGGCTGCCCGCAACTGCACGTACCAGTCGCTGGAAAAGCTGCGGCTGAGGCCGAAATGGGTTTCGTAATAGCGGGTCGTCGCCTCCACGTCTTCCACCTGGATCAGGGGGTAGAAGCTGTCAGTGCGCATAGGCGTTCTCCTTGCATCTGGCGGCAGAGAAGATACATACTGCCTGTATGTCTATGAAATAACATACAGGCAGTATGTATGCAAGTTGAACGACGCAGCCAGGCCGAACGTCGCGCCGAAACCCGGCGACTGCTGGTAGAAGCTGGCCGGAAGCTCTTTGCCGAGAGGGGTTATGCGGAAACGGGAACGCCGGACATCGTCGCCGCCGCCGGCCTGACCCGCGGCGCGCTCTACCATCACTTCGCCGACAAGACCGCGCTGTTTGCCGCAGTGGTCGAGGCCGAGCACGCTGCGGTGGCCGCCAGCATCGAGGCCGCGGGTGGCGCCAAGCCCGCCGATCCGGTGGCGGCGCTGCTGGCCGGCAGCAAGGCGTTCTTCGCCGCCATGGCCGATCCGGGCCGGCGTCGCATCCTGCTGCTCGATGCCCCCGCCGTGCTCGGCCGCGAAGCACTCGACGCCATCGATGCGCGCCATGGCCTCGAGACTCTGGTCTGCGGTCTCGGCGATGCCATGGATGCCGGTGCCCTCAAGCGCTTGCCGGTGCTGCCGCTGGCCCAGCTCTTCGGCGCCCTGTTCGACCGCGCCGCTCTAGCGCCGGAAGACCAGCGCCCCCACTTCGAAGCCGCCATGGCCGCCATGCTGAAAGGTCTTCGGACCTAGCGACGCGTAGGTCCGACGCGGGTGGAGCAGGCACGTGACATTCAGTATCCACCCCCACCCACCGGGCTGTCATCCCCACGAAAGCGGGGACCCATCCTGAGATGTCGATCCGACTACTCCTAGATCGGCTTGCCCTTATCCCCACTCTGCCAGTGCATTCTCCGTCTGCCGCTGCAGGCGCACGGCTTCGGGTTGCTTCGGGCAACTGGCGCACAGCCGCTCCGGGGTGATCAGGTAGTCGAGGCAGCAGCCCTTTCGCCGGACGATCAGCACCGAACTGCCATCCCCCGCAGGCACCGCCTGCAGCGCCACATGGCTGGTGAGGTCCGTCGCCTCGAACCACTGCGTCGCCGTTGCCAGCACGTCGTCATTGCTCATCTCGGGCCGCCGATGCCCGAGCCACAGCATCAGCGCTGCCATGCGGTAGGCCAAAAGGCGCCGGGCAGGGGTGTCCCGCAGCCGCTCGAGCGCATTCACCTCCGCCAGCATGGCATCCGTCGCCGCCCGCAACTGCCCGGCCGCGTCCGCGATCATCTCGGCGATAGTTCCGCTCCGCTGCGGCCGACCGGCCAGCCGGAACCCGTCGACATAGATGCCGCGCCGGTCCTGCGACAGTCCGGAAAAATCCGGCACCGCGCCGTGAAGATGCACCGAGATCACCGCGAGGTAGGCCGGCTGCCAGATCAGGTTGGTCCACAGCCGCACCGCGTGGAACGCCGCGCCCGCTTGAGGGTAGGTCTGCCGGAGCGCCTCGTGCAGTGCCGCAACAAACCCGGCATTGTCGCCGCCGATGCGGTACCAGCCTTCGGCTGGCGCGCCTGGCGCCCCCTTCATGAAGCCGGTGCTGCTCGCAGCCGTCGCGATCAGCCGCGTCGTCGCAACGGCGGTGTCATCCTGGGCAAAAAGAAAGGAACGGGCCATGCCGCGCTTCTAGCCGGGCGCGGCGATGGCTGCAAAGCGCCTTATGCCGCGCGCGCTTCCGCAATGGTGCGGCGCACCGCCTCGCCATCGGTAAGGGTGATATCGTATTCCCGCTCTATGGCGGTGCCGCCCATGCCCACATTGGGGTTGCGGTAGGTCATGCCGCTGCCCACTGTGGTCAGCGCGGCAAAGTGCATCTCGTCGCAGCCGCTCTCGCGCCGCAGCCGGGCGATGTTGCCCTCGTCGAGCCCGCCGCAGGCCATCACCACGATCCGGCCGGCCGCAGCCTCTGCCGTCGCCTTGAGAATGTCGAGCCCCTCTTCGGCGGTGTCCCGCTGACCGCTGGTCAGCACCCGGTCGACGCCGCAGCGCACCAGCGCCTCGACCGCCTCGCGAAAATCCGCCGTCATGTCGAAGGCGCGGTGGCAGGTCACCTTCAGCGGCCGCGCCGCCTCCACCAGCGCCCTGGTCCGCGCCTCGTCGATCCGCCCGTCTGCGGTCAGGCAGCCGATCACCACGCCGGCAACGCCCAACTCCCGCAGGGCCTTGACGTCCTCCAGCATCGCCTGGAACTCGAGCTCGGAATACAGAAAATCGCCGCCGCGTGGCCGCACGATCGCGTGGAACGGGATCGTCGCTACCGCGAGCGCCGCCTTGACCACGCCGAGGCTCGGCGTGATCCCGCCCTCCAGCAGGCTGGCGCACAGTTCCACCCGATCCGCACCGGCTTCCTGCGCGGCCACCAGCCCGTCCACGCCCTCCACACAGATCTCGATCTTGAACGGGTGCTGCGGCATGATTGGTCTCCAATTGGTATTCTCCTGGATAGTGAAACCAGGGGCCGGGTGCAAGCGTCGGCCGGCCTGCAGAATCCGCATTGACACTCCGCCACGGTGTGGTACATCACTAGCACACTAGTTAGGCGCAACACATGGATGACTTCCACACCAGCCAGCCGATCTTCGTCCAGATCCGGCAGCGGCTGATCGAGATGATCCTCCGCGGCCAGGCACGCGAAGGCGAGGCATTGCCCTCGGTTCGCCAGATCGCGGCCGATCTGTCGGTCAATCCGCTCACGGTCACCAAGGCCTATGATGCCCTGGTCGAACTCGGAGTGGTCGAGAAACGAAGGGGCCTCGGCATGTTCGTCAAGGAAGGTGCGCGCGAAGAACTGCTGGCGCACGAGCGCCGTCAGTTCCTCAAGGAAGACTGGCCCCGCATCGCTGCACGCATTCGCGCCCTGGAGCTCGATCTGAGGCAGCTTCTCAATCCGCAAACCCCCACCGAGGACAACAGGAAATGAACGACCTGTCCCCGACCACTCCGCCGGCCGTGCAGCCTCCCATCGTCACCGCCCGCGGCCTCACCAAGCGCTTTGGCCGCAAGGAAATCCTGCACGGGCTCGATTTCGACATCCCCGCCGGCCGCATCTACGGTCTGGTCGGACACAATGGCGCGGGCAAGACCACCACGCTTAACGCTATGCTTGGCCTCACCAATTGCGAAGGCACCATTCGTGTCCTCGGCGAGGATCCTTTCGCCCGCCGCGCCCAGCTGATGGAGAATGTGGCCTTCATCTCCGACGTTGCCAGCCTGCCCAGGTTCATGCGGGTACGCGAACTGTTTGCGCTGCTCACCAACGTCCACCCCAACTTCTCGCCGGACAAGGCGCGGCAGTTCCTCGAGGGCACCGACATCCGCCCCGAGATGAAAATCAAGACCTTGTCCAAGGGGATGATGGCGCAGCTCCACCTCGCCGTGGTTATGGCCATCGACGCCAAGCTCTTGGTCCTCGACGAACCGACCCTTGGCCTCGACATCACCTACCGCAAGCGCTTCTACCGGCGCCTGCTCGAAGACTACATGACCGAGGAGCGCACCCTGATTATCACCACCCATCAGGTGGACGAGATCGAGTTCATGCTCTCCGACATCATGTTCATCCGGGATGGCGATCTGATCCTGCACATGCAGATGGAGACGGTGAACGACAAGTTCACCCAGCTCGTCGTCAACGACACCGAAAAGCAAGCCGAAGCGCGCACATACGGCCCGGTTTACGAGGAAACGCGGTTCGGGCAGACGGTGATGATCTTCGATGGCGTCGATCGTGCCCTGCTCGAACCCTTGGGCGCGCTCTCCACGCCCACCCTGTCCGACCTGTTCGTGGCGCTGATGCAGCGGCCCACCGCCAATCCGGAGACCGCCCAATGAGGGCCTTCATCGCGCTCGTTCGCCGCGAACTCATCGAGCACCGCGGGGCCTTTCTCTGGGGGCCGCTGGCCTTGGTCGGGGTGCTGTTCGGCGCCACGCTCCTTGCCTTCACCGTCGGCCGGGTCGACGCACGCTTTTCCGGCGCCATGTTCACCGTCGCGCCGCTGCGCATCTTCGAAGTCGGCTTTCTCGGCTTCGGTGCCGGCTGGGCCCTTTATCTGATGGCGACCCTGTTCTTCTATTGCGGCGACGCCTTCTGGGCCGACCGGCGCAACAACTCCATGCTGTTCTGGAAGTCGATGCCGGTCAGCGACTTCCGGGTGCTGATGAGCAAGCTCACCGCCGCCGTCACCATCCTGCCGGGCACGGTCTATGCCGTGGCCCTGCTCAGCGGCCTGCTGCTGTTCGGTGTCGCCTTCGTCACCATGCTTATCAACGGCACGGCCAGCCTTGCCACTCTCGGCAGTATCGCGGTGATCTACGGCCAGGTGGCGCTCGCCATCCTCGTCGCCTTCGCCGCCGGCCTGTTGTGGTACCTGCCGGTGATGGGCGTCGTCGGCGGGCTCGCCACCGCCATGGGCCGCTGGGCTATCCCCGTGTCCCTTGTGCTGCCGGCCGTCGTGTCGATGTTCGAATGGGTCGTCCTCGGGGGCGTACATCCCTTCGCCACCCACACCTGGAACTACATCAGCTACCGCGCCAGCCTGCCCCTCGCCGAAGACGGTTACATCGATGCCTGGTTCCTCGGCGACGCGCCCTTCAGCGCCCTTGCCTTCGCCACCGACCTGATCAACCGCACCGACTGGCTGCAGGTGCTGATCGGGCTCGTCGTCGCCCTCTTTGCCGTCTACCTCGCCAGCGAATACCGCCGCCGCGTCATCGGCGACTGAGCTCGGCGCCCCGGCCTAGCCGAGGCGCAGCCGCTTCAGCCACCACCGCTTCCAGCGGTGGCGGGCGAAGCGATAGAACAGCTCGTTGGTCATCACATGCCGGTACCAGCGCGCATAGGCCGTGCTGCGCCGGATGCCGGCCGTCAGCGCCCACGGCTTGTTGAGCCCGGTGAAGTGGAGGATCGCCGGGTTCAGCGTCTCGTGCGCGGGGTGGGCGTCCATGGTGTTCCAGCGCCAGGGCAGCGCCTTCCACTGGCCGCGAAAGATGATGTTGAGCATGTCCTGGTCATACTGCAGCCGCCGCAGCCAGCCCCTGGCCGCCAGCGCCCGCATCGCCCCCTGCACGTCCATCCGCCGCCAGCCCGCCATGTCGACCAGCATCAGCCCGGAATTGAAATAGGGCTCGGCCAGGTCGAAGATGTCGGGGTTTTCCCGCATGTCCCGGCGACCCATGATGAAGGGGTGGAGCGTATCCAGCACCGCCCCGATCGGCCTGCCCTCGAGGTCGGCCCCGAACACCTCCTCCAGTGGCCGCCGCACCAGCATGTCGCAGTCGAGATAAAGCACCCGCTCGAGCTCGGCCGGCAGCAGTTCCGCCAGCAGCAGTCGCGCATAGACCACCCGCGGCCACTGCGCGCTTGTCTTCAGCCCGTCGGTGAAATCCTCGAACACCGGCTGCCCGGCCAGCGGGTACCAGCGCAGTTCCGCCCCGAACTCGGCCGTGATCGCGTCGAGATCCTGCCGGTGTTCTTCACTCACCGGCATGTGCAGCAGGTGAAACACCATGTCCGCCCGCCGCTTGCTCGACAGGCAGGCCGACCGCATCACCGCGTAGGCCGGAGCCCAGAAATTGTCGTCGAACGACAGCACCACATGGATCTTGCTCATGCCGGCCCCCACGGAACCGGGTCGGGCGGCAAACGGCGAAAGCTGGAGAGTTTCGGCAACACGCTATTCCGAAAGACGACGCGTCCTCTTCTCACCACTCCCTTGCCACCCGTCAACCGTCGGCATTGACCGCCGTGCCGTTCGGCCGCACACCGAACCGCCGTTTCAGCCGGAGCTCCCATGCGCGCCCATCTCGTTTTTGCCCACCCGCTGCCCGACAGCCTCGGCGCCCACCTCGCCCACACCGCCGAAGCCGCCCTCCGCGCCCGCGGCTTCGAGATGGACCGGCTCGACCTCTACGCCGAAGCGTTCCAGCCTGCGCTCACGCATGACGAGCGCCGCCACTACTACGCCGAGCCGCAGTCCGTCCCCGACGCCATCGCCCTGCAGCAGCGCCTCGCCGACGCCGACATCCTGGTGCTGGTCTTTCCCACCTGGTGGTTCGGCCTTCCCGCTATCCTGAAGGGCTGGTTCGATCGCGTCTGGGCCCCCGGCTTCGCCTTCGATCAGGGCACGCCGATCAAGCCGCGCCTGACCGGGCTCCAGTCCTGCCTCGTTGTCACCACCCTCGGCTCCCCATGGTGGATCGATCGCCTGGTGATGCGCCAGCCCGTCCGCCGCATCCTCAAGACCGCCATCCTCGGCGCCTGTGCGCCGCAGGCCCGCTTCACCATGCTCAGCCTCCACGCCGCCGAAACCGTCCACCCGCCGCGCCTCCGCCGTTTCGAGAGCCGCATCGCTCGCGCCGTCGAAACCCTCTAGCCGCCGCGCATTATCCCGCCGTGCCGCGTTGTTGCTATTGCGAACGATTTGCAACTAAAATAGAACGTGAGCGTGCCGTCTGGAGATCGTCAATGCGTCGCCTGCTCCTTGCCCTGCTGGTTCTTGCCTCTGCCCTGTCGCCCGCCGCTGCTCAGGAGCGGCTCAAGGTGGTCACCACCTTCACCGTCATTGCCGACATGGCCCGCAACGTCGCCGGTGAGGCGGCCGAAGTCGTCTCCATCACCAAGCCCGGCGCCGAAATCCACAACTACCAGCCTACTCCCGGCGATCTTGTCGCCACCCAGGGGGCCGGGCTGATCCTGTGGAACGGCCTCAATCTCGAACTCTGGTTCGAGCCCTTCCTTGCCGGCCTCGGCAGCATCCCCAGCGTCGTGGTCAGCGACGGGGTCGAACCCATCGGCATCGGCGCCGGCCCCTATGCCGGCAAGCCCAACCCCCATGCGTGGATGTCGCCCACCGACGCCCTCGTCTATGTCGACAACATCCGCCGCGCTCTTGCCGAGGCCGATCCGGCCAATGCCGCCACCTATGACAGCAATGCCGCCGCCTATGCCGAGGCCATCACCGCCACCGTCCAGCCTATTCGTGAACGCCTCGCCACCGTCCCCGAGGACCGGCGCTGGCTTGCCACCTCCGAAGGCGCCTTCAGCTATCTCGCCCGCGATTTCGGCCTGCGTGAGCTATTCCTCTGGCCCATCAATGCCGACCAGCAGGGTACCCCGCAGCAGGTTCGCGCCATGATCGACACCATCCGCGCCAATCCGGTGCCCGCCATCTTCTCGGAGTCCACAGTGTCGTCTGCCCCGGCCGAGCAGGTCGCCCGCGAAACCGGCATAAGCTATGGCGGCGTGCTCTATGTGGACTCCCTGTCCGAGCCCGACGGGCCGGTGCCCACCTATCTCGACCTCCTGCGCGTCACCACCGAAACCATCGCCGCGGGGCTTGCTTCCTGATGGACACCACGGCCGCCGGTCTCGCTCTGGCTGATGTCTCCGTGGCCTACCGCAACGGCCACACCGCCATGCGGCATGCCAGCTTCACCGTGCCGCGCGGCTCCATCACCGCCCTGGTCGGGGTCAATGGCTCCGGCAAGTCCACCCTGTTCAAGGCCATCATGGGCTTCGTGCCGCTGGCGACAGGCAGCGTCACCATTCTCGGCGTGCCCGGTCGCGAGGCGCTCAAGCGCAATCTCGTTGCCTACGTCCCCCAGTCCGAGGAGGTCGACTGGAACTTCCCCGTGCTGGTCGAGGACGTGGTGATGATGGGCCGCTTCGGCCATATGGGCTGGCTCCGCCGCCCGCGCCCGCTCGACCGGCAGAAGGTCACTGAATCCCTTGAACGGGTGGGCCTCGTCGAGTTCCGCAAGCGCCAGATCGGCGAACTCTCGGGCGGCCAGAAGAAGCGCGTCTTCCTTGCCCGTGCCCTCGCCCAGGAGGGCGAAGTCATCCTTCTCGACGAGCCTTTCACCGGCGTCGACGTCAAGACCGAGGATGCCATCGTCGCCCTGCTGCGCGACCTGCGCGACGAGGGCAAGGTCATGCTGGTCTCGACCCACAATCTCGGCTCCGTCCCCGAATTCTGCGACCGCTGCGTTCTGGTCAGGGGAACGGTCCTCGCCTCTGGTCCGACCAGCGAGATCTTCACCCGCGAGCATCTCGAGGAAACCTTCGGCGGCGCCCTCCGCCATTTTGTCCTCGCAGGGCAGGGGCTCCATGCCGACGACGACCCGCGCCACCTTTCCGTCCTCACCGACGACGAGCGCCCGCTGGTCTTTTATGGCGAAAAGGGCAGCATGACCCAGCAGCAGCGCGACCGGTCCGAACAATGATCGACACCCTGCTGCTCCCCTTCAGCTATGGCTACATGGTCAATGCCATCTGGGTGTCGGCGCTGGTCGGCGGGGTCTGCGCCTTTCTCTCAGCCTATCTGATGCTCAAGGGCTGGTCCCTGATCGGCGATGCCCTCAGTCACTCCATCGTCCCCGGCGTCGCCGGTGCCTATATGCTCGGCCTGCCGTTTTCGCTCGGCGCCTTCTTCTCCGGCGGCCTGGCGGCGCTCGCCATGCTGTTCCTCACCCAGCGTACAAAACTCAAGGAAGATGCGGTGATCGGGCTGATCTTCACCGCCTTTTTCGGGCTCGGCCTGTTCATGATCTCGCTGTCGCCCACCTCGGTGAACGTGCAGACCATCGTCATGGGCAACATCCTCGCCGTCACCCCCGGCGACACGCTCCAGCTCGTGATCATCTCCGCCATTACACTCGCCGTCATGGCGGTGATCTGGAAGGATCTGATGGTCACCTTCTTCGACGAATCCCATGCCCGCTCCATCGGCCTCAACCCGCCGCTCCTGCGTGTGATCTTCTTCACCCTGCTTGCCGCCTGCACCGTCGCCGCCATGCAGACGGTGGGCGCTTTCCTCGTCATCGCCATGGTGGTCACCCCCGGCGCCACCGCCTATCTCCTCTCCGACCGCTTCGGCCCGCTGGTCATCCTCGCCATCCTCATCGGTGCGCTCACCAGCCTGGTCGGCGCCTATCTCAGCTTCTTCCTCAACGGCGCCACCGGTGGGGTGATCGTCTGCCTGCAGACCCTAATCTTCCTCCTCGCCTTCGTCTTTGCGCCAAAGCACGGCATTCTTGCCGCCCGTCGCCGTGCCCGGCTGGAGCTCGAGGCATGAGCGAGTTCCTCGTCTATGCCCTCTGGCCGTTCCAGTTTCCGTTCATGACCACGGCCATGCTGGTGGCGGTGCTGGTTGCTGTCCCAACCGCGCTGCTCTCCTGTTTCCTGGTGCTCAAGGGCTGGTCGCTGATGGGCGATGCGGTCTCCCACGCCGTGCTTCCCGGCGTGGTGCTCGCCTACCTTACCGGGCTCCCCTTCGGCCTCGGCGCCTTCGTCGCCGGAATGGTCTGCGCCATCTCCGTGGGCTACCTCAAGGAGAACTCCCGCATCAAGGAAGACACGGTGATGGGCGTGGTCTTTGCCGGCCTCTTCGGCCTCGGCATCGTCCTTGTCACCGCCTTCCCCACCGACGTCCACCTCGACCACATCCTGTTCGGCAACATCCTCGGCGTTACCCTCGACGGGCTCATCCAGACCGCGATCATCGGCGTCCTTGTCACCGTGGTCACCGCCCTGCGCTGGCGGGACCTGATGCTCTTCACCTTCGATCCGCAGCAGGCAGGCGCCATCGGCCTCAACACCCGCCTGCTGCACTACGGCCTCCTGGCGCTGCTCTCGCTCGCCATCGTTGCCGCCCTCTCCGCCGTCGGCATCGTCCTCGTCGTCGCCCTGCTGGTGGCGCCGGGCGCCATCAGCTTTCTGCTCACCCGCCGCTTCGGCGTCATGCTGGTGCTCGCCGCCACCATCTCCACCCTGTGCTCGCTGGTCGGCATCTACATCAGCTTCTTCCTCGATTCCGCCCCCGCCCCCAGCATCGTGCTGCTGCTGACCCTGGTGTTCGTCGCCGTGTTCGTGGCCACGACCCGCAGGCCGGCATTGGCTTAGGCCCAATCTCTCCCTTACCCTCCCCCTTGCGGGGAGGGTAAGGGAGGGGGTGCCGAACTCTCGGCTCCTTCACCACCCTCATCACACCCTCGATGTCACCCCCGCGAAAGCGGGGGCCCATCCCGAGATGCCGCCACAGCCGCAAGGTGGCCGTTCAAGCGCCTCAGGATGGGTTCCCGCCTTCGCGGGAATGACACCGCGTTTGTTGTGAGTTCACACC
>JAEYXQ010000120.1 GCA_023431205.1 Pseudomonadota bacterium | reverse complement strand
CTTCGCGGTTCTCGAGCTCGACATTGAGCCCGAGCGACCGGATTTCCTTGACCAGAACGTTGAAGCTTTCCGGGATACCCGCTTCGAAGGTGTCGTCGCCGCGGACGATCGCCTCGTAGACCTTGGTCCGGCCCGCCACGTCGTCCGACTTGATGGTGAGCATTTCCTGCAGCGTATAGGCAGCGCCATACGCTTCGAGGGCCCATACCTCCATCTCGCCGAAGCGCTGACCGCCGAACTGGGCCTTGCCGCCCAGCGGCTGCTGGGTGACCAGGGAGTACGGACCGATCGAACGGGCGTGGATCTTGTTGTCCACCAGGTGGTCCAGCTTGAGCATGTAGATGTAGCCAACCGTCACCGGACGGTCGAACTGCTCACCGGTACGGCCGTCATAGACGGTCGACTGGCCCGAGGCATTGAGCCCGGCACGCTCCAGCAGATCCACGATGTCGGCTTCCTTGGCGCCGTCGAAGACCGGGGTCGCGATCGGCACACCCTTGGACAGGTGTTCGCCGAGGCGGATCAGGCCATCGTCGTCCAGCTCGCTGATCGAGCTGTCGTTGGCATAGAGAGCCTTGTCCTCGGTGCGCAGCGGCTTGAGGTCGCCCGACTGCTGGTAGGCACGCACCATCTGGTCGATCTTGCGGCCCATGCCGGCGCAGGCCCAACCCAGGTGGGTCTCGAGGATCTGGCCGACATTCATGCGCGAGGGCACGCCGAGCGGGTTGAGCACGATGTCGACGTGCGTACCGTCTTCGAGGTACGGCATGTCTTCGATCGGCACGATGCGCGACACCACACCCTTGTTGCCGTGACGGCCGGCCATCTTGTCGCCCGGCTGGATCTTGCGCTTGGTGGCGATGAAGACCTTGACCATCTTCATCACGCCCGGGGGCAGTTCATCGCCGCGCTGGAGCTTGTCCACCTTGTCGATGAAGCGCTGTTCGAGGAGCTTGCGGCTTTCCTCGTACTGGGCATGCAGGGCTTCCATCTCGGCCATGACCTTGTCGTCTTCGACCGCGAACTGCCACCACTTGGAGCGGGGCTGACCGTCGAACACGGAGTCATTGAGCTTGGTGCCGACGACATAGCCCTTCGGACCTGCCGTCGCGGTCTTGCCGAACAGCATTTCCTTGAGACGGGCATAGACGTTGCGGTCGAGGATCGACTGCTCGTCGTCACGGTCCTTGGCAAGACGCTCGATTTCCTCGCGCTCGATGGCCATGGCGCGCTCGTCCTTGTCGATGCCGTGGCGGTTGAACACGCGCACTTCAACAACAGTACCAGCATCGCCCGGCGGCACGCGGAGCGAGGTATCGCGAACGTCGGAGGCCTTCTCGCCGAAGATGGCGCGGAGGAGCTTTTCTTCCGGCGTCATCGGCGATTCACCCTTGGGGGTGATCTTGCCGACCAGGATGTCGCCCGGCTGCACTTCGGCACCGATATGGACGATACCCGCTTCGTCGAGGTTCTTCAGCGCTTCTTCCGAAACGTTCGGAATGTCGCGGGTGATTTCCTCCGGACCAAGCTTGGTGTCGCGGGCCATCACTTCGTACTCCTCGATGTGGATCGAGGTGAAGACGTCCTGCATGGCGATCTTCTCGCTGAGCAGGATTGAGTCTTCGAAGTTGTAGCCATTCCAGGGCATGAAGGCGACGAGCACGTTGCGGCCCAGGGCCAGATCGCCCAGTTCCGTCGACGGACCGTCGGCGATGATGTCACCGGCGTTGACGTGGTCACCGACAACCACCAGCGGGCGCTGGTTGATGCAGGTCGACTGGTTCGAACGCTGGAACTTCATCAGGTTGTAGATGTCGACGCCCGACTTCGACGCGTCGGTTTCTTCCGTCGCCCGAATAACGATACGGGTGGCGTCCACCTGGTCGACGATGCCCTTGCGCTTGGCGACGATCGCGGCGCCCGAGTCACGAGCCACGACGGACTCCATGCCGGTGCCGACAAACGGAGCCTCGGCACGCAGCAGGGGCACGGCCTGGCGCTGCATGTTCGAGCCCATCAGGGCGCGGTTGGCGTCGTCGTTCTCGAGGAACGGGATCAGCGAGGCGGCAACCGACACCATCTGCTTGGGGGAAACGTCCATCAGGTCGACGTTTTCCTTGGGCGTCAGGCCGTTGTCGCCGGCATGGCGGGCAACCACCAGGTCATCCACCAGCTCGCCGTTCTCGTCGAACTGCACGTTGGCCTGGGCGACGTAGTGCTTGGCCTCTTCCATGGCGGAGAGGTAGACCACTTCGTCGGTCAGCTTGCCGTCGACGATCTTGCGGTACGGGGTCTCGATGAAGCCGTACTTGTTGACGCGGGCAAAGGTCGACAGCGAGTTGATCAGACCGATGTTCGGGCCTTCCGGCGTCTCGATCGGGCAGATACGGCCATAGTGGGTCGGGTGCACGTCACGGACTTCGAAGCCGGCACGCTCACGGGTGAGACCGCCCGGTCCAAGAGCCGACAGGCGGCGCTTGTGGGTGATCTCGGAGAGCGGGTTGGTCTGGTCCATGAACTGCGAGAGCTGGCTGGAACCGAAGAACTCGCGCACGGCGGCAGCCGCCGGCTTGGCGTTGATCAGGTCCTGCGGCATGACCGTGTCGATCTCGACCGAGCTCATGCGCTCCTTGATGGCGCGCTCCATGCGGAGCAGGCCAAGGCGGTAGGAGTTTTCCATGAGTTCGCCGACCGAGCGAACGCGGCGGTTGCCCAGGTTGTCGATGTCGTCGATCTCGCCGCGGCCGTCGCGCAGGTCGACGAGGGTGCGGACCACCTCGACGATATCTTCCTTGCGCAGGGTGCGGACGGTGTCGGGAGCGTCGAGTTCGAGACGCATGTTCATCTTCACGCGACCCACGGCCGACAGGTCGTAGCGCTCGCTATCGAAGAACAGCGACTGGAACATCGCCTCGGCCGTTTCCACGGTCGGCGGCTCGCCCGGACGCATCACCCGGTAGATGTCGAACAGCGCGTCCTCGCGGGACTCGTTCTTGTCCACAGCCAGCGTGTTGCGGATGTACGGGCCAATGGTGACGTGATCGATGTCGAGGATCGGCAACTCGTCGAAGCCGAGGTCGACCAGCTTGGTCAGCAGCTTCTCGTCGAGTTCGTCGCCGGCCTCGGCGTAGATCTCGCCGGTCTTGAGGTTCACCAGGTCCTCGCCGATGTAGGAGCCGTAGAGGTCCTCATCGACGGCAAGCAGGTGGGTCAGGCCGTTTTCGGCGAGCTTCTTGGCCTGGCGGGCCGAGAGCTTCTTGCCGCCCTCATGGACGACGTCGCCGGTGGTGGCGTCGACGAGGTCGTGGCTCGGCTTGGCGCCCTTCCACTTCTCGGCGTCGTACGGCACGCGCCAGCCCTTCTCGGTCTTTTCGTACTGAAGGGTGGTGTAGTAGGTCGACAGGATCTCCTCGGCGTCCATGCCGAGGGCCTTGAGCAGCGAGGTCACCGGAATCTTGCGGCGGCGGTCGATGCGCGCATAGACGATGTCCTTGGCGTCGAACTCGATGTCGAGCCAGGAGCCGCGGTAGGGAATGATGCGGCCGGCGAACAGGAGCTTGCCCGAGGAGTGGGTCTTGCCCTTGTCGTGGTCGAAGAACACGCCCGGGGAACGGTGCATCTGGGAGACGATGACGCGCTCGGTGCCGTTGACGATGAAGGTGCCGTTCGACGTCATGAAGGGCATGTCGCCCATGTAGACGTCCTGCTCCTTGATGTCCTTGACGGAACGGGCGCCGGTTTCCTCGTCCACTTCGAACACAATCAGCCGCAGCGTCACCTTGAGCGGGGCAGCGAACGTGATGTCGCGCGCACGGCACTCGTCGATGTCGTACTTGGGCTGCTCGAATTCGTACTTCACGAATTCGAGAGAAGCGGTGTTGGAGAAGTCAGTGATCGGAAATACCGAGCGGAAGACGGACTGCAGACCTTCGTCGGCGCGTCCACCCTTGGGTTCTTCCACCATGAGGAACTGATCGTAGGAGGCCTTCTGCACCTCGATCAGATTGGGCATCTCCGTGACTTCGCGAATGGAACCGAAGGACTTGCGAACCTTGCGGCGGCCGTTGAACGTGGTAGCCATTAGGGCTCCTCTAATTTCAGCGATTGTCTCGGAGGCAGATATCCAAAGACCCGACAATCAGCCGTCGGAGCTCGGGATATATGCCCGGTAGTCTCAAGCCCTTGATGTCCGTGGACCCCGTTCCGAGCCTGGAAGGAACGAAATCGACCGGATCGTCTTCAGCATTCCGGACCTCGTGGATCAACAAGCTCACCATGAGGTCTGCGGGCTTCAGCGCGCCGGCGACATCCTTGTATTCTTCGTATTTTCCGCAAATTGGCCGCAGACCCATCCAATCGGTCGCGGCGAATCACCCCTTGACGGAGTGAAGTAGCGAAATGGCACTTAACGCGCCATTTCGCAAATATTATGGCAGAGCCAAGCTTACTTGAGCTCGACCTTGGCGCCAGCAGCTTCCAGCTTCTTCTGGATGTCTTCGGCTTCAGCCTTCGACACGCCTTCCTTGACGGCCTTCGGAGCACCTTCAACCAGGGCCTTGGCTTCGCCGAGGCCGAGACCGGTGATGGCACGGACTTCCTTGATGACGTTGATCTTGTTGTCGCCGAAGGAGGCGAGGATCACGTCGAATTCGGTCTTCTCTTCAGCGGCCGGAGCAGCGGCACCACCGGCGCCACCAGCGGCGGCAACGGCAACCGGAGCAGCGGCGGAAACGCCCCACTTCTCTTCGAGCATCTTGGAGAGCTCGGAAGCCTCCAGGACGGTCAGGGCGGACAGGTCATCTACGAGCTTGGCGAGATCAGCAGCCATTTTGTTCTCTCTATATAGGGTTGGGTTCGAATAGTTGAAGGGGCCTTACGCCGCTTCGCTCTTTTCTGCATGAGCCGACAGGACGCGGGCGATACCTGCACCCGGTTCCTTGACGATGCGGGCAATCTGGGCCGCGGGCTGCACGAGCAGGCCGGCCAGCTTGGCACGCAGTTCGTCGAGCGACGGCATCGTGGCCAGCGTCTTGACGCCAGCGGCGTCGAGTGCGGTAGCGCCCATGGCACCGCCGAGAACCACGAACTTCTGGTTCTTCTCGGCGAAGGCGGCTGCGATTTTCGGCGCAACCACTGGATCATCCGCATACGCAATGACCGTCGGACCCTTGAACAGGTCCGCGATGTCGGCGACTTCGGTCTGCTTCAGAGCGAGCTTGGCAAGACGGTTCTTGGCGACCTTGACCTGTCCGCCAGCCTTCTTGACCTGCACGCGCAGGTCGGTGAAGGCAGCGACGGAGAGGCCGGAGTTCTGGGCAACGACGATCGAGCCAGCGCCGCCGAGGGCAGCCTGGAGCGAAGCGACGAGCTCAGCCTTTTCCGCTCTTTCCAATCTAGTCTCCTAGAGTAGGTCCCTTGGCGAACGCCGCGGGACCATTGGCAATTGCCTTGTTCCGGCGAGCCGGAACGCAGCGGTGATTTGCCTGCCAACCAAGCGCTCGAAAGCAACTGGCCTAGGTTCGAACCTTCCCCTGCCGTTGCCGGCAGAATTGGGTCTTCACCCCGTCTGTGCTGGCGCCCCGCAGGGCATTAAGCCAACCCGGATGGTTGGCACCGGCAGTCTCGGACAGGACTTGCACCACCGGCCGGAGCCGGTGGCGACCCGGGAGCCGAAGCTCCCGGAATTCGGAGTTACATAGCCGTGTTGGGCTCGACGTGCACGCCCGGGCCCATGGTGGAGCTCACGGCGACCTTCTTGACGTAGGTGCCCTTGGCGCCAGCCGGCTTGGACTTCTGCACGGCGTCGGTGAACGCCTTGATGTTCTGCAGCAGGGCTTCCTCGGAGAAGGAGACCTTGCCGACGCCGGCGTGGATGATGCCAGCCTTTTCGACGCGGTACTCGACGGCGCCGCCCTTGGCAGCCTCGACGGCACCCTTGACGTCCATGGTCACCGTGCCGACCTTGGGGTTCGGCATCAGGTTGCGCGGGCCGAGGATCTTACCGAGACGACCGACCAGCGGCATCATGTCCGGAGTGGCAATGCAACGATCGAAGTTGATGGTGCCGCCCTGGATCTGCTCGAGCAGGTCTTCCGCACCCACCACGTCCGCACCGGCAGCCTTGGCCTCGTCGGCCTTGCCGCCACGGGCGAACACGGCGACGCGAACGGTCTTGCCGGTGCCGTTGGGCAGGTTGACGACGCCGCGGACCATCTGGTCGGCGTGACGCGGGTCGACGCCGAGGTTCATGGCGATCTCGACGGACTCGTCGAACTTGGCCGAGGCGCGGGCCTTGACCATCTTCACGGCTTCTTCGAGCGGGTAGAGCTTGTTGCGGTCAATGCCCTCGCGGGCGGAAGCGACGCGCTTTGCGATCTTTGCCATGTTCTATCAGCCCTCGACCTGGATGCCCATGGAACGGGCGGAGCCGGCGATCATCGACACGGCAGCGTCGACGGAGTCGGCATTGAGATCCTTCATCTTCTTCTCGGCGATCTCGCGCAGCTGGGCCGTCGTGATCGTGCCGGCCGATTCCTTGCCCGGCAGCTTGGAGCCGGACTTGAGGTTCACGGCCTTCTTGATGAAGTAGGTCACCGGCGGCTGCTTCATCTCGAAGGTGAAGCTCTTGTCGGCATAGGCGGTGATGACGACGGGGATGGGCGAGCCCTTCTCCATCTCCTGCGTGGCCGCGTTGAAGGCCTTGCAGAATTCCATGATGTTCAGACCGCGCTGGCCGAGGGCCGGGCCGATCGGGGGTGACGGGGTGGCGGAGCCAGCCGGCACCTGCAGCTTTACGTAGCCAACGATTTTCTTTGCCATTTATCGTCCTTTCTACGCCTGCCGGAGCAGGCTGTTGACGCCGTGGTGCGGGACTGACGGGTGCTTGGCGAGCGCCCTGCCCTCCCACGGGTTTGCCGGAGCCTTGCGGCCCCGGTTCCGGTCAGACCTTTTCGACCTGGCCGTATTCGAGCTCCACCGGGGTGGGACGCCCGAAAATCGACACTTCGACCTTGAGGCGCGAGCGCTCGTGGTCGACTTCCTCGACGACACCGCTGAAGCTGGCGAAGGGACCATCCGACACGCGGACGTTCTCGCCGACCTCGAAGCTGATCGAGGGCTTGGGGTGATCCACGCCTTCCTGCACCTGCTGCAGGATGGCCTGGGCCTCGCTCTCGCTGATCGGCACGGGCCGGTCGCCGGAGCCAAGGAAGCCCGTGACCTTGGGCGTGTTCTTGATCAGGTGGAACGCCTCGTCGGTCATGTCCATCTTCACCAGCACGTAGCCGGGGAAGAACTTCCGCTCGGTGTCGACCTTGCGACCCCGGCGGATCTCGACGACCTTCTCGGTCGGCACGATCACGTCCTCGAACAGATGCTCGAGCTTCTTCTGCGCCACCTTCTGACGGATGTCTTCCGCCACCTTGCGCTCGAAGTTCGAGTAAGCCTGAACGATGTACCAGCGCTTGGCCATGCCGCCTCGCCGCTCCTAATAAACGCGTTGTCTGATCCGCCTAGCGGATCGAAAGCATCAGCTGGACCAGCCAGGAAATGACCTGGTCCGCAACGAGAAAGAAGATGCTCGCCAGCGCCACGAGGATCAGGACCATCACGGTCGAGATCAGCACCTCGTTGCGCGTCGGCCAGGTGACCTTGGAGACTTCCTGCCGCACCTGCTGCAGGAACGTGACGGGGTTCGTACGGGCCATAGGCGAATCTACTCTTCGAAATTTGGTCAAAGACCAAAGGCCGCGCAGGAACCCCGCACGGCCGGAGTTGGCTATCTAGTGAAAAGCGCCACCGAATGCAACTGTCTCACGTTTGGTTTTTAAATGAGGCAGAATCACCGCCGCATCGCCGCCAGCTGCCGAACAACCGTTAACGTTTTGCAAACATATCTTCACTTTACCCTTGCAAGCGTCCCCCCAGATGCACTTTGATCCGATTGCGACCAAAAGGTGGCAGCGGGAGGGCTGCGATCATGGCAGTTTGCGAGACGACGTTCGAGGTAAAGTCCTGCGAGCTCCGCTATTTCGGGCCGCACAAGGCGATCGAAGGCCGCATTACCGGGGTTGTCCGTGTCGGCGTCGAGGAGCGCTTCATGGGCAATGTGTCGCGCTACAGCCTCGATCTCAAGGTCAAGGCCGATGTCGGCCACAAGCCCTTCAACGAGGTCCGCACCGCGCTGCTCGCCCATGCAGCGCACCAGCTCAACCGGCTCAAGGCACGGCACACTGAGAAATTCGCGATCGCAGCCGAGTAGCGGCGAGTTCATTTCCCTTCTGCGCAGGTTCTGCCATGCTGCGGGGCATGAAGCGCTTTTTCGTTGCCACTGCGATCCTGCTGGCCACCACAACCATGGCGGCCGCCGTCTGCCCTGCCCCGCTCGCCGGCTCGACGCCCGAGGTGCTGGCGGCAAATCAGCAGCGGCTGATCTGCCTGCAGCGCGAACTCGAAGCGGCTTCACACGACCGCGCCCAGGACATGCAGTTGCGGGCCCTGCAGCAGCAGCTTGCCACACAAGACCTTCAGCGTCGTTTCGACCAGCTGCCGAGATACGAACCGCCTCGCTGGTGAAGCACTCGGGCGCGGCCCGAACAGGGTGGATCTGAAAGGGGGAGTTCAGATGCAGGTCAACGTCTTCATCTCCGAGGTCAGGCAGGACGGCGTCGCCCCCACAATCGTGGTGCTGCCCTCCGGCCCAGAGGCTGCGATCCCCAGGCACCTGCAGCACATGGAGTGGCGCTACTTCGCCACGGTTGAATCCGGTGACAAGATCACCGGCGCGCCGGCGAGCGACGTCGAGACGGCGCTGGCCCGGGACGGCTACATGATCGTCGAGGGCAAGGCCGCGCCGCGCTAGCCGGTGATGCGCGGCGTCGTTTCTCCTCTGCTTGTTCCGGGCACCAACCCCGTCGCGATGCGTTCGGTCTGGCAGGAGGTGCGCCATGACCAATTCCAAGATCACTACCGGCAACAACGACCGGCCCAAGAACCAGACCATCGCCCAGACCGGCGGTGGCATCCCGGACGACAGCCGCGCGCCGGTCGATGTGGACGATGCCGAGGTGGAGCGCGTCCGCCAGAAACTTGAAGGCAACCAACGCGACAAGCTGATGCAGGACGTCAAGGACGACATCGAGCTGCCGCAGAAGGGCTCGGCCTGAGACCGAGCCGCCGGCGCCGGCAGCCCGGACGCTCTATTGCAGCTTTTCCAGTTGCGCAGCGATGGTCTGCCCGACCAGATCCAGTTCGTTCAGCGCGAACTGGATGCCGCGGCTGAGATCGTCTGACCGGTCCGGCACAGCCGTGGCGGCTTGGATCAGGGCGTCGCGTTCCGCACAGATCGACTGGAGGGCATTGTTGGCCCACGCCACCCGATCCTCGTCGCGCTGACCGGTGAGTTGCCGCTCACTGGCAGCGGCCACCAGCCGGGCCGTCTCCGCGTTCCAGGTCGCGATCGCCTGGCGGGTCAACTCGAACTGCATCTCCAGCTCATCCTGAGTCATCTGGCACCTCCGCAACAGCAACGGCGCCGGACGAGGAGGGTTCAGCATCTAGACGAGTGACTGTCGCCGTGGCATCTGGCGGGGATGAGGGGCAGCACCGATCGACGAGACGATATCGACGGCCTCCGGCCGTGGCAGTCGCGCTGGTGATGTACTACCACTTCGGCTTACCCCGCCTGCCAGGCGGGTTCGTTGGCGTGGACGTCTTTTTCGTTATCAGCGGTTATCTGATATCGGGGATCATCGGAGCGGAGAGCGCCTCCGGCCGCTTCGACTTCAGGGCCTTCTACCTTCGACGGGTAAGGCGCCTCGCGCCGTCGCTGCTGGTCGTGCTGTTCGCGACCGTTGCGGCGGGAACACTGGTTCTCGTACCGGCCGACCTGGATGACTTGGCTCGATCGGCCGTGTCCGTTCTGCTCCTCGCGTCGATCGGCTATTTCGAGGCGAACACCGGCTATTTCGACGGTAGCGCAGCGACAAAGGTGCTTCTGCACACCTGGTCCCTCAGTGTGGAGGGGCAGTTCTATCTCGTGTGGCCGTTGCTTCTAGTGGCTCTCGGAAGAAATCGCGTCTGGGTCCTCCTTTGTGCAGGGCTGGCCAGTCTCGCACCGGCAGTGGCAGATCCCTGGTCGCCACTCTCCGGCTTTTGCTCGCCGCTTTCGCGAGGTCTACGAGTTCGCACTCGGTGCGGCAGTCGCGCTGGTGCTCCCGCCATTGCGCCACGGGGCTGCAAGGCAAGCATCTTCCACTGCAGGCCTTGCACTCATCAGCATTGGTGCCGCAACGATTCAGGTGGGCAAGCATACCCCTCGGCTGTCGCCCTCATTCCGGCCCTAGGCGCCGCCCTGCTCACAGCAGGGGGACCTGGCACTTGGGTCGGCGCCGCGCTCTGACATCGCCTGCTGGTGGCTATCGGGCGCCGAAGTTACACCCTGTACCTCGTCCATTGGCCAGTACTCGTGCTGACCGGCTAAGGACGCTTCACCCCACCATCGGCTTGGAAAAAGGCCCTGCTACTCCTCCTGGTGATCGTCACCGCGGAGTTGATCTATCGTTTGGTGGAGGCGCCGATGCAGCGAACGTCCCTTAGGACGCCCGGGGCGCAGACCATATCTCGCGCGCTTTCCGGCGCGACGGCGGCCATCGTTGTGTTGTGTAGCTCGATCGCGGCGACAGCTGGCCTGGCATGGCGGTTCCCCGCTTACCTCCGCAAGAGCGACACCGCCGTCATCTACCAGGTGAACAACTCGTTTGGCCGCTCCAACTTCAACAGTACGGCGGCAGCACGTGTCCTGGTCATCGGCGACTCGCATCAGGCCGATGTGTTCAATGCCCTGAACCTAAATGCCGATCTGCTACCGAGCATCGACGTACGCAGCCAACGCTTTGATGATGATTGCCTTTGGATGACGGCGGACAGTCCGGACCAGCCGGCGAGCTTTGAGCCGTCCTTGCTCGAGCCCTGCCGGGCAGAGAGATCGGCGTTCGCGTCCTCTGACCATGTCGCGGACGCGGATGTGATCGTCGTATCTACCCGTTGGAGTCAAACAGGCTTGGATGGACTGCCAGCGCTCGCAACCTGGTTGGTGAAGGATACTCAAGCGCAGTTGATAGTCCTTGGCCGCACCGCTGAGTTTCCCGACGTGCCACTCCTTCTAGCCAAGAGCAGACGGGCGCACCAGAACGGCTGCTGGCCGCATCGAAATCGCCAGAGACTAGCACGGTCAACAAGATCCTGGCCGAGGAAACCGCGCGGCTGGGGGTACCCTTCTTCCCGAAAGATGCATGGGTCTGCCCCACCACGACTCAGTGCGATGCCTTCGATGAACAAGGCAGGCTGACGATCTTTGACTATGGCCACTGGACAAGCGCAGGAGCAGCGCTTTTCGGCAAGCGCGCCATTGCAAGCCCTTTTGGAGCATACCTTCTGGACGCGGCCAACTCTGGTGGAGTGTCGTACTGATCAAAACACCCAACGTTGCGCCGCGAGGATGCAGTGTGGGCTGTAAGCACCAGCAGTCCATGGTGCCGAGAGTCCTGACCACAATTTCGAAGCCACTTGCTCGTGAGTCCTCCGGCTGGTCTCCGACTGCCTGGCCGAGTAGCCTGAATTGCAGACCATCCCCGGTTGACTTCCGACCACCGGTCCGAGGATGATCCATGGCATCTCAGAGGTGACTCCATGGCGCATAGACCGTGCCGACTGCTGCCTCGATTCCCAGGCGATCAGATCGATCGTTTGGGCAAGTGCGAGGCAACCCAGTCGTTTCTGCCTCAAGTAGCGAGCGGGAGGTTCGCCCCTGACTATCACCAGCGACGCTGAGGCAATTTCCGCGATGACCATGCCAGACCGTCCACCCGACCAGTCGGAGCAGTTCGCGAAATCCGGAGGGGTCCTCTCGACCGCTGAAGGTTCGGGCTCCGGCCTTTTGGCGTGTTCCGACCGCTTCCATCGCGGGGTGCCTCCACCCATCGAGTTCGCGGTATGTTGGTGGGAGCCTGCAGGCCATGGCCGGTGACCACGACTCCCAGCGAGCCACATTCCCTTGGGCCGTTCTGCGCCAATTCTGGCCATATGTCGCGCTGATCGGCCTGGGGTGCGCGGGACTGCTGCTCGTATCAGCGTCCAGCTCAGAGGAATCGCCTCAGCCCCTCTTTGTTGACGAGGTGCTGAAGTCTTTTGGACAACTACCCAATGGCACTGGCGCCGAGATGGTTTGGCTCAAGATCCCGAAGGCAGCCACCGCGCAAGGTGGCCTGTTGACCGCGGTCGTTTGCTCCAATGGCGCAGAGGTCGGTCGCGAGGTGCAGTTCGCGGCAACGCCGCCTTACACCTACGATCCCCGCATCCGTGTCGATTTCGATCGCGATCAAACCATCGATACGCTGCTGTTCCTCGAAGCTATGCCCGGAGAGGTGAGGCGGGACCGCTGGGTGGCTGGGGAGGGCTTCAAGTTCCACAAGGTCGGACAGACAGTGGTGGAGCCCTCGGACGATCTCTCCTGCCCTCCGGCTGATCAATAGCAAAGGGCGGGATTTTGACCCGCCCTTTGCTAGATTCGGCTGCTGCCTGGCCTAGAACAGGAAGTCAGACGACGTGATGTCCACGGCATTGGTGTTGATCAACACGATACGGTCCGAACCGATATCGATGTGGGTGTGCGCTCCGGCCTGGCTGATCAGGATTGCCGTGCCAATGCTGGCAGCGCCAAATCCCCGGCCGCTCAGGTCCATAAGGTCCTGGCCGCCAGCAGGGTTGGAGTCGAAGTCAGCGATCACGTCGACGCCGGTACCGCTGGAGCCGAACACGAAGACGTCGTTTCCGCCAGCACCGACCAGGTAGTCCTCACCGAAGCCACCCTCGATACGGTTGGACCCGGCGCTCCCCCAGATCAGGTCATCATGACGTGAGCCGATCGCGTTCTCGATCGAGTAGAGCAGGTCCGTAGCTACACCATCGGCGGCAGAACCGCCGGTAAGGTCGATGGTCACAGCCCGCTGGTGGCGGTGGTAGGTAACGGTATCGCTGCCATCGTATCCGAAGAAGCGGTCAGCGCCATCCAGCCCTTCGAAGACGTTGTTCTGGGCATTGCCGTAGATGAAGTCGTTGTGGACCGACCCGATGACGTTCTCGATGGAGTACAGCCAGTCCATTGCAACGCCGTCCCAGGAGTTGCCGCCAGTCAAGTCGACCATCACTCCTGTGGCCGCATAGGAGTAAGAGACGGTGTCATTGCCCCCGAGACCGTAGATGTGGTCATTCCCGAGCAGACCCTCGAAGGTGTTATCGAGGTTGTTGCCGTAGAGTATGTCGTTGTAGGCCGATCCGCCGGCGCTCTCGATGGAGAAGAAAGTGTCTTGCGCCACGCCGTCCCAGCCGAGCTGGGCCGTCAGGTCGACATAGACACCCACTGCGGCATAGTCGTACCGCACCGTGTCGTTGCCGCCGAGACCATTGAAGTAGTCGTACCCGCCGAAGCCGACAAAGACATTGTCGACGTCGTTACCCACGATGTGATCGACCCCGACCGTGCCGTGAACGTTCTCAATGTTGTTGAGCGTATCGTTCTGCCCGGCCACGATGGCGATCCGGTTGAACAGGTTAACGGTCACGCCCTGCCCCAGCAGACCGTAGGAGACCGTGTCATTGCCGGCGCCGCCGTCCAGGAAGTCGCCGCCGCCATTGCCGTAGATGATGTCGTCACCACGAACCCCGAGGATCGTGTTGGCGCCAGCCGTGCCGTAAAGGATGTCGTTTCCATCGCCGGCGATTATGTGCTCGATGCCGCTGAACGTGGTGAGGATGCCGTCGATGAAGCTCGCTCCACCGCGCAGGTCGATCGACATGGCGGTTGTGATGGCAGCAGCGTTGATGAAATCACTGCCGCCGTTCGTGTCGGCATAGTTCGTGCGATGCCCTGCCGTGCCGGCAAACCGCGAGTATTCCTCGGTGAAGAAGTACCGATCGTTGTTGGTAGCAGCGCTACCAAAGAGACGGAGGTCGATGTCCCGGACCGACAAAGTGTCGCCGGAATAGCGGTCGACTATGCGTACGGTCCAATCCCCGGCGCTGGACTCTCCCCGGAAGGCCTGACTGTGGAACGTGTACCGGCCATTGTAGTCAGCGCTCCCAGCCTGCTCGCGGATCAAAACGTGCTCCACACCCGTGGGCGAGCGCAGATAGATCTGGACGTCCTGTAGGTAGGTGGTCTGGAAGTCCAACTCCAGCGTCAGTCGCTCGACGGTGATGTTGTCTGTTTCGTTGAGCGTAAAGGATGTGCCTGTGGGGTCCCCGTCCGGGATGACGACAGTGGCTCCATCAGCGATGCCGTCCACGTGCGTGATGATCTGGTTGGCCGAGGTCTGAGCAACGCCCATGAACCCCCACGTCTCAGCCATGCGAACCGCCGCGTGGGCGTCCACTAGGCCATAGCCGTAGTCCATGCTGTAGTGGAGCCCACCGCCATTCCAGTTGGTAGCCATGTTCCAGTCCCACGGCGTGCGCTCGGACCCTGAGATGGTCGTGTTGTTGACCGCGCTCCCGACGTGACGCGCGGAGTAGGCCAGGATGGTCTGAACGTCGCGCCAGCCAAGACCCTCGCTAGCGTCCAGCATCAGCGTCACCACGCCACTCACCATGGGCGCGGCAGAGGAGGTGCCATTGAAGGTGTTCGTGTAATTCGTGCCGTTATAACCGGCCGCACCAGTACGATCCGTCGTAACGACTTGGCCCGGCGTTCCGAACCCGGACACGAGATTGGCCGCACCGAACGATGAATAGCTCGACACGAACCCGTTCTGATCCACCGCGGCTACGACGATCTGCCCGGAGTTCTTTGTCCAAGGATCGGCATTGACATCGTAGTTTGCACCGCGAGAGTTGCCGGCTGACTTCACGATGTTAGCGCCGAGCCCGCCCCGTCCGGTCGCGTTTGCGTAGTCGATTACGAGGTCGATCTCGGCGAAACGCGCCGGATTGTAACCGAAGCCGAATTCCGATGCAGCGTCGTTGGCAATGCCCTGGCTGATGTTGATTACGTCGGCACCGTTGGCAGCCGCCGTCGTGATCGAGTCTCGGATATCTTGCAGCCATCCGTCGTTGATGAACGCTGCCGTTTGATAGCCGATGATGTTGGCGCGATACGCGATCCCCACCACCCCAACGCCGTTCTCGCCCGATGCGCCGATAATGCCTGCAACGGCTGTGCCATGGGAGTTGTTGTTCAACCCCAAAGCGTCGCCGTCGTTGTTGGCGAAGTCGTAGTCCCGGCTTGTTTGATAGTTCCCACGGAGATCTTCGTGGTTGTAGTCAAAGCCATCGTCGATGACGAATACGTTGATGCCACGCCCGGTGTAGTCGTCCCAGAGGGAGTCAACGCCATTGGAGCGCACGATGTTCAGGTCCAAGAGCCCAGGCGTTGTGTTCCGCAGGTGCCATTGGTAACCGAAGAGTGGGTCGGCTGGTAAACTCATGATTTCTCCCTCCTCCTGCACCAACGGTGCCGGCAGCTAATTCCCGAGTTCAGCAAACTCCTCGACGTAGATGACGTCTCCCAGACAGGTCGTCATTACTACGATGGGGCCGGCGATCTTCACCCGCGCTCCCAACTCGATGTCGGTCGGCATCGACGAAACGCCGAACAGCCTGCCGTCATCGGCCCGAATCTTGGGGCACTCCACCCCGTTGCCTGCCGACTCGTACGTCCCCACGATCGATACCTGCTCACCCCTGGCTGGCATGTCATTTGTCACAGCGGTCTCCTTGCCGTTCCCTCCGTCCTGCGGCTGGGAGCCGGCACCATTGCCTGCTCCCGGCGGAGTGGCCAGCGCGCCCAAAGCAGCGGCGAGAGAGAAGAGGAGAACTGCAAACCAACGCACTGCCAACATCAGAGCAACTCACACCCCGATGCCAGGAGACCGGAGCCGATACTGGATCGACGCGCCATAAAGCGCACATTATTCTCCTTGTCGCAAGTAAGATTTGATTAGTTACCTGCAGGACGAAGACCTCGACAAATGAAGAAGGTATGCACGCCGTACTGCACCGTCGCGAAAGCCTGGCCCGGCCGAGAGCGGCCCGCGGTCGCCATGAGAACCGAAGCTCCCGGCCATCCGCTGGGGAAGAGCCACAGGAGCAACCCCCAGGCTGGATAGCGCCTGCAATCGTCCTGAGCGCGACGGAAGAATCTACATGCCGTGCCCATAGACAGCGACCATTAGCACCGCCCTTTCGATCTGGAGATGTGTACAGGAGCGCGGTGTATATTCACAATCGCATCCAGCAGGGTGCAGTGCTCTTGTATTTTCCGGAAACTGGAAAGGCGTCACTAGCCAATTTCGACTCGACCTAATAGACGATGTGCGACTGACTGCATCTGGAGGGCGGTGGGATGAGACTGGCTTTGACGCTTGGGACCGCTGCCGCGCTGGTGATCGGAGGCGCCCTGGCAGGGTACCTCGTTCACAGTCAGGCGTCGTCCGGTTCCATCGCCCATGCAGATATCGCCCTGAGTGCCGCGTACCCAATCAACCCGGCCGGCCTGCACTCCCCTGAACTTTTCGAGACTTACGCTGTCCGGGCCTCGCTAGACCCGATCGTGACAACGAACATCACGAATGACCTTGCCGTCCCGCAGGGGGCGTCGCCGATTCGCTTTGCCCATGCACCCACCTCCGGCGCTCCGGGTGAGGTGCCGTCGCAGATTCGGATCACCGTCACAGGCGATGATCCTGCCGCCGTGCAGGAGGAGGCGCTGGTCCTTGCGCGATATGCTACCAACGAGATGGCGAACTTCGCAGCCAAGGAAGCGGTTCGTGGTGCGATCGTTGCGGGAAGAAGCCTGATCTCCTTGGCGCGCGCCGGCATACCTCCTTACCTGTCCGCTATACGCGAGAACGAAAACAAGCAGGCCGTCCTGGCCGCCGCGGCGCTCCCGGAGGGCACCGCCCCGGGACGGTCGTCGGGTGTGGAAATCAGGGTTACCGAGCCCCGTTTTTATCCTGCGCAGCAGCACATCGTCGCGCTCCAGAACGACAGGGCCGACCTCCTGGCTGTGGTCTCGCAAATGGAAACCAACCAGCGAACGGCAGCCATTCAGGTGGAGAACGGCGAGCGCTATCTCCAGATGCTCGACGAACAGGGCCTCGCAGCCATTCCTGAAATCGAGGCTGAGTTTGATAACCTCGAGGATCGCCAGATTGACGTTGGTGTGGCGCTAGCGCCCTACGTGTCTGCGTTCCGCGAGGCTACCACTCTGGCGGACGCCCCTGCCCCGACCGCAATAGTCCGCAGCCAGTCCTCGAGCGCATTGCTGTCCTCATTGCTGGGCGCATTCGCCGGGTTCGTGCTCTGGCTCATCGGATGGCAATTGGCGCGCTTCCGCAAATGAGCGCCACGCGCCTCCTGACCAGCGCACTGCCCGGCACATTGCTGGTCGTGTATTTGCTCTGGACAGTCTGGATGTATTTCTACGGCCCGATCGCCTGGCCGACACCCGACCCATACATCCTCGCCGTGTTCTTATTGTTCGCGATTCTGACGGTTACCGCCGGGTTTGCCCTGGCGCTGAACGTCACCCCGCGGGAAGGCCTGCAGCTGCCGGTGAAGTGGATCCTGCTTGGCGGCGCAGCGCTGAGTGTCGGCATCCTATTTCCCGCCTCGTACGCCTACACTGGCCGGCCTCCCTGGGCCGTGCTGTCCGCCTTGCAGGATCAGCGGGCCGCCTACGAAGCCATGCTGGCACAGGTGAACCAGGGGACCGGCTCGCGCACGCTGATCGCGCTCGTCAGGGCACTGGCCTTCATGGTGATCGTGGCCGTTGTCCCCCTCGGCGTGGTGCATGGCCGACGCCTGGGCTGGGTCCTGCGCCTGGCGGTGATCGCCTGCGCCCTCTCGAGCGTGGTGTTTTCCATCCTGCGCGGCACCGACAAGGAGATCGCGGACCTAGCTATCTTCGCCGGCGGGGGGTTGCTTGTCCTTCTTGGTCGCGGCCTGTCGCGCGACGCGGCCCGCGTTCGGAAACTGCTTACCTCCCGGCAGGGCATGGCAATCATCTTCGTCCTCCTGGTCGGTGCCGTGGCGGCCCTTGGTCTGTTCTCAGCCCGAAAGGCGGCACGGCTCGGCGGTGTTGATGAGGTCTGCATCAGCGATATGCGGATATGCGCGGACCCCGAGAACTGGATGATCTCCTCGCTGCCGCTTCCTGCCAAATTCACGATCAGCATGCTGACGGGATACGTTGCCCAGGGATATTTCGGTGTGTCACTGGCGCTCACCCTGCCCACCAACCCAATGTGGGGCGTCGGCAATTCCTCCCTCGCCACCCGAGCTTACGAAGCGGTGACGGGCGACACTGGCCTCTATCAGAACAGCTTTACCTACCAGTTGCGCACATTAGGCTGGAGCGACCAGACGCAGTGGAGCAGCATCTACGCCTGGTTCGCCAATGACTTCGGCTTCCCACTGAGTGCAGTGCTGGTCGGCTTGATTGCATTCGCGGCCGGAGCGGCATGGCGAGATGCGGTGTTCGGGCGGAACGACGCCGCGGTGGTGGCCTTCTGCATCCTGTTCCAGATGCTTGTGTACGCCCCAGCGAACAACCAGGTTCTACAAACGCTGGATTCGTCGCTTGCGCTCGGCGCGTGGTTGGTTCTGTGGTTAGCGCCCCGGCTGTGGCAGGGCCAGATCGTCCGCCCGGCGGCAGGCTGAAGCTGCGATGCTTCCAGGCCGGCTGCGACTCAAGGTAACGCGGGAGAGGCTGTGGTTCCCGGGTCTACTTGGCCGTGAGCGATGGGCCGCCGCGGCAGAGCAAATTGGCCGGTTAGATGGATGGGACAGTGGCGCCGCTTAGGAAATCAGAAGCGTGAATTGCTCTTCTGCCCAGTGCAGGCGAACATTCTACGCCATCGGGCAAGACGTTGGAGCAAACTCTACATCATCGCGGTACGGCTGGCAGGGGCTGGGGGACTCGAACCCACGACCCTCGGTTTTGGAGACCGATGCTCTACCAACTGAGCTAAACCCCTAGAGCCGTGACCCGTACCTAATGGGAAAGCGTGGACTGCGCAAGGGGTCACGACCACAGGTGCGGAACAAGCGGCACGAGCATGGCGACAAGGCCCAGGGAGGCGAGTCCGAAGGCGTAGGAGCGCCATGGCGAGAGGCCGCGGATGTAGCAGAAAACGTGGGCGATCCGGGCGCCAAGGAACACCCAGGCGCCGAGCAGCGACAGCCACCCTTGCGCGCCCAGGATCAGCGACAACAGCGCCAGCGTGAGGAAGACCGGCAGCGTCTCGTGCAGGTTGGCGAGCGCCCGCCGCGCCCGTGCCAGTTCCTGGCTGGGGGGCGGCAGGTCGTCCCGCGGTCCCATCTGGCTAGAGGAGCCGACCTGGCGCGACAGGTACATGCCAGGGAGCAGCGCCTGCACCAGGGTCAGGAGCAGCACGAGAAAGATCGGGAGGAGCATGAGGAACTTCCGGTTTCGGGGAACTCGAAGAATGCCGCGCCGATCAGTCCGTTGCACGGTCGAGTCAGTGATGGACAAACTTCGCTGCCGGGTCATAAAATGAGCGGGCGAGATACTGGAAGCTCTGGCGGGCCGTTCAACTCTTCAGCGGGACCCACCGGTCCCCGAAAGGATAACGATGCGCCTGATCCATGCCCTGCTGTTGCTGGCTGCCACACCGAGCCTGGCCTTTGCCCATGCCGGGCACCTGCCGGCCGACGGCTTCGCCTATGGTTTCGGCCATCCGCTGGGCGGGCTCGACCACGTGCTGGCTATGGTGGTGGTGGGCGTCTTTGCATTTGTGCTGGGCGGTCGCGCCCTGTGGGCAGTGCCTCTGGGCTTCGTCGGCATGATGATGGCAGGCTTCGTCCTCGGTGCCGCGCAAGTCCAGGTGCCGCTGGTGGAACTGGGCATTGCCGCCTCCAGCCTCGTGATCGGCGTCGCCGCAGCGAGCGGGCGCCGTCTTCCCGTCGCAGGTGCGGTGGCGCTGGTGGGCGCGTTCGCAGTGTTCCACGGCCACTCCCACGGCACCGAAATGCCGGCTGGGGCGGGTGGGCTGAACTATGCTCTCGGCTTCGTTGCGGCCACTGCGCTGCTGCACGTCGCCGGGATTGCCGGCAGCCTCGGGGTAGCGCGGGCACTGGGGCGCTACGGCCAGGTTGCGGCTCGTGTTGCCGGTGGGGTGTTCGCCCTTGGGGGCGTCGGCATCCTCGCTGGCTGGTTCTGACGGCAAGTTCCGAAACCGATTCCGCGGCTGCCTCCAAGTCGCGGACAGTGTTCACTCTTTACGCCTGCGTGCGATGCGGCAGTATGACGGATGTCCCCGCCCGGCGTCGGGGCTAGTATGGCCCTGACGGAACCTGCAGGAGAGTGGCATGGACTTCGGCATGACGGCGGAGATGCTTGCGCGCATCCAGTTTGCGTTCACCGTTTCCTTCCACTTCATCTTCCCGGCGTTCTCGATCGGCACCGCCAGCTATCTGATGGTGCTGAACGCCCTGTGGCTGTGGAAGCGTGATCCCGCCTATCTGCGCCTGTTCGAGTACTGGAAGACCATCTTCGCGGTGACCTTCGGCATGGGCGTCGTGTCGGGCATCGTCATGAGCTACCAGTTCGGCACCAATTGGAGCGTCTTTTCCGACCGGGCCGGCGCGGTGATCGGCCCGCTGATGGGCTATGAGGTGCTCACCGCCTTCTTCCTCGAGGCAGGGTTCCTCGGCATTGCCCTGTTCGGGCGCAAGCGGGTTGGCGATGCGCTGCACATGGTGGCGGTGGCTGCCGTAGCGATCGGTACGCTGATCTCGGCCACCTGGATCACCTCCGCCAATAGCTGGATGCACACCCCAGCCGGATACTCGGTGGACGAGATCGGCCGGTTCATTCCCGAAGACTGGTGGGCGATCATCTTCAACCCCTCCTTCCCCTACCGGCTCACCCACACGGTGCTGGCCGCCTTCCTCACCACCGCCTTCGCGGTGGGCGCGGTGGGTGCGTGGCACCTGCTCAGGGACAAGTCCAACCGGCAGGCGCGGATCATGTTCTCAATGGCGATGTGGATGGCGGCAATCGTCACGCCTCTCCAGATCTTCGTCGGCGACCAGCATGGGCTCAATACGCTCGAGCACCAGCCGGCCAAGATCGCTGCCATGGAAGGCCACTACCAAAGCCATCCCGATGGCGCCCCGCTGGTGCTGTTCGGCGTGCCCAACGAGGCCGAGCAGCGGCTCGACTATGCGGTGGAAATTCCCAAGCTTGGATCGCTGATCCTCATGCATGATCCGAACGCGCCGCTCGATGGGCTCGATGCCTTTCCCGAGGACGAACGGCCACCGGTGGTGATCCCCTTCTATGCCTTCCGCATCATGGTCGGCATCGGCTTTGCCATGCTCGGCCTTGGCCTGTGGTCGCTCTGGTCGCGCTGGCGCGGCGACCTCTATACCAACCCGTGGCTGCACCGGGCGGCCATGGTGATGGGGCCGTCGGGCTTCGTCGCCGTGCTGGCGGGCTGGTACACCACCGAGGTGGGCCGGCAGCCCTACACGGTCTATGGCCTGATGCGCACCGCCGAGAGCCTGTCGCCAGTGGATGCGCCGGCGGTCGGTGCCTCGCTGGTCGCGTTCGTCGTGGTCTACTTCCTCGTGTTCGGCGCCGGGGTGTTCTACCTGTTCCGGCTGTTCCGCAGGCCTCCGATCCTTGAGGAGGATCACGAACTGGACAAGGGACCGCATCGCGCCGCCGGCATCACCCCCGGCCCGGCCCAGGAGGAACCAATCCGCGAGGGAGGCAGCCATGCCGTTTGACCTGCCAACGATCTGGGCGGCGATCATCGCCTTTGCCGTGCTCGCTTATGTGGTGCTCGACGGGTTCGACCTCGGCGTCGGCATCCTGTTTCCGCTCTTTCCGGCGCGGCATGACCGGGACGTGATCACCAACTCGGTAGCACCGGTGTGGGACGGCAACGAGACCTGGCTGGTGCTGGGCGGTGGCGGGCTGATGGCGGTGTTCCCGCTCGCCTACGCCACGGTGCTGCCGGCGCTCTATATCCCCATCATCGTGATGCTGCTCGGCCTGATCTTCCGCGGCGTCGCCTTCGAATTCCGCTGGCGCACGCAACGCGGGTCCGGCTGGTGGGACCAGGGCTTCTGGATGGGCTCGACCATCGCCGCCTTCATGCAGGGCATCGCCCTCGGCGCGCTGGTGCAGGGCATCCAGGTCGCCGATCGCCAATATGCGGGCGGCTGGTGGGACTGGTTGACTCCGTTCTCGATCGTCACCGGCCTTGCCGTCGTCGTCGGCTACGCCCTGCTCGGCGCGACCTGGCTGAACCTCAAGACCACCGGCGAACTGCAGCATCACGCCCGGCGGATCTCGATGGTCACCGGTGTCGGGACCATCGTGCTGATCGGCATCGTGTCACTGTGGAGCCCGTTCATCGACCAGGTGTATTTCGAGCGCTGGTTCGGCTGGCCCACGGCCTTCTTCTCGGCCTTCGTGCCGACGCTGATCGCGCTCTGTGCGCTGGCGCTGTGGCACGGCTTGAGCACGGACAAGCACCTGCAGCCATTCCTCGCCGCTCTTGGCCTGTTCGTGCTGAGCTTTGCGGGTCTGGGGATCAGTTTCTACCCCTATATCGTGCCCGGCTCGCTCACCATCCACGAGGCGGCCGCGCCGGAATCGTCACTGATTTTCCTGCTCGTCGGTGCGGCGGTGCTGATCCCGGTCATCCTCGCCTATACCGGCTACGCCTACTGGGTGTTCCGCGGCAAGATAGATCCCGAAGAGGGCTACCACTGATGCCGACAG
This sequence comes from Pseudomonadota bacterium, assembly GCA_023431205.1. GTDB lineage: Bacteria > Pseudomonadota > Alphaproteobacteria > Rhizobiales > Devosiaceae > Devosia. The sequence goes on along the minus strand of JAEYXQ010000120.1, from coordinate 56,132 downwards.
GCGTGCAGCGACTGGTCTGGTTCGTCGCCCTCTGGGTCGGCGGCGTTGGTGCGGTGGTACTGATTGGCCTGGTGATACGGATGTTTCTCGCCCAGTAGCGGCAGCGGCTACACCGTCACCGCTGCGAGGGTGCGGCGCAGGTCGCTCTGGCTGAACGGCTTGGGCAGGCGCGGCAGGCCGGGATCGTTGCCCAAGGGCAGTTCGGCGTAGCCGGTGGCCAGCACGATCGGCAGGTCGGGCCAGCGGCTGCGGATTTCGCTGGCAAGCTGCGCCCCGGTCATCTGCGGCATGGCATGATCGGTGATCACCAGGTCGACCTCGGGGTCGGCCAGCAACTGGTCCAGCGCCTCACGACCGGAATAGGCCTCGCGTACGGTGTGACCGAGGTCCTCCAGCATGGCGGTGGTGTTCATCAGGACGAGCGCGTCGTCGTCGACAGCAAGAATACGCAGGGGTCGTGCCTCGGCAGAGGGTTCAGCTAGGGTGTTGGCAGGAATTGGCGCAGCCTCGAGCTGCCCGTCCAGGGCGGGCAGCCAGATCTCGGCGGTGGTGCCTTCGCCCTTGCGGCTCTTCAGCACCAGCGTACCGCCCGACTGCGTGGCAAGGCCGTGCACCATCGACAGGCCCAGGCCGGTTCCCTTGCCCACTCCCTTGGTGGTGTAGAACGGCTCAGTAGCGCGCTGGAGGGTGATCTCGTCCATGCCCTCGCCAGTGTCGGTAATGCTCAGGCGCAGGTAGTTACCGGGCGCCAGCCCGTCCCTGGGAACGGCGAGGGACTCCCGCCGGCCCGAAATTGTGATCCGCCCCTCGTCATGCATGGCGTCACGGGCATTTACCGCCAGGTTCAGCAGCGCGGATTCAAGCTGGTTCGCGTCGGTATGGATCAGCGGCAAGTCGGCTGGCAGGTCGACCTCGATGGTGATCATCGGGCCCAATGACCGTTCGAGAAGTTCACGCATGCCCGCCACCAGGGCGGCAACATCGATGCGTTCGACCTGCAGGTTCTGCCGACGGGCGAAAGCCAGCATGCGACGGGTCAGCGAAGCGCCCCGATTGGCGCCCTCCACAGCGTTGTCGACGAGCTTGACCATGGCCGGATCGTCGCCGATGCGTTTGCGCAGCAGTTCGAGGCTACCCAGCACGGCACTCAGCAAGTTGTTGAAGTCGTGAGCCACACCACCGGTGAGATTGCCGATCGCCTCCATCTTCTGGCTTTGCTGCAGCCTTTCGTTGGTCTCGGCCAGAGCCGCGGTCCGCTCAGCCAGGCGCGTCTCGAGGAGAGCTTCGGCGTTCTTCTGGTCATGCACATCGACATTGGTGCCCACCCAACGCACGATCTTGCCGAATTCGTCCAGCAGTGGCACGGCCCGGGCGAGGTGCCAGCGCCACTCGCCATCGCGCCGGCGCATCCGGGATTCATTCTGGAAGGGCCGACCCGTCGCCAGCGATTCCTGCCAGGACAGCGCGGCGGCAGCGACATCTTCCGGATGGAGCATGTTGCCCCAGGAGTGGCCGTTGAAAGCGCCGGGCCGGGCGCCGGTGTAGGCATAGACCTGGTCGTTGAACCAGTCGAGCATGCCGTCGGCGCCCGCCGTCCACACGTGGCTCGGCAGCACCTGGGCCAGGGTGCGGAACTGGGCGTCGTTCTCGCGCGCCGCCGCTTCCGAGCGCACGCGCTCGATATGTGCCCAGCTGCGTTCGGTGACCTCGCTCAGAAGCGCCCGCTCTCGCTCGGTCCACTGATGCGGCCCGCGGCGGTGGATGGCCATGAGCGCGGTCAGCCGCCCCTCCTTCACCAGCGGCATGCAGATAGTGGAGCCGATGCCAATCGACTGGAACGTGGCAGCCTCTTCCGGTGCCAGTTCCTTGAGGTTGTCGTTGACCACCAGCGGCTGGCCGGCGCGCAGGTTCGCCACCGCGAGCTGTCCGAACGCTGCCAGGCTGTAGTAGCCCCGGATCGAAACAGAACCCGGCGCACTCCAGTCACCGCGAATGGTGAAATGGTCCTCGTCCGGCTCCATGTCCGCATAGGCGCAGTTCGACACGCCGAGATAGGTGCCCAGCATGCGGGTGGTGGTGCTCAGGATTTCGTCAGCGTCGGCCAGGTTGGCGGTCTGCTTACCGAGAAGGTCGAGGAAACGCAGCCGCTCCTCGTTCTGGCGCAGTTCGGCCTCGGCCCGGCGCCGCTCGACGGCGGTGCGGGTGCGTTCAGCCACCTCGCGAATGAATGCGAGCTCGTCCTCACTCCACACCCTCGGCTCAACGTGGTTGAGATAGAGCAGCGCGACAAAGCCCCCCTGCTCCGTCACCGGCATGTTCACGAACGACTGGGCGCTGATGCCCTTGAGGTTGTCCGCCGTGTCGCGGGTGCGGGGGTCCTCGTAGGCGTTCTCGACCACGACGGTCTCGCCGCGCTTGAGTTCGTCGATATAGCTGCCGTAGTCGCGGAAATGCAGCAGGCCCGCGAGGCTGCGGATGCCAGGAGCGTTCCAGTCGCGGTCGATGCTGATGGTTTCGGCGCGCTTGTCGATGGTTCCGTAGCCTACGCGACTGACGTTGAGCTCGCGGGCAAGAAGTTCGCTGGCCGCGTAGGCGAGATCATCCGGATCGGAGATGTCGCGGATACGGTCGCCCAGTTCCGCCAGCGCTGCCGTGCGGCGTTGGGCGGTATGCGCCGCGGTAACGTCATAGCCTTCGCAGAACACGCCGGTGATCTCGCCGGCATCGTCATAGAGCGGGGCATAGAAGAAGGTGAGATAGCGCAGCACCGGCGGGGCGTCGGGCGAGGTCTGGAACTCGACCGGGGTCGCATTGTACTCGAGGGTGCGGCCGGTGGTGTAGACCTCGTCCAGCGCCTCGAAGAACCCCTGCCCCTCGATCGAGGGAAAGGCTTCGCGCATGGTGCGGCCGACCCACCCGCCGGAGTTGAACACGTCGCGGTGAGCGTCATTGACGAATTCGACCAGGTGGTCGGGCCCGCGCATGATCACGATGAAGCCCGGCGCCTGCTCGAACAGCCTGAGTTGCCGCTGCTGCTGGAGGAGCCGCTGGTCGTTGGCGCGATAGCGTTCGGTGACGTCCGTCGCCGAACCGAACCATTCGACGATCTGCCCCTGCGCATCCAGCAGCGGCACGGCCCGCGACTCGAGCCAGCCGACGCTGCCATCGGCCTGGGTGATCCGGTGGTCGCTGTGGAACGGCGTGCGCCCCTGCACCGCCGCATCTATGGCGGCGCGCACCGCCGCATGGTCCTCGGGCACCACCAGGGCGTCGATCCAGTTCCGAGCCGGCAGGTCCAGCGGCGGAAGAATCCCGCGGCTGTCGAGCTCAAGCAGCTCGGACCAGTCGGCGTTCATGCGATAGGTGATGCTGGCGGTGGCGGTGGTCAGCGCGCGGAACCGCTCTTCGCTCTGGGCCAGCTGCTGGTGGACCCGCACCAGCTCTGTAGTTTCCACCACCATGGCGATCACGCCGATCGGCTGACCCGACTCGCCGAGCACAGGCGAATAGTCGAGGTCCATGAACACCGTTTCCGGCTTTCCGGACCGGTGCAGGACCAGTTCCTGTCCCTTGAAGGACAGCGATCCGCCGCCGAGGCACACGGTCATGAAGTGGTCGCTGAAATCGGCGAGCTCTGGCCAGCCTTCCCGGACGGCCGAACCCAGCAGGTGCGGATGGCGGCTGCCGGCGACGCTTGCGTAAGCGTCGTTGTAGATCATGATCCCCTGCTCACCCCAAAGGGTGGCCATCGGCAGGCTGGAATGGAGGATCAGGCCGATCGTGGTGCGAACCGAAACCGGCCAGGTGTCGATCGGCCCCAACGGTGTGGCCGACCAATCAAACTCCTGAATAAGTCCGGCCATCTCCCCGCCGCGTCTCAGAAAATCGGCGGTCGCCCTCAATCCCTCTGCCCCTGCATGCACTGCATAACGCCCCGTGACGGACGGAAACGCGCGCGGGTCAATTCAGTTGCATTCGCCTGCAGCTACGCTTGCACGACCTTCACGCATTGTGGGGTGGCGACGTCGAGCCGACGGCCCGTATCGCTTAGCCGACCGCTGTCAGCATCGCGCGACAGGATGGCGATGGAGTTGCTGTGCTGGTTGGCGACCAGCAGGTGCGCGCCACTTGGGGTGAGGCAGAAATCCCGCGGCCAGGCGCCGCCGCAACCGGCGACCTGAACACGCTCCAGCCCGCCGTCCGCCGCCAGGGCAAACACGCTGATGCAGTCGACGCCCCGCGTCGAGGCATAGAGATACCGGCCGTCGGCGGAGAGCTGGATCGCTGCACCGTATGCCGCCACACCCGTCGCCACAGGCTCGATCGTCTCCACGTCCAAATGGTGGCGCAGCGTGCTGCCATCCCATTCGAGGATGCTGATGAAGGGCGCCAACTCGTTGAGAACGTAGATGAAGCGTCCGCCGGGGTGACACACCATGTGGCGGGGCCCGTGTCCCGAAGCGAGCTGGACGCGATGCAGTTCGCGGGTCAGATCGGCAGCGTCATAGGCGACCACGCAATCAAGCCCAAGGTCGGTAACGAGCACGAGCCTGCCGTAGAGCGTGGGGGTGACGCAGTGAGCGTGGCTGCGGTCGCGCGATGGCTGGCCGGGTGCAGCCTTGTGCGGCGCACTGGCGATCGGGGCGGCGATGCGGCCACCTTCCTCGATCAAATAGAAGCAAACGGCCTGGTCCGGCCCGCCGTCCTCATGGCTGTAGTTGGCCACCCCGATCCGGCCACCGGGCAGTTGCGCCACATGGCAGCTGGCGCGACCGCGGGTCGGCTGCTTGTTGAGGTAGTTCAGGGCACCCGAGGCCCAGTCGACGCCGTAGGCGCTGACGGTACACTCGAGCCAGGAGCCGACTTCATTGACCGCATAAAGGACGCTGCTCGTCCGGTCGACGGTGAAATAGCTCGGATTGTCCGCCCCGGCTTCGGCGTGCAGCAGCCCGAACTCAGCGGCTTCCTCATCATACGAGAAGACCTGCAACCCGCCGCCTTCGCGGATTTCAGTGTCGGTGCGATTCTGCGAGCCCACGAAGACGAAGAGGGACATGGATACTCCTGTGACCAGTCCGGGCCTTGTGCCGCGAGTCTGAAGAGCAAGCCAGAGCGTTGCTCCGCAGACCCCACAGTCACGAGCCGGAGAGAATGCTTCGCCACTGCCCGTCGGAGGCAGTCTGCAAGTGCGCGGCGGCCAGGCTGGCATCGGCGTCGAGGATGCGGACTTCAGCCGGCGGAAGGTGCGCGCCAATGCTGTCGACGATGACCGGGTGCAGGCGCAGCACGCCGCCGATGAAGCCGACGGGGCGGTCACCAGCGCGAGCAGCCAAGGCCTTGGCCAGCAAAGCCAAGTCGGCGCCCGCCTGCTCCAGGATGGCGAGGGCGGAGGCATCCCCCTCCTCCGCCGCGCCGGCCACGGCGGTGGCAAGGGTGCCGATGCGGCCGCGGTCGCCGGCATAGACGAAGCTGCGGACATCCTGCCAATCCGTGCCGCCGATGGCCGTCAGCAGGTGCCGGGCGAGCGGTTCGACCTCGGCGAAGGAGCCGGTGTGATCGAGGCTGCGGTAGATGCGGTCGAGGGCGCGGAGGGCGATCCAGCTGCCGGAACCGGCGTCGTCGATGAGAATGCCGCGGCCGCCGACGCGGATCTGCTCCGAAGCGGACCAGTGGAGGCCGATGGAGCCGGTGCCGGCAGAGACGAGGTGACCTTCGCCCGGCTGGAAATTGGCGAGATATGCCAAGGAGATATCGTCGATGAACAGGATCGCGGCCGGGTCGAGGTGCAGCGTTTCGGCGGTGAGTTGGCGGAGTTCGGCGGCGGCGGGGGTGCCGTAGCCGGTGAGGCCGGCGGTGAGGCTGACCGGGATCAGGTCGGCCGCGGACAACTCGGCGCCAAGGCGATCCAACACATTGGAGAACTTGGTCTTTTCGGCGGGATTGAAGACGTGGCCGGAGGCGCCGGAACCGCTGCCGGTGCGCAGGACGGTGCCGTCCGCCGAGCAGGCGGTCCAGCGCGAGGCGGTGCCGCCGACGTCGAGGCCAAGGTGCACTTGTGCAGTCATTCGGGGAGGATCCGCTTGCTTTCCGTTACCATCAGCGGGGGACTTTGAGCACTTTGACGGCGGATTCGCTGCGATGGATGTAATCATGGGCATCCGACTGCCGACCGAGCAGCAGCAGGAACAGCATGTCGGTCAGCATCAGCTGCGCGTCGCGCGAGGTGATGGCCGAGGAGCGCACCCGTTCCTCGTCGGCGACGGTGAACAGTTCGATGTCGGCGAGCCCGCGCAGCGGGTTCGGCTGCAGGCCGGTGACGGAGATCACCTGGGCGCCGCGTTCGCGCGCAAGTTCGGCGACCCGCAGCGTTTCGACGCTTCGGCCGGAATGGGAGAGCGCCAGAATCACGTCGGCGCTGCCCAGCGTTGCGGCGTTGGAAATCTGGATATGGGTGTCGCTGTCGAGCAGCACGGTGCGACCCAGCTTGAGCAGCTTGAACGAGAAGTCCTTGGCGACCAGTGACGAGGCCCCTACCCCGGCGAGCTGTACACGGCGGGCAGCGGTGAGCGCGTCGAGGGCCGCGTCCATGCGCTCCTGGGAATTGGCTGCGGCAGTTTCGCGCATCGCCAGCAGTTTGCTGCCGATCAGCTTCTGCACCAGCGTCGGATAGCTTTCGCCGGTCTCGATGGTGCCATGGATGACGCCGGCGGGCGAATGCCCCTCGAGCGTCTTGGCGCGGTTCACTGCCAGCTTGAGTTGCTGGTACCCCGGAAAACCCAGCTTCTGGCTGAACTTGACCACACTGGACTGGCTGCGGCCCGTCGCCTCGGCCAGGGACGCTGAGGACAGGGTGAGCATTCGCTCGGGGTGGTCGATGATGAACTGGGCGATCTGCTGATCCGCCGCCGTCATCGTTTCCATCTGCGCCGCCAGCAGCTTCAGCACCGACATGGCCCCACCTCCCTCCCCTATTCACAGATGGAATACAAAATTCCAACCTGCGTTGACACTAGGAATATTCACTCCTAGCATTCCTCTCACTCCCGAGTGAAGGCTTATGGCAACCAGCACCCTGATCGCCGAACTGGAACACCTCGTCTCCGAGGCACGCAATCCCCGCACGGTCGAGATCGACCTGATGTCCACCGCCGAAATCCTCGCGGCAATGAATGCCGAGGACGCCGGCGTCGCCGAAGCCGTCCGCAGGGTATTGCCCGAGATCGCGCAGGCCGTGGACGGCGTCGTCGCCGCGTTCAAGGCCGGTGGCCGGCTGATCTATATCGGCGCCGGCACCAGCGGCCGGCTGGGCGTGCTCGACGCGTCCGAGTGCCCGCCGACCTTCGGTGTGCCGGAAGGCATGGTGGTGGGCCTGATCGCCGGCGGCGACCGGGCGCTGCGCTACCCGGTCGAAGGCGCCGAGGACGATCCGCAGCAGGGCCGCGACGATCTGGCGAGGGTCGACACATCCGCCAAGGACGTGGTGGTGGGCATCGCCGTCAGCGGCCGTACTCCCTATGTGATCGGCGCCCTGGAATACGCCCGCGAGATCGGCGCGATGACAGTGGCGCTGTCCTGCAATCCCGGCTCCGCAATCGCCAAGCTGGCCGATGTCGCCATCTCGCCGGTGGTAGGACCCGAGGCGCTGACCGGCTCGACCCGCCTAAAGTCGGGAACGGCCCAGAAGCTGGTGCTCAACATGCTGACCACGGCCAGCATGATCCGGATCGGCAAGAGCTACGAGAACCTGATGGTCGACGTATCCGTCAGCAACCAGAAGCTGATGGCGCGCGCCATTCGCATCCTGGTTGAAGTGACCGGTTGCTCCCCTGAAGGCGCGCGGGAATACCTCGCGGCCAGCAACAACAACGTCAAGCTCGCCATCCTGATGGCCCTCACGGGAATGGATGCCGGCGCGGCGGAAGCCGCTCTGACCCAGGCGGATGGATTCCTCCGCCGCGCTGCAGGACTGCAGCCACGGGCTGCGGGCTGAGCCATGGACCTGCTCGTCAATCTTTACAGCCGCAAGCTCGAAGAGTTGCGCCAGCGGGCCGAGGGTGTCGAGGCGGTGATCCGCACGGCGCTGCCGCCCGAACAGCATATCATCAAGGACTGGGTGCGCACCCATTTCAGCGAATACTGGGTCAGTGAAGTCAGCGCCGCCATGGGGCACCAGCCACCCGGCTGCCTGATTGCCACGGTCGATGGCACACTGGTGGGTTTTGCCTGCTGGGACGCGACCGCGCGCGGTTTCTTCGGCCCCACCGGAGTCAGCGAGGATCAGCGCGGCAAGGGCATCGGGCTGGCGCTGTTCTACCACGCGCTCGCCGCGATGAAGGCGCATGGCTATGCCTATGCGATCATCGGTTCGGCCGGGCCCGTCGACTTCTATGCCAAGGCGGCCGGGGCTATCCCGATCCCTTCGGACAAGGAAGACATCTACCAGGGGCTGTTGCACCTCAAGCCGAAGGCGGAGGGCTGAGCCATGCCAACGACCACACCTCTGGCGCTGTTCGTGGGGATGCCGGGCTATGAGCTCTCGGCCGACGAGATCGCCTTCTTTCGCGAGGCAAACCCGTTCGGGCTGTTCCTGTTCAAGCGCAATCTCGACAGTCCCGTGCAGATCCGACGCCTCTGCGCGCAGTTCCGCGATGCGGTCGGGCGCGAGGATGCCCCGGTCTATATCGACCAGGAAGGCGGCCGCGTGCAGCGGCTCGACAACGGCAACTGGCCGCTGTTCCGCAGCCTCGGCAGCTTCGGCGCCCTCGCCCGCAAGGACCTCGCTGCCGGCAAGCATGCGCTGCGCCAGTCCACCCTCGCCATGGGCTCGATGATGGCCGAGCTCGGAATCGGCAGCGGCACGACACCGGTGGTCGACCTGGCCCGCAAGGGCACCCACGACGTCATCGGCCAGCGCGCCTTCGGGGATGATCCGGAGCTGGTGACCGAACTCGGGCGAGTCGTGGTTGAGGCGATGCTGGAGGTCGGCGAAATGCCGATCGTCAAGCACATCCCCGGCTATGGCCGGGTGACGGTCGATCCGCATTTCGACTGCCCGGTGGTGGACGCCGAGGTCGACGACCTGATGGGCACCGACTTCCGCCCGTTCATCGCACTCAAGGATGCGCCCTGGGCGATGGTCGCGCACCTCGTGTTCACCCGCATCGACCCGGAGCGGCCCGCCTCGGTGTCGCCGGCCGTGTGCCAGTTGATTCGACAACAGCTCGGCTATGATGGGGTGCTGGTCACCGACTGCCTCACCATGGAGGCACTCAAGGGAAGCTGGCCGGAGCGGGTGCGAGCCGCGCTCGACGCCGGTTACGACATTGCCCTGCACAGCCAGGGCGATCTGGCCGCCAGCGAGGCGGCGGCGAAGGCAGCGGGACCGCTGACCGACGAAAGCCTCGCCCGCATCAACCGGGCCCATTCGAGGCTCGGGAACAAGCGCGTGGATGTTTCGGCACTCCACGCCGAGGTGGAACGCATTTTCAAGGAGAACGGCCTGTAACGGCCGGACAAGGAGAGAGCATAATGATCAGAACATCGCTGCTGACGGCTGCTGCCGTCGGTCTCCTCGCATCGGTCGCCATGCCTGCCGCCGCGCAGGACAGCGGCAACGTGCTGACCCTGGCTTCCGAGCAGGTCACCACCTTCGTGCGCAACTTCAACCCGTTCAGCCAGACCTCGGCGCGCTACACCACGCTCGACTTCATGTACGAGCCGCTGGTGGTGTTCAATCGCCTCAAGGCCAATGAACCCAACTACCGCCTGGCCGAGAGCTACGAACTGGCCGACGACCTCAAGTCGATCACCTTCACCCTGCGTGATGGCCTGAAGTGGTCCGACGGCGAAGCCTTCACCGCCGACGACGTGATCTTCACCTACGACTACATCAAGCAGTTCCCGGCGCTGGACTTCATCTCCATCAGCCAGCAGCTCGCTTCGGTGGAGAAGGTCGACGAGCGCACCGTGCGCTTCAACCTCAACGAGCCGAACTCGCTGATCGCCAACACCATCGTCGGCATGCCGATCGTGCCGGAGCACATCTGGTCCGAAGTCACCGACCCAGTGACCTTCGCCAACGAGAACCCGGTCGGCTCCGGCCCGATGACCGAGATCACCCGCTTCACCCCGCAGGTCTACGAGCAGTGCCGCAACCCGCACTACTGGGATGCCGACAATCTCGAGGTCGACTGCCTGCGCATGCCGCAGCTCGCCGACAACCCGCAGGTGCTGGCAGCTCTCGCCGAAGGCAGCCTCGACTGGGGCACCAGCTTCATCCCCGACATCGACAACACCTTTGTCGCCAAGGACCCGGAGCACCACCACTACTGGTTCACGCCGTCGAGCCTTGTTTCCCTGCAGATGTCGCAGATCTCGCCCGACGAGAACGCCCGCAAGGCCTTCAACGACGTCAACTTCCGCCGCGCCATCGGCATGCTGGTCGACCGGCAGACCATCGTCGACATCGCCGGCTACGGCTACCCGCTGGTCAACGAGGACCCCTCCGGCCTGGGCGAGCTCTATGCCTCGTTCGCCAATCCGGAAGTGGAGACGCAGTTCGGCCAGTACGGCCGCTTCGACCTCGACGCCGGCATCGCGCTGCTGGAGGAGTCGGGCTATGTCGACGCCGATGGCGACGGCTTCCGCGACAATCCGGACGGCACCCCGCTCGAACTCGACTTCAAGGTTCCCAACGGCTGGACCGACTGGATCGACGCGGTCCAGATCGCCATGGAAACCCTGACCGAAGCGGGCATCAACGTCTCGATGTCGACGCCGGAAGCTGCCGTGTGGACCTCGGACCTCATCGCCGGCAATTTCGAGCTGACGCTCAACGCGCTGGCCGCCGCGGCCGACCCGTACCTGCCGTTCATCCGCTCGTTCAACCCGGAAGATTTCGGCAAGAGCCGCTTCACGGCTCCGCACTGGGAGAACGCCGAAGTGGTGGAGCTGCTGGGCCAGTACACCCAGGTCAAGGACCCGGCCGAGCAGAAGGCGATCATGGACAAGGTGCAGCTGCTGGTCGCCGAGGCCATGCCGATCGTGCCGCTCTACAACAGCCCGGCCTTCTACCAGTACAACACCACCCGCTGGACCGGCTGGGCCGATGCCGAGAACCCGAAATATTCTCCGGTCGTCTCGGTGACCAACCCGGCCCGCCTGCTGCAACTGCTGGATCTCGAGCCGGTTGCACAGTGACGTGACCCCTTTGGCGGGGGCGTGCCCTTGCGCTCCCGCCAGACCCGCCCTTCCCTGAAGGGACATGCACTCACACTCCGTGCCATCCCCGCCCACAGCCGGGGGGACGATCGAGTGAGTGACTAATCCGCGGCTTTCCCAGCCCAGGAGTGATCAAGCACATGGCCTTTCTGCTCCGGCGGCTGGCGTTCTACCTGGCAGCGTTCGTGGCTGCCGCCACCATCAATTTCTTCCTGCCGCGGCTGATGCCAGGCGACCCCATCAAGATCATGTTCGCCAGCGCCGGCTCGGAGCTGTCTCTCGAGAACCTGAACGCGCTGAAGCTGACCTTCGGCTTCATCGATGCGCCGCTGCATGAGCAATACCTGGCCTACATGCAGAGCGTGTTCACCGGCGACCTCGGCCGCTCGATCAAGTACTTCCCGCTGCCGGTGACCGAACTGCTGGGCCGGGCGCTGGTCTGGACGCTGGGACTGGTGGGCGTTGCCACCCTGATCAGCTTCGTGCTCGGCACCTTCATGGGCATCATGGCGGCCTGGCGCCGCGGCACGCTGTTCGACTCCGTCGTGTCGATGTCGGCGATCTTCTCGAGCTCGGTGCCGGCGGTGGTCGTATCGCTGCTGATGCTGTTCGTGTTCGGCTACACGCTGCGCCTGTTCCCCAACGGCTATGCCGCCAACCCCATGCTCGATCCCGGCTTAGACTGGCCGTACATCTCGAGCGTGATCTACCACGGCACCCTGCCGATGCTGACGCTGGTGATCGTGCTGACCGGCGGGTTCGCCGTGACCATGCGCAACAACATGATCAACCTCTTGGGCGAGGACTACATCGTCATGGGCCGCGCCAAGGGCCTGTCCGACCAGCGGGTGATGCTGTGGTATGCCGCGCGCAACGCGCTTCTGCCGACCATCTCCAGCCTTGCCATTGCCATCGGCACCGTGCTCGGCGGCTCGCTGGTGACCGAGGTGGTGTTCAACTATCCCGGGCTCGGCAACACGCTCTACCAGGCCATCCTGGCGCGCGATTATCCGGTGATCCAGGGCCAGTTGCTGATCATGACCGCTGCGATGCTGGTCTCCAATTTCATTGTCGATCTCAGCTACGTGCTGCTCGACCCGCGCCTGAAGAGGGCGTAACCCATGGCACTTCTCAAGCAGCTGCTGCACAACCGCAAGGCGGTGGTCGGCCTCGCCATCCTCACGCTGATCGTGCTGGTGGCAACCTTCGCTCCGTTCCTGACCGAGTACAGCCCGGTGCGCCGGGTCGGCCGGCCGCACCAGGCTCCCTCCTGGGAGCACTGGCTGGGCACCACGCGCCTCGGGCACGACGTGTTCTCGCGCCTGGTGCATGGCGCTCGCGTCTCGCTGGCCGTCGGCTTCGGCGCCGGGCTGATGATCACGGTCATCGGCACCGTGCTCGGCATCATTGCCGGCTACAAGGGCGGCGTGGTCGACGAGGTCATCAACTTCTTCACCAACATGGTGCTGGTGGTGCCCAACCTGCCGCTGCTGCTGGTGCTGGCCGCGTTCATCGGGCAGGCGAGCCCGCTGGTGATCGCCGTCATCCTCGGGCTTACGTCCTGGGCCTGGGGCGTGCGGGTGACGCGGGCGGAGACGCTGTCGATCCGGCAGCGCGACTTCGTCAAGTCGGCCGAGATGCTGGGCGAGCCAAGCTGGCGCATCATGGCGCTCGAAATCTTCCCGAACCTGATCTCCATCGTCGGTATCAACTTCATCGGCAGCGTCATCTTCGCGGTGATCACCGAGGCGACGCTGGAGTTCCTTGGTCTCGGCGATCCCAACACCGTGTCGTGGGGGATCATGCTCTACAACGCCCAGAATGCCTCGGCGCTCTCGGTCGGGGCGTGGTGGGACCTGCTGGCACCGTGTTTCGCGCTGGCGCTGCTGGGCCTCGGGCTGGCGCTGATCAACTTCGCCATCGACGAGATCGCCAACCCGCGGCTGCGGACCGGCGGCATGCTGAACCGCTGGACCCGAATGGTGCGGCTGGGGGAGGGCAAGCTATGAGCGAGCCGGTCCTGTCCGTCCGCAACCTGTCCATCGACTATGTGGGCGCCGAGGGCGACTTCCACGCCGTCAAGGATGTGAGCTTCGACATCGCGCCGGGCGAGTTCTTCGGGCTTGCCGGTGAATCGGGGTGCGGCAAGTCCACCATCGCCTTTGCCGTGAGCCGGCTGCACCGGCCCCCTGCCCTGATCCGCAAGGGCAGCCAGATCCTGGTCGGCGGGCGCGACGTGCTGGGCCTCGAGGACGAGGCGCTGCGGCGCTTCCGCTGGAGCGAGGTGGCGATGGTGTTCCAGAGCGCCATGAACTCGCTCAACCCGGTGCTGACGGTCGAGCGGCAGTTCTACGATGTGCTCCACGTCCATACCGGCGCCAGCAAGGCGGAGGCGCGGGAGCGGGCGGCGGAGCTGCTGAAGCTCGTCGACATCTCGCCGGACCGGCTGACGGCCTACCCGCACCAGATGTCGGGCGGCATGCGGCAGCGCACGGTGATCGCCATGTGCCTCGCGCTCAATCCGAAACTTCTGATCATGGACGAGCCGACCACGGCGCTCGACGTGGTGGTGCAGCGCGAGATTTTGCAGCGGATCGACGTACTGCGGCGCCAACTCGGGTTTTCGGTGCTGTTCATCACCCACGATCTCGGGCTGATGGTGCAGGTCAGCGACCGCATCGGCATCATGCTCGAAGGCGAACTGGTGGAGGTGAACGACGCCCAGACCATCTACCGGGCGCCACAGCACCCCTATACCAAGCGGCTCTGGGCCTCGATGCCACGGCTGCATGGCGAGCAGATCAGCGCAGGAGCCGAAGCATGAGCGGCGCGTCCCCCATTCTCGCGCTGGATCGCGTGTCCAAGGTTTTCGGCCATGGCGACAACGCCGTCTATGCGGCGCGGTCAGTGTCGTTCGGGCTGCATGCCGGGCGGACGCTGGCGCTGGTGGGCGAGTCCGGTTCGGGCAAGACCACCGCGGCGCGGCTGATCATGCGCGAATACACGCCCGATGACGGCCAGCTCCTGTTCCGCGGCGCGCCGCTGGGCAAGGCGGACCGCAAGGCGCTGAAGGGCTACCGTTCCGCCGTGCAGATGGTGTTCCAGGACCCGTTCTCCTCGCTCAATCCGGCACACACCATCCGCTACCATCTGGAGCGGCCGCTGCGGCTGCACCAGCCGAACCTGAGCGGCGGGGCCCGCAAGGCGGCGGTGGAAGAGTTGCTGGCGCGGGTGAAGCTCGATCCGAATCTGGTGATGCCCAAGTTTCCGCACGAACTGTCCGGCGGACAGCGCCAGCGCATCAGCATTGCCCGGGCGCTGGCAGTGAACCCGCAGGTGATCGTTGCCGACGAGCCGACCTCGATGCTCGACGTGTCGGTGCGGCTCGGCATCCTCAACCTGCTCAACGCGATGAAGGCGGAAGAGCAGCTGGCGCTGCTCTACATCACCCATGACATCGCCACCGCGCGCTATGTCGCCGAAGACATCATGGTGATGTATTCCGGCCAGATCGTCGAATGGGGCGGCACCGACAGCGTGCTCGGCAACCCGCAGCACCCCTATACGCGGCTGCTGCTGGCCGCCGTGCCGGACCCCGATCGCCGCTTCGACCAGGCGGCTCCGGACGAGCTGAGCCGGGTGGAAGACATCCGCCGCCGCTCGGCCCTGCCGCAGGACGAGACGCGGCAGGTCGGCGACAACCACTTCGTGCGGGTGCTGGCGGACTAAGCGCCTTCGCTTCTCCCCCTGGCTCCTGCCGAGACCTACGACCCCCTCCGCCGACCCTCCCCTCAAGGGGGAGGAGAGATACCCCCGCTACCTTGCTACCCGTCCTCCCGTCAGGGGGTGCGGAGCGCCGGTGGTGGTCGGAAAGCTGATCGGCAGGCCGCGGAGAGCGCGTGCGGCGAGGAAGGCGAAGCATTCGGCTTCGATGGCGTCGCCGCGCCAGCCGACTGTTTCGGCGGGCACGGCTTCAACGCCGGCGCGCTCGTTCAGCATGCGCATGATCGCCGGGTTGTGCCGTCCACCACCGCAGACGATCAGGCGCCGCGGCCGCTCCGGCAGCAGGTCGAGCCCGCAGCCGACGGCAGCGGCAGTGAAAGCGGTGAGCGTCGCCGCACCGGTCCTCAGGTCGAGCCCATCCGCCATGGCGGCGGTGAAGTCGAAGCGGTCGAGGGACTTTGGCCAGGGCGCCATCAGATAGCCATGCTCGAGCAGTTCAGTCAGCCGCGCCTCGTCCACCGTGCCGCTCAGCGCCAGGGCGCCGTCGCGGTCCATGTCGCCGGCTCCCATTGCCTTGACGAAATCGTTGATCGGCGCATTGGCAGGGCCAGTGTCGAAGGCCACCAGCTGATTGTCACCATCCCACCAGGTTACGTTGGCGACGCCGCCCAGGTTGAGCACGGCGGTTTCTCCGCGCGCACCCAGGCCGCGGAGCAGCGCCTGATGGTAGATCGCCGCCAGCGGGGCGCCCTGCCCTCCTGCCCGCACATCGGCGGAGCGAAAATCATAGGCCACCCGGACGCCGAGCAGTTGGTGCATCAACCGGCCGTCCCCAAGCTGGCGGGTATCGCCCTTGCGCTCGGCGGTCGGGGCGCGGTGAAGCACGGACTGGCCGTGGAAGCCGACAACGCCGATCTCCGCCAGTTGCATGCCGCGCCCCTCGACGAAGCGACGGACCGCATCGGCCTGGGCCCGGGTCAGCGCCGCCTCGGCTTCGACGAAGATGGCCGGCTCAGGGCCGTCGAAGTTCCAGGCTCGCGCGGCCTCCAGCGTCTCTCCCAGGAGCGCGCGCAGGTCCTCGCCATAGGGCATCAGTTCGTAGGGGCCGAACTGTTCCACCGTCTCGCCGTCGGTCTTGAGCAGGGCCACGTCGACAAAGCCGTCGAGGGCGGTGCCGGTCATCAGGCCGACGGCCCAGATCGGTTCCATGGATATCCTCAGTGCCGGTTGATGCGGTCGCCGACGGCGCGGCGCAGCGCGAAGATGCCGCTGTCGAAATGGCGGGTCGGGTGGACGCGGTTGGTCAGCAGCGTCCAGGCGCGGCAGCGGGCGAAGTCGATCCAGAGGCCGGTGCCGGTGAAGCCGGTATGGCCGATGGTCTCTGGCGAACACAGTTCCCCACCCGACCAACCCTCATAGGGCCGCTCCCAGCCGTGGGTGCGCCGCCCCGAGAGCGGCTGGCGCATCAGTTCGACGGCCGCGGGAGACGCCGTGGTGCCCGCGAGCACGCCTTCAGCAAACCCGAGGACCGAGGACACCGTGCCGAACAGGCCCGCATGGCCGGACCCTTCCAGTGCAGCACAGTTCTCGTCATGCACTTCCCCGACCAGGACACGACCGCGCCACGGGCAGTGCTCCGTGGCGGCGCATGTGGTCGGATCGGCAGACCAAGCGAAGCCCGGACCGGGATCAATGGCACGAATGGTCTGGTTCTCGAGCCGCTCGATGGCGATGCCGAGCAGGATAAAGTTGATGTCGGAATAGACTGCCGGACCAGCCCGCCAGTCGCGCTGCAGCACGAAATGGCGCAGCAGGTTGGGGTCGGTGCCGTAGGTGTAGAGCGGAAACACGCCGGGAAACGGCGTCTGGTGCCCCAGGCATTGGCGGAAGGTCACCTTGCGCTGCCAGTTGTCGGGATTGTACTGGGCGAAATCCGGGATGACGCTGGTCAGCGGCGCATCGAGGTCCAGCCGGCCCTGTTCCGCCAGCGCCAGAATGCGGGGGGTGGTGAACAGCACCTTGGTCAGCGAGGCAAGGTCGAACCAGGTGTCCTGCTCCATAGGGCGGCGATGCGGCACCGTCTGCGCCGCACCGGCAACGCGAACGGCCCGGTTCCCGTCGGCATCGACAACCCCCAGCACCCCTCCGGGAATCCTGCCGGCCGCAA
Organism: Pseudomonadota bacterium; assembly: GCA_023431205.1. Taxonomy (GTDB): domain Bacteria; phylum Pseudomonadota; class Alphaproteobacteria; order Rhizobiales; family Devosiaceae; genus Devosia. The sequence goes on along the minus strand of JAEYXQ010000120.1, from coordinate 39,022 downwards.
TGGCGGTCTCCACCAGTTCGAAGGTGTGGTCGAGGGCAGTATCAAGGCTCATGCCGACTCTCTTTTCGGGCAGACGGGATTCCCAGTGGTCATAGTCCCCCACCGGTTGCGGTGCCAGTCACCAGGTGCCGCAGATGCAACAAGGTTTCCGTGTGGCGCCACTTCACGCCCGAGGCTGGCTCAGGCCAGCACGACGAGCCGGCCTAATGCTCGAACCATGGCTGTGGCCGCCCGAGGGTCATGTGCAGACCCTTGAACTGGGAATATTCGTCGAAGCCGTAGCGGCCGAGTTCACGGCCAGTGCCGCTTTTCTTGTAGCCTCCGATCGGCATTTCCGGCGTCCCATCGATCACCGAGTTGATCCAGAAGCGCCCGGCCCGGATGCGGCGCGTGGCCTGGATGGCGGTTTCGAGATCGCGTGACCAGACGCTGGCCGAAAGCCCGTAAGGGGTGGCGTTGGCGAGCGCCACCGCCTCCTCGGTCGTGTCGAAGCCGATGGTCGACAGCACCGGCCCAAAGATCTCCTCCTGGGCGATGGTCATGCCGGGCGTGACGCGGTCGAACACCGTCGGGGCGATGAAGTTGCCCTTGGACGCCGCTACCCGGTCGCCGCCGAGCAGAAGTTCGGCTCCCTCGGCAACACCCTTGGCGATGTAGCTGGCAACCTTGTCGGCATGCTGGTCGGTGACCATGGCGCCGAACTTGCTGTTGCCGAGCGGATCGCCGAACGGCAGGCGGCGCGACAGGTCGAGCAGGCGCTCCAGCAGCGCCGGACGGATAGCGTTGTGGACGATGAGCCGGCTGCCGGAGATGCAGCACTGGCCGGCATTATGGTACACGCCATAGGCGATGCCGTCCGCCGCCGCTTCGAGGTCGGCATCGGCAAACACCACCTGCGGGCCCTTGCCGCCGAGTTCGAGACCCACGCGCTTCACCGTCGCGGCAGCCAATGCCGCCAGATGCGTGCCGACGCGCACCGAGCCGGTGAAGGCCAGGACGTCGACGCGGGGGTCTTCGGCCAGCAACTGGCCGGCAGCCGGGCCGGTACCGGTGACGACGTTGAACACGCCCGGAGGCACGCCGGCCTCAAGCGCGATTTCGGCGAGGCGGATCGTGGTGCCGGAGGTGAATTCGCTGGGCTTGACCACCACGGTGCAGCCGGCACCCAGCGCCCACGGCACACGCTCGGACACGATGATGAAGGGGAAGTTCCACGGCGTAATGATGCCCACCACCCCCGCCGGTTCACGCAGCACGAGCCCCAGCCGATTGTCGCCGATGGCGTTGTGCGAGTCGCCCTCGAGGCCGCGCGCCATGCCGGCGGCATAGGTCCACAGGTCGGCGCAGTAGCCGATCTCGCCGGTCGCCTGGGCCAGCGGCTTGCCGGTCTCGAGGCACTCGATCAGGCCCAGTTCCTCCTGATGCCGGAGAATGCCGGCCGCCACGCGATGGAGGATCGTCGAGCGCTCGGCGCCGCTCATGCGCGCCCACGGACCATCGAAGGCGCGGCGGGCAGCGCCGATGGCGAGGCTGACATCCTCGGTCGACGCCGCGGGCCACTCGCCCACCACCTTGCCACGGTGGCCCGGGCTCTCCCGCAAGACGGTCTCGCCCGACAGCGCATCGACCGACTTGCCGTCCACCAGCATCCGGTAGCTGCGCTTGCGCGCCAGCCGCGGGTCATCAAGGTCGGGGGAGAGGAAGTTGTCCTGGAATGGCGCCTGCATGTTCATTGTCATTGCAGGCTGACGCCTGCCCTCCCGGTGTCTCTGGATATGGCTCGGACAGCACCGGCGGGGCACTGTTCATCCGGCGTTCATTTTCGTTCAGGTTCGGAGCGGCGGCAGGCTGTGGAACGCCGCCTTCAACGCGTCGGACCAGCCTTCGGAAATCGAGAGATAATACGGATCGTCGCGCTCGAACCGACGGCCTGGACCCAGCCGCAGGCTGCCGCTCTCATAGGTCTGCATGTCGAGCGGCAGGCCAACGGATAGGTTGGATTTCAACGTGGAATCAAACGACACCAGCAACAACTTGATGGCATCCTCGAAGCTCATCGCCGGCTCATAGGCCCGGATCAGGATCGGCTTGCCGTACTTGTGCTCACCGATCTGGAAGAACGGCGTATCCGCCGAGGACTCGATGAAGTTGCCCTCGGGGTAGATATAGAACAGCCGCGGCTCGCCGCCCTTGATCTGGCCACCCAGGATGAACGACGCGGCGAAGGCATCGGCAGTCTGGCCGGCGGGAGCGGCATCGCGGATCACCTCCTTGACCACGCTGCCGATGAGGCGGGCGGTCTGGAACATGGACGGGGTATCCAGCACGGTCGGATGGCGCTCGTCCGGCGCCTTTGAGCGCTCCTCGAGGATACTGGTAACTGCCTGTGTGGTCGCCAGATTTCCCGCCGACAGCAGCACGATCACGCGCTCGCCCGGCACCTCCCAGGTGCGCATCTTGGAGAAGGTGGAGATGTTGTCGAGACCGGCATTGGTCCGGGTGTCCGACATGAACACCAGGCCCTGATCCGTCTTCAAACCAACACAGTAGGTCATGCGATTCCAACGAGGCTGCGAGCCATGCTTACTGCTCTACATTCAACGCGACAGCAAGCGACTCCACCGACGACCCACGCCGCAAACCAGTGATCGGCGCAGCCTGGCTGTAGTCCAGCCCGCAGGCGATCCGGACGTATTTCTCGTCCGGCGCCACCCCGTTGGCGGCATCGAAGCCGACCCAGCCCAAGTCCTCGACGTAGGCCTCGGCCCAGGCATGGGTGGCCGTCTGCTCGGACTGGCCCTCCATCAGCAGGTATCCCGAGACATAGCGGGCAGGAATGCCCAGCAGCCGGGCCGCAGCGATGAAGACATGGGCGTGATCCTGGCAAACGCCGCTGCCGTTTGCCAGCGCCGCCTCTGCGGGGGTGGCTACGTCGGTTGTTCCAGGAATGTAGGCCACGCGCGCGGTGGTTTCGCCGGACAGGCGGTGCAGCAGGTCGAGCGTACCCGACGTGCCGGACGAGGGCTCCGCCAGAGCCTTGACGGCCTCTCCCGGCTCGGTCAGCGGCGTCTGGCGGAGAAAGACCCAGAGTGGGGCAACACTCAGGCCGCGGCCGAACACACCGGCGGTGTCGGTGGTGGTCACGTGCCCGGTGGCATGGATGACGATCTCGGAGGTCTCCGGCAGCGACCGCAGCAGTTCGGTGCGGTTGGCGAAGGCGTCGTCGTAGGTCAGTTCAGAGGCGGCGCCGACCACATCCACCTTCCAGTCCTGCACCATCTGGACGTCAGAGGTGCGCGGCCACAGGCGCAGCCGCTGCACGGCGTAGTTCACCGGGCGATCGTAGCGGTAGGTCGAGGTGTGACTGATGGAGAGGAGCACGTCCGGTCAATCGAAGTTGTAGGCGCGGGCGATGTCCGCCGCGAGCCTGTTGTTCTGATAGATGAAGTCGGTGAGGAACTCGTGGAGGCCGAAATCGAAGATGGCCTGGATCTGCCGGCCGCCCAGCGAGGCAAGGGTTCGGGCGGAAATGTCGTGGCACGATAGGCGCGTGCCGTACTCCTGGGCCAGAAACTCCAGATTTTCGGCGATGTTGCGGTAGCAGAAATGCAGCGAGCGCGGCATCCGGCTGTCGAGGATCAGGTATTCGGCGATCTGCACCGGGGTGTACTGGGTGTCGTAGACCCAGCGATAGGAGCGGTGCGCGGACACCGACCGCAGGATCGATTCCCACTGGTGGTTATCCATGGTGCCGCCGACATAGGAGGTGGCCGGCAGCAGCACGTAGTACTTCACGTCGAGAATGCGGGAGGTGTTGTCCGCGCGCTCGATGAAGGTGCCGATGCGGGAGAAGTTGAAGATCTCGTTGCGCAGCATGGTGCCGTGAAAAGCACCACGGATCAGGGACGCTTCGCGCTTGATGTGGTCGAGCAGCGGCGGGAGCTCGCTTTCGGGCACGGGGGCACTGAGCGCGCTCTTGAGCGCCATCCAGGCCTCATTGACGGCTTCCCAGGCGTCGCGGGTCAGGGCCGTGCGAACCATACGGGCATTGAAGCGGGTGGCTTCGAGGCAGGAGATGACGCTCGAGGGGTTGTCGGGATCGCGCAGCAGGAAATCGGAGACATTGGCGGCCGTGAAGCGATCATGCCTGGCGTTGAAGGCCTCCATGGCGCCGGCGGAGAGCACGACCGAGGACCATTCTTCCGGCGCGCTCGAGCTGCGGGTGAGGGCCATGCGCAGGCCGGCATCGACGATACGGGCCATGTTCTCGGCCCGCTCCACATAGCGGTGCATCCAGAACAGGCCGCTCGCGGTTCGTCCCAACAGCATCTGCTAGATCACCCCTGCTCTAGTCATCCAGCACCCAGGTGTCCTTGGTGCCGCCACCCTGGCTGGAGTTCACCACCAGCGACCCTTCGGTGAGGGCGACCCGGGTCAGGCCGCCCGGAGTGATATGGATGCGGTCCGACACCAGCACGAAGGGCCGCAGGTCCACGTGCCGGGGCGCCAGCCCGGCCTCGGTCAGGATCGGTGAGGTCGAGAGGGCCAGCGTCGGCTGGGCGATGTAGTTTGCCGGCCTTGCCCGCAATTTGTCGGCGAACGCCTCGAGTTCCTTGCGGGAGGCGGCAGGGCCGACAAGCATGCCGTAGCCGCCCGAGCCATGAACCTCCTTGACCACCAGTTCGGCGAGGTGCTCCAGCACGTAGGCGAGGCTGTCCGGCTCGGCGCAGCGGTAGGTGGGCACGTTCTCGAGGATGGCCTTGCGGCCGGTGTAGAACTCGATGATCTCGGGCATATAGGAGTAGATCGCCTTGTCGTCGGCGATGCCGGTTCCCGGAGCGTTGGCGATGGTGATGCGGCCGGCGCGGTAGACGTCCATGATGCCGGCGACGCCAAGGGCGGAGTCAGGCCGGAAGGTCAGCGGATCGAGGTAGGCATCGTCGACGCGGCGATAAAGCACGTCGATGGGCCGATAGCCGCGGGTGGTGCGCATGGCGATGCGGCCGTCCGCGACCTTGAGGTCGCCGCCCTCGACCAGTTCGATGCCCATCTGGTCGGCGAGGAAAGCGTGCTCGAAATAGGCCGAGTTGTGCACGCCAGGCGTGAGCACGGCGATGGTGGGCCGGTCACTGGCCCGATCGGCCGGAGCGACGGCGGCCAGCGACTGGCGCAGCAATTGCGGGTAGTTCTCGACCGGGCGGACCTTCACCTGCTGAAACAGCTCGGGGAACAGCTGCAGCATGGTCTCGCGGTTCTCGAGCATGTAGGAGACCCCGGATGGGGTACGGGCATTGTCCTCCAGCACGTAGAACTGGTTCTCGGCGGTGCGCACGAGGTCGACGCCGATGATGTGCGTGTAAACGTTGCCGGGCGGGCGGAAGCCGATCATCTCAGGCAGAAAGGCTTCGTTCTGGGCGATCAACTGCTTCGGAATGCGGCCGGCGCGCACGATCTCCTGCCGGTGATAGATGTCGTCAAGGAAGGCGTTGATCGCCATGACGCGCTGCTCGATGCCCTGCGACAGGTAGCGCCACTCTCGGCTGGTGATGACGCGCGGCACGATGTCGAAGGGGATCAGGCGCTCGGAGGCGGCCTCTTCGCCATAGACGGCGAAGGTGATGCCGGTGCGCCGGAACACGCCCTCGGCGTCCCTCGCCTTCTTTTCCAGTGCCGCGGGAGTCTTGAGGTCGAGCCAGGTCTTCACCGCTTCATACGGCGCCCGTACCTGGCCATCTGCACTCAGCATCTCGTCAAAAGGCGGCACACGGGCCTCCAGAACTTTCCTGATAAGAGCGGCAAACCCGCGCCACGGCAAGACATTTGCTTTGCATCCCTGCCCACCAGCAGAGACATCGGTCCGGGTAGCGGCCCTGTGCGAGAATGGTCAGCCGGGACCGGCTAGTTCTCCCGCCGCAGCGCGCTTTCATGCCAGCGGTGCAGCAGCAACCACGAGATCAACGATGTGATGGCGAAGATGGTCACGCCGGTCAGCATGAGCAGGACCAGCGCCGCATAGAGCCGGGGGTAGTTGAGCCGATAGCCGGATTCCAGCAGGCGGAAGGCCAGCCCGGACCCCTTGCCGGCCGAGCCGGCCGCGAACTCGGCCACCACCGCGGCAATCAAGGACAGCCCGCCCCCGATCCTGAGCCCTGCCGCAAAATATGGGAGAGATGACGGGAGTTTCAGCTGGATCAGCGTCTGCCAGCGACTGGCGCCGTAGAGCTCGAACAGGTCCAGCAGGTTGTGGTCGACGCTCTTCAGCCCGGCCACCATGTTCGACAGGATCGGGAAGAAGGCCACGACAAAGGCGCAGGTCAGCAGGGCCGACTGGGTATCGGGCATGTAGATCAGCAGCAGAGGCGCAATGGCGATCATCGGCGTCACCTGAAGGATGACGGCGAAAGGGAAGACCGCAAGCTCGATCCAGCGACTCTGGACCAGGATCACCGCCAGACCCACACCGCCGACAACGGCCATCAACAAGGCCAGTAGGGTGATGCGGATCGTCACCAGCAGCGAGGGCAGCAGTGTCGGCCAGTCGGTCATCAAGGCGGTGGCCACATCCATGGGGGCCGGCATGATGTAGGCCGGCACCTGGTTGACGATGATGTGCAACTGCCAGAGCGCAATCGCCAGAAGCACCATGGATACCGGGAGGACAATGCTCAGCACGCGCTCATTGGCCCGGATCCGGCGCACCGGGGTGCCTACGGCATGATCGGTGCCCGCTTCTGCGGGCCTCGTGCTGCTCTCGGTCATGGCGCCCCCAGCAACATGGCGTCCTGGAGGGCGCGGGACACGCGATCCATGGTCGCGCGATACTCCTCCGAGGCACGGTAGGTCTCGTCGCGCACGCCGCTTGTTCCGACCGACAGGTCGGCATGCACCTGGCCGGGCCGGGCTCGCATCACGACGATGCGGTCGCTGAGGAAGGCGCTTTCAAACACCGAGTGCGTGACGAAAATCACGGTAATGCCGGTCTCGCGCCACAGCCGCAGCACGTCATCGTTGAGCTTCTGACGAGTGATCTCGTCGAGCGCCGCAAAGGGCTCATCCATCAACAGGAGTTTTGGGCGAGTCACGAGGGCCCGGGCGATCGACACCCGCATCTTCATGCCGCCGGACAATTCACGCGGGTAGGAGTCGGCGGAGTCTGCCAGTCCTACGCTGGCCAAGCCCGACATGACGGCGTCGCGCGCCTCGCTCTTCCCCTGGCCGCGGAGCTTCAGGGGTAGGTGGACGTTGCCGAACACCGTCGCCCACGGCATCAGCGTCGGCTCCTGAAAAACGAAGCCGATGTCACCTTCGGGCAGCCCCCTGGCGTTCACGGCGGAACTTGGCCATTCAACGGTCCCCGAGGTCGGCACGCCGAGCCCGGCGATGATGCGAAGGGTGGTGGACTTGCCGCAACCGGAGGGGCCAAGCAGGGAAACGAACTCTCCCTGGTGGACGTCCAGCGACATGCCCTTGAGGGCAAGGGCCGCATTGGAGAACCGCTTGGTCACCTCCCGCATGGAGACCACGGGGCGACCCGGCATTGTTTGTGGCGCATCTGGCGCCGGGGCAAGGGACGTGTCGGTCAATGGAGTGCAGTCTGGTTAGCCATTGGCCGGCGCAGCACTCGGACCGCGCCGGTGGATCAGTTGACCAGGTCGGTACCGAGGCCTGGCGCGGACAATCGGTGGAACAGGCCCAGCTCCACGTCAATGCCTGCTGCGCATACCGGACCTCTGGGCCAGACCGCAGTTTGATCCCTGCTCTCAGCGTCTAGCGAGCGGATGCCTGTAGTTCAGCGCTTCACCGCCAGATCACTTTGGAGATAGGCGACCACCAAACGCGCAAGCGCCAGCAGCGACTTCTCGTGGGTTCGCTCCCAGCCGTGGGAACTATCGAGCGAGAAGCAGGCGAGGCCGACGCGCAGATCCCAGCCGGCCTCCACCGCGGCGGCACTGTCGGAGCGGTAGTGCCGGAAGGTATCGCGGACATGCGGGATGTCTTGTTGCTGGCACAGCGACAGCAGGTGACGGGTCACGGCGGCGTCGAACGGCCCCTGACGGTCACGCATGGCAATGGTCGCTGCATCATCGCGGGATGACTGGTTGGGCGCGGTGACGGCGTTGTCGATCGCCACCAGTTCCTCGACCTCAGGACCAAAGCCATGGGTGCCGCCGATGCCGATCTCCTCGGCGATGGTGAACATCACCTGGCAGGGCACAGCCGGGCCGTTCCCACTCTCGACGATGGCCTTCAGCGCGGCGAGGATGACGGCGCACCCGGCCTTGTCGTCGAGATGACGGGAGACGACGAAGCCCCCTACCCGCTCCGGCTGGGCATCCACGGCCACCATGTCGCCGACATCGAAGCCGGCGGCAACGAGGTCGTCGCGGCTCTGCAACTCGGCGTCGATGCGGATTTCGAGGTTGTCCCAATCCGCAGGCTGCGTGTCGACGTCGGTGTTGAACCGATGCCCCGCGGCCTTGAGCGGCAGGATGGTGCCGCGATGAGTTGCGTTGTCGGAGAAGACGGTGACTCTGGCGCCCTCGGCGAACCGGGCTGCCCAAGTCCCCGTGTTGCGCAGGGAGAGGCGGCCATTGGCCTTGAGTTCCGTGACCATGGCGCCGAGCGTATCCAGGTGAGCGGCGACCGCACGCCGGGGGGCCCCGTCGCCAAGCTCGACATAGAGCACGCCGCGCCTGGTGTAGCGGGGCTCGAGCCCAAGCTCGCGCAGCCATCCATCGACAAGGGCTACAGCCTGATCGGTCATGCCGACGGGGCTCGGCGTGAGCAGCAACTCCCTCAGGCGATCGTGCAGGTAGTCGAGGTCGATCATGCGGTCCGCCGGCGTCTTGTGCGTACAGGTTGCTCGGTATCCACCAGAAAGCGATCGTGCAGCTTTGCCTGCAGGCCTAGCATGTGCTGCTCGGCCTCGATCATGTGCTCGGCCAGGATCGCTTGTGCCGCAGCGGCATCGCGCCGGCGCATGGCGGCGATGAGGTCGCGCTGGTGCTGAATGCCGCTCTGGCGCTGAACCGGTTCGGGCTGAACGTAGATGTCTTGAGCGACGGTCAGGTCCTTGAGCAGCCGCTGGAGGAAACGACAGGTGAAAGCAAGGATCGGGTTGTCGGAATATTCAGCCACGACGCTGTGGAAGTCGAGTTCGGCCATGCGCTGCGTCCAGCGCTCCTGGGCATCGGCGGGTTCATGGTCGTAGATGGCGATGATGGCTTCGAGCCGGGCGAGGCCGGCGACGTCGATGTGGGCAGTGGCGCTGGCGGCGACCAGCGGCTCGAGCGCCTTGCGCATTTCGTAGATGTTGGCGATCGACAGGTTCTTGGCGAACAGGAAGTTGGAGAGCAGGCTCATCGCTCGCCCCTCCCCCATCCGCTCGATGAAGGCGCCGCCACCGGGGCCGGTGCGGACGCTGATGAGCCCCTGCACTTCGAGCGCCTTGAGGGCCTCGCGCACCGTCCCCTTGCTGGCGGCGAACTGAGCCATCAACTCGCGTTCCTGCGGCAGGCGATCGCCCGGCCCGAGGCCATGGTCAACGATCATGCGCTTGAGCGCATCGACGATCTCGTCGGTCCGCTTCCGGCGGGGCTGGCCGGCAGGCGGCGGGGCGGTAACAGCGGTCATCAGATCATCCGGTGGTCGCGAGGCGCGGCGCAGCCGCGATCAGGTCGCGTGTATAGTCATGCCGGGGGCTGGCGAAAAGCTGCGCCGCGGGCCCCTCCTCCACCACCTCGCCCAGATACATAACCGCCACGCGGTCGGAGATGGCCTCCACAACCGCCAGATCGTGGCTGATGAAGAGATAGGAGAGCCCAAGCTCGCGCTTCAGTTCATCGAGGAGCAGCAGCACCTGGGCCTGCACCGAGACATCGAGGGCGCTCACCGGCTCATCGAGGACGAGGATGCGCGCTTCGGCGGCGAGGCTGCGGGCAATGGCAATACGCTGCGCCTGCCCGCCCGAGAACTCATGAGGGAAGCGCTCCAGGGTGCCGGCGGGCATCTGCACCGCGTCGAGGAGTTCGCGCTTGCGCGCCTGTCGGTCCGGTCGGTCATAGCCACGAAGCTGCTTCAACGGCACATCGAGGATGTCGCTGATGGTCTTTCGCGGGTTGAGAGAGGCGACCGGGTCCTGAAAGACATACTGGATGGTGCGCCCGAAGGCGCGATTGCCGGCACGGGCCAGATCGGCCCAGTCCTGCCCGTCAATCACCATGGTTCCGTCGGTGGGACGCTCCAGCCCCACCAGCATGCGCGCCAAGGTGGATTTGCCGGAGCCGCTTTCACCGACGATGCCGAGGGTTTCACCGCGGGCCAGCTTGAGGGTGACGCCGCGAACGGCGTGGACCACCGCTGCCTCGCGGCCAAACAGGCTGCGGCCGCCGCCGAAGCGCTTCACCAGTCCCCGCATCTCGATCGCTGCGTCGCTCATGCGCGGCCCTCCGCCATCAGCGGGCGGACGCGGTCGAGGAAGGTGTGGCCCTCACCAAGCTCGGGAACGCAGGCGATCAGGCGCCGCGTGTAGTCGTGTTTTGGGTTGCGGAGGACGTCGGCGGTGGCGCCCTGCTCGACGATGGCGCCATTCTTCATCACGCCGACGCGGTCGCAGACATCCGCGACCACCCCGAAGTCGTGAGTGATCAGCAACAGGGCCAGGCCCCTGTCGCGGCGGAGGCCCTGCAACAGCTCGAGGATGCGCTTCTGTACGGTAACGTCCAGCGCGGTGGTGGGCTCATCGGCGACGATGATGTCGGGATCGTTGGCGAGCGCCATGGCGATGCCTATGCGCTGGCGCTGGCCACCGGAGAGTTCGTGGGGCAAGGCGCGAGAGCGGGCCTTTGCATCGCGGATGCCGACCTGCTCCATGAGCTCGACAGCGCGTTCGGCGGCCTCGCGGCGGCCGATGGGGCGGTGTGCGAGGATGGCCTCGGCGACCTGCTCGCCGACGCGGTAGAGCGGGTGCAAGGTGGTGAGCGGGTCCTGGAACACGTAGGACACTCGGACGCCGCGCAGTGCGATGATCTGGTTCTCGCTCATGGAGAGCACGTCGTGGCCATCTACGTAGACGGCGCCGCCGGTGATCACGCCAGGAGGGGACGCCACGAGGCCCATCAGCGACAGGGCGGTCACCGACTTGCCGGAGCCGCTTTCACCGATCAGCCCAAAGCATTCGCCGCGGTCGAGGCTGAAGCTGATGCCGCTGATGGCCGGCGTGATGCGGCCGGAGTCGTCAAAGCCGGCGGACAACTGCTCGACCAGCAGCGCCGGCGCGTTCTCACGGATCGCGGGCGGCGGGTTGTCGCGGCGGATCTGGGTGACGGCCATCGGGCGGGCGAGCGAGCCGGAGCGCAGGCGCGGGTCGAGCACGTCGCGGATGCCGTCGCCGAGAAGGTTGATGCTCATCACCAGGATGAAGATCATGACCCCGGGGATGATCGAGGCGTGCGGGGCGGTAAAGATCTGCGCCCGCGCCTGGCCGAGCATGGAGCCGAGGTCGGACGTTGGCGGCTGGGCCCCAAGACCGAGGAAGGACAGGCCGGCCGTTTCGAGGATCATCCAGCCAACAGTGGTGGACATGGTGATGACGATCACCGGCAGGACGTTCGGCAGCACCTCGGTGAACAGGATGGCCACGTCGCCCTCGCCCGACAGGCGCGCAGCATCGACGAATTCGCGATTGCGGATGGAGACGGTGACGCCGCGGATGTTGCGGGCAAAGAACGGAATGTTGACGATGGCAATGGCGTAGAGGGCATTGAGCAGCCCCGGCCCGAGGGCCGCGACGATGGCTATCGCCAGGAGGATATAGGGAAAGGCCATCAGCATATCCACGAACCGCATCAGAAGCGTGTCGGTGGCGCCGCGGGCATAGCCGGCAACGAGGCCGATGATCGAGCCGACCAGCGCCGCAATGGCCGTGGCGCTGACGCCGACGATCAGCGACACCTGCGTGCCCCAGATCAGGCGGGCGAGGATGTCACGGCCGAGATGATCAGTGCCGAGCAGGTGCCCGCCGCTCAGTGGCGGCAGCAGGCGGTTTGGCTGGTCGGTGATGTCGGGATTGGGCAGCGGCAGGACTGGCGCCAGTACAGCAAGAAGCACCACGAAGCCGAGGATGAACAGGCCGGCCGCCGCGAGTCGGTTGGCCATCAGCAACTGCCAGTTGCTGCGGCGGCGCGGTGGGGCGAGTGGAAGCGCAGTGTCCGTCATCCCTTGAGCCTCGGATCGAGCATGGCCTGGGCGACGTCGGCCAGGAGGTTGACGAGGACATAGACCGTGGCGGCGACCAGCACCCCGCCCTGCACCAGCAGGAGGTCCCGGGTGGATACGGCCTTCACCAGCATCTGGCCAAGGCCCGGCCACTGGAACACGGTTTCGATATAGACGGCGCCGCCCAGCACGAAGCCGGCCTGGATGCCGAGCACCGGAATGACCGATACCAGCGCGGCGCGGAAGGCATGCCGCCAGATCACGGCGCCTTCCTTCAGCCCCTTGGCTCGGGCGGTGCGGACGAAATCCTGGCGAAGCACCTCAAGCATCGCCGCGCGGGTGAGGCGGGCCACAACGCCCGTAGCGACGATGGCGAGGGTGGTCGCAGGCAGGATCAGGTGCAGCAGGAGATCGGGCAGGTCCCCGCCTCCGTAGACGGCGTACATGCCGGAAGCGGGCAGCAGCCGCCACTGCACGGCGAACAGGAGGATGAAGATCAGGCCCAGCCAGAAGGCGGGCATGGAGATGCCGATCAGCACGAAGAAGGTGACGATGCGGTCGGTCCAGCCGAACTGGCGCACCGCAGAGGCGACGCCGGCGAGGATGCCAAGAACGGAACAGATGACCAGGGCGGCCCCCGCCAGCACCAGCGTGGCGCCGAAGCGCTCCAGCACTTCATCCAGCACCGGGCGGTTGAGGATGTAGGAGCGACCGAAGTCACCCTGCAGAAGGTTGCCGATCCAGATGAAGTATTGCTCGGGCCAGGAACGGTCGAGGCCCAGGGCGCGGTTGATGCGCTCGACGTTGTCGGGGGTGGCATAGGAGCCAAGCAGGGCTTGGGCCGGGTCGCCGGGGATGAGCTTCATCACCAGGAAGACGATGACCGACAATCCCAGGATCACCGGGATAGCTGCCAAGAGGCGCTTACCGATATAGCTGCCCATTGCCGCCTCCTGAGAGGAGAACAGGGCCAACCACAGCCGGCCCTGAACCGATGCTACTGCTTGGTCACGTCGCGGAGCACCAGGCTGAAGTCGGGCTGGAGTTCGAACTCGCCGACGGCAGCCGTAACCACGGCATTCTGCTTCCAGTTAGCGACGAACAGCCACGGTGCATCCTCGTGCACAATGGCCTGAACCTGCCGGTAAAGCTCGCCGCGTTCTTCAGGGTCGGTGGAGACGCGCGCCTGATCGAGCAAGGCGTCCACTTCAGGGTTGGAGTAGTAGCTGGAGTTGAAGCCACCCTGATCGGGGAAGGCCGCGGTGCGCAGCGTCAGGAAGGGCAGCGTGTCGGGGTCGGTGGTCATCCAGGCCATCTCGGCCATGTCCGCCTTCCCTTCCAGGCCAGGGTTCACCTCGGAGAGGAAGGTGTTCCACTCGTAGGTCTGGATTTCGACATCGAGCCCCACCGCCGCCAAGTCGGCCTGGATGGCGGTGCCCATCGGTACCGGATCGAGCATGCCGGATCCGCCTTCGGTGACGAGGAAGGTCAGGCTCGCACCCTCGGCACCTGCTTGGGCGAGGAGTTCCTTTGCCTTTTCGGGATCGTAGGGATAGGGGTCGACGTCTTCGTTGTAGGCCCAGTTGAAGGCTGGTGGGATTGGTCCGGCTGATACGTCGGCCGTCCCCTGCAGCACGTCGTTGACGAGGCTTTCCTTGTTGACCGCGTAGTTGACGGCCTGCCGCACCAGCTTGTCGGCGAACGGGCCTTCCTTGGCGTTGAGCATCACGTACCAGACATGGGGGCCGACGGCCTCCTTGAGCTGGAAGTTCGCATCATCGCGGAACTGGGCAACGTTGTCGGGCGGGGTTTCGAGCAGGACGTCAATGCCGCCTGAGAGCATTTCGGCGACGCGCGTGTTGGCGTCTGCGATCGGGCGGAAGATCACCGCCTCGAGTGGCGCCGGACCATCCCAGTAGTCCTCGTTGCGCGACACCACAACGCGGGTGTTGGACTGCCACTCCTCGAACTTGAACGGTCCGGTGCCGACCGGATTGCGGCCGTAGTCGGCGCCGTGCTGTTCCACGGCGGCAGGAGAGACGATCAGCCCCGACGGGGAGGCCAGGTTCGACATCAGCGGCGCGAAGGGCTCGTTGAGGGTGAACTTGACCGTCAGGTCATCGACAACTTCGACGTTCTCGATCGAGGAGAAGAAGAAGGCGAGCGGGAACGGGCCCGTGGATGCGAAGGGATGGTTCTCGTCCAGCATGCGGTCGAAGTTGAACTTCACCGCCTCGGCATTGAACGGGGTGCCGTCGTGGAAGGTCACGCCCTCGCGCAGGTTGAAGGTGTATTCCAGCCCATCGTCGGAGATGGTCCAGTCGGTCGCCAGCGCGGGCTCGATCTCGAGCGTGCCGGGCGTGTTTCGCACGAGCCCATCGTAGACGTTTACGGCGATGCGGAAGTCGTTGGATGCGGTCGACACATGCGGATCAAGCGATGCCGGTTCGGCAATCTGGCCGACCACCAGCACGTTGGGCGGCGTCTGACCGATTGCCGGCGCGACGAGCGCCAGTGCGGTGGCCAGCATCAGCGGGGCCAAGCCCGTCCACTTCAGCTTCATGAGTTCCTCCTGTTCCCTGCCCGTTGCCGACCGGCTCCAACCGTGACAAAAGGCTTGGAGTGAATTTATCAGCATAAATGGGAGTGACAATCCCAATTGATGCTGATGAATTCCGATCAAGAGGAACGCCCATGACCTTCTCGATCGTGGCTCGAGATCCCGATACCGGCGCACTTGGTGTCGCCACGGCAACTGCCGGACCGTTCGTCGGCTGGCTGGTGCCGCATGGTCTGGCTGGCGTGGGTACGATCGCGACGCAGGCCATGACCAACGCCTACCTGGCGGTTGACCTGCTGCAAGAGCTGGGCGACGCGCCCATCGAGCAAGCGATGGAAGTTGCGCTGCGTCGCGATAGCGAGCGGGAGCGCCGGCAGATCGTTGCCGTCGATAGCCAAGGGCGGACGGCAGGCTGGACCGGGTCTCTGTGCGAGGGATTTGCCGGCCATGTGCTCGGAGACGGCGTGGCCGTAGCGGGCAATATCCTTGTCGGCGAGGCCGTGCTGAAGGCGATGCTGTCGGCCTTCGCGACCCCTGGTGCGTTCGGGGTCCGCCTGCTTGCCGCGATGAAGGCCGGCGCGGCAGCTGGAGGTGATCGCCGCGGCACCGGTTCGGCGGCGTTGAAGGTCTATGAGCGGGAGGCCTATCCCATGCTGGACCTGCGGGTGGACGAGTCCCGCACGCCTCTTGCCGACCTCGAGAGCCTGCTGGACCGTGCCACCAGCGGCCCCTATGCAGAGTTCCTCGCGGCCGTTGCGCGACGGCCTAGCTAGCAGCCTCTGTCACTTGGCTCCCCGTTGTTCACTGCAAATTCGGCCAACCGAGACGCCGTTAAGTCCGTATTAACCATGAAATCCGTTGATGCTGGGGAGAGTTCAACCTCCGAGCGGAGTCGAGACATGGCCAGCGACGGCGCGCACATCATTGCTGTCGGTAACGAAAAAGGTGGGTCAGGGAAGTCGACCACTGCGCTGCACCTGGCCGTCTACCTCCTCCATCAGGGCTATCGCGTCGCCACTATCGACGTGGACAGCCGGCAGCAGACGCTGACCCGGTATGTGCGCAACCGGCGAGCGACGGCCGACACCAGTCGGCGCGATGTACTGATGCCGAAGCACGTCCACCTCCCCACCGCGTGGGGGGATTCCATCCGCGAGAATCAGAAGGTCGAGCTGGACCTGTTCAACCGCGCCATGGGTGGCCTGTGCCATGAGGTGGACTTCGTCGTCATCGACACGCCCGGCTTCGACGGCAATCTCGCACGCCTCAGTTACGGCGCCGCGGACACTTTGATCACTCCCATAAACGACAGCATGATCGATCTGGACGTTCTCGCCCGCATCGATCCGAATACGGGCGCGCCACTGGAGGCCAGCCCCTATTCACGCAATGTCCAGAAGGCGCGCGCGGAGCGGCAGCAGCAGATGGGCCGCGGGATCGATTGGGTGCTGGTGCGGAACCGCATCTCCAATCTCGGCTCCCACAATGCCAGCCGCGTGCAGCAAACCGTTGACAGCCTGGCGCAGGCACTCGGCTGCCGCGTCGCTGCAGGTATCGCCGAACGCGTCATCTTCCGGTCGCTCTTTTTGACCGGGATGACGGTGTTCGACCCCCTCGAGGCTGACCTGCTCGGTGGCGCTCCGTCGATGTCGCATATCAATGCTCGCCACGAGTACCGGGCGCTGGTGGAGGCGCTGAACCTGCCGCATCGGGAGCCGCTGCAGCTTTCCGCCTAAGGGCGCGCGGGTCGCAGCACTGGTGTTGCGATCGGCGGTCATGCTAGCGCTCCCGCGTCACCTGCCGAGCAATCGATCCGCGAGCTGCGCTCCATCATGATCCAATCACCCGTGCTGACGCCGGACTTTGACCTCGGGCTCCACAACACGTTCGGGCTGCCGGCGTGCGCCAGCTTCGGGGTGGTGCTCACCGACGAGGACCAGATACCGCAAGTGCTCGACGCCGCCTCTGCTTCAGGGCTGCCGGTGCGGGTATTCGGCGGCGGAAGCAATGTCGTGATGCGGCCGCACTTCGACGGCGTTGCCGTCCGGATGGCCCTCATGGGCCGCACCATCATCGGCGAGGAAGCGGGCGCTGCCCTCGTAGAGGTAGCCGCCGGCGAGAACTGGGACGAGGTGGTCGGCTGGACCGTGGACCAGGGGCTGTGGGGGCTCGAGAACCTCTCGCTCATCCCGGGAACTGTGGGTGCAGCCCCAGTCCAGAATATCGGCGCGTACGGAGTGGAGCTGGCGGACCGGTTTCACTCCCTACGGGCTTATGACACCGCGGAGCATCGGTTCGTCACCTTCACGGCAGCCGAGTGCCGGTTCGCTTACCGGCAAAGCATCTTCAAGCAAGTCTCCGGGCGGTACCTGATCACCTCGGTGCGCCTGCGGCTTCCCCTGCCATGGACGCCGGTACTCACCTATGCCGGGATCGATCACCTTCCTACTGATACCGGTGCACCGCAGATCCGCGCTCAGGTGGTCGCGGTGCGGCAGAGCAAACTGCCGGATTGGCGGGTGCAGGGTAACGTCGGGTCGTTCTTCCACAATCCGATCGTTTCGGCGGACATCGCCGACAGCATCCCCGGTGTGCCGCGCTATCCGCAGGCGGACGGCACGGTGAAGCTCTCGGCCGCCTGGCTGATCGAGCGCGCCGGGTTCAAGGGTTATCGCCTTGGCGGCGCCGGCGTGTCCGAGCGGCATGCACTGGTGCTCGTCAACTATGGTGGCGCCACGTTCGAGGATGTAGCGCAACTGAGCGGCCTCATCCGCTCCGGCGTGCAGAGCCAGTTTGGGGTGAGCCTGGTGCAAGAACCCGAGACCGTGTGACCACAAGCTGGCTGCCGCCGGTGGGCGCATAGGCGGATAGAGGCACCGAACGTAGCCGGCCCGGAGCACGAAGGGTATTGTAGGCGCTGGCGATGTCACGCATGTGGAGATCGCCTCGAGCGATCATGCGTCAAAACCAGGAGCAGTCCCATGGCGACATCGCAGCTTGTGATTCCCGACCTCGCCGGCAAGGCGGTGCTTGTTACCGGTGCCTCTACCGGGATCGGTGCGGCTCTGGCGGTTGCGTTTGCTGCGCAGGGTTCGCTGGTTGGCCTCCACTACAACTCGAGCAGCGAGGCGGCGGCGAACGTGGCGGAGCGAATCACGGCGGCCGGCGGCAGGTGCGCTTTGGTCAGGGCTGACGCGAGAAGTTCAGTGGACATGCGCCAGGCGGTCGAGGAGACCGTCCGCGTGTTCGGTCGGCTGGACGGCCTTATCAACAATGCCGGCGGCATGGTGGCCCGCTTGCCCTATGCCGAGATGACCGATGAGCACTACGATGCTGTCATGAACCTGAACGGTCGGTCGGTGCTGGCTGCAAGCGGCGCCGCTATTCCCCACCTCAAGACTGCGGGCGGCGGCTTCATAATCAACACCACCTCGATCGCCGCCCGCAACGGCGCAAGTGGCGGCGCGGGCATATACGGCTCCTCCAAGGCGTTCGTCGCCAACGTCACCCGCGGCATGGCCAAGGAGCTCATTCCGTTCGGCATACGCGTCAACGCGGTGGCGCCCGGGGTGATCACCACCCCGTTCCACGAGCGATACTCGACTCCCGAGCAGATGGACGCGGCGCTCGCCACAATACCGCAAGGCCGCCACGGGACGGTGGAGGACGTCGTGGGGACCTATCTGTTTTTGGCCTCCGCTTCGCTTTCCGGCTACATCATCGGGCAAGAAATCGAGGTGAATGGCGGCCAACTCATGCCCTAGCGCACGCCTATTCGAACCACGTGGTGCCGGGGTACTGGTGAGCCCTGGCGACATCTTCGTTGAGCTCGAGACCGATACCCGGCCTGTCGGTCAGCTTGATCTTGCCATCGGTGATGATGTCGCCGCCGTCAGTGATCGTCGACCAATAGTCGCGGTGGAACCAGTGGTACTCGAGCACCAGGAAGTTCGGCACGGTGGCGCAGACATGTGCGGACGCCATGGTCCCGATTGGTGAAGACACATTGTGTGGTGCGAAGGGGATCGAGTAGAGGTCGGCGAGTTCGGCGATCTTGCGGCATTCGGACAGGCCACCGCACTTGGGGATGTCCGGCATGATGATGTCGACGGCCTGCTGCTCGAGCAGCTTGCGGAAGCCGTGCCGCAGATAGAGGTTCTCGCCGGCGCAGATCGGAGTCGAGGTCGAGCGGGTGATCTCCGCCATGACGTCGATGTTTTCGGGCGGGATCGGCTCCTCCAGCCACATGAGTTGAAGGTGCTCCAGATCCCGCGCCAAGCGGATAGCGCTGTGCTTGTCGAGCCGGGTGTGCAGGTCGCACGCGACCTCGACGCCCTTGCCGGCGGCTTGAACCACCATCTCGGCCAGATGCACCATGCGATCATGCTCCCACTTGTTGGGAGTCATGTTGAAGCCGTCCTTCTCGTACCAGCCCGTCTCCGTGCCGGTGTGACCGTAGGCACGGATATCGAGGTCAACCTTGAGGGCGGTGAAGCCGGCGGCGAGAACCTGGTCCACCTCACGCTGGACCTCGTCCATGTTCATGCCGGGTGAAACTTCGCAGTCGCAATAGACGCGGATGTTGTCCCGGAACTTGCCGCCCAGGAGTTCGTAGACCGGCACCTTCAGCGCCTTGCCCTTGAGATCCCACAGGGCAATCTCCACGCCAGTCAGAGCCGTGATGAGGGCGCCGGCGAAGCCGCCCTCGAACACCAGACTCCGCCGGATCTCTTCGAAGATGGCATCGATGGCGAAGGGATCGCGGCCGATCAGCTTTTCAGCCAGTTCGCGCTGAATGATGGCAATGGCCTGATGACCGCCATGGACGCATTCACCGAGGCCGGTGATGCCCGCATCGGTTTCGATGCGCACCCACAGATGCATGCAGTGGCCAACCGTGGCCGCAGTCTTGACTGCCGTTATCTTCACCGGCTCCCCCTCCAAAGGCTTCCGTCAGCATCCAAGCGCGTGACTCAGGGCTCGTCAGCCCAGTCCTCGAACGCGGTGATGCCGATATTCAGGTGAGACTGCAGCGCATACTGGTAGCGGATCCGGTCCCGCTGCTCCAATGCATCCACGACGGTATCGTGCTGCTCCACGGTCTCGCCCGTGAACGTCTGCAGTTCCTTGCCGCGCTCCATGATGCGGATGATGATCGGCTTCATGATCCGATAGACGTCCGTCACCGCGCGGTTCTTCAGGATGGACACCAAGCGCAGGTGAAAGCGAAAATCCAGCTCCGAGGCTTCGGCGATCGATCCGGCAGCGCCGAGCTGACCATTGATCTTGCGCATCTCGGCGATGTCTTCAGCGCGCATCTGATCGAAGATCGTGTCCACCGATCCCACTTCGATGAGCCGGCGGAAACCTTGGATGTCGGTAAACGTGCGCCGCGAGATGTTGAGGGTGTTGAAGGAGAACAGGTCGATCGCCCGTTCCATCCTGTGGTCGATGATGGTGGCGCCGACCTTCGGGCGCACCGATACCACGCCGTAAGCCTTGAGGATGCGCATGGCTTCGCGCACCGTGTTTCGGCTGGCCTGGAATCGCTCGCAGAGTTCCCGCTCCGTCGGCAGGCTGTCCCCTACCCCGAGGCCGCCATCGGAGATGAGGGCGCGGATCTTGCGGACTACGGCGTCAACGGCCGAAGGGGCGGCAGTGCGCGCAACCGAGCCCTTCGGCGCGCTGGCGCCTGCCGCGATCCGCGCAGCGTCGTTCATCCCTTCACAGCCCCCACGGTCAGCCCCTCAGACAGGAAGCGCTGCGCATAGACGTAGAGAACTGCAACGGGAATGGCGGTGAGGAGGGACGCAGCCATCAGCTTGCCCCACGGCAGGATGTCACCGACGACCATGGACTGCAGTCCGATGGGCAGGGTGCGAAGCGACTCGCTGGTGATGAAGACAAACGCAAACAGGAACTCATTCCAGGCATTGGTGAAGGCGAACAGCGTCACGGACAGAATTGCCGGCGCCGCCAAAGGAAGGGTGATCCGCCAGAAAATGTAAAGCCGGCTGGCGCCATCGATACGCGCTGCCTCCTCCAATTCCACCGGAATAGACCTGAAGTAGCCCATCAGCACCCAGGTGGCGAAGGGCAGCAGGAAAGTCGGATAGGTGATGATCAGAGCCGTGTGAGTGTTGATCACGCCCAGATTCGTCAGCGTCTGGTAGAGCGGAATGAACAGCAGCGTACCTGGCAGCAGATAGGTGATCAGCAGCAGCGTGGTCAGCAGACCTGCGCCGCGGAACCGCAGCCGCGACAAGGCGTAGGCCGCCAGGGAGGCCAAGGCGACGGAGACCACCGTGCTCAGCGCGGCCACAAAGGCCGAGTTCATGAGCCAGGTGAGGAACGGCGTGTCCTGCAGCAACGAGGAGTACTGCTCCATGGTCGGCGGGTCCGGCCAGAAGATCGAGCGTCGTTCGCTGATCTGCGGGGTGGACTTAAGCGAGGTGGTGACGATCCAGTAGAAGGGGAAGATCACAAAACCAAGGAACGGCACCAGCACCAGGAAGCGGGCGACGGGACCAGCATTGGAGCGGGCTGACTTTCGCAGGATCGGCTGGGTTGCAGGCCGCCCGGAGGCGAGGCGAACACGGCGGACAAGCCACTCGACCACCGCAAAGACCAGTTGAATCGGCAGGAACACCAAGTCGATGACGATGTTGACCAGTCGCACCGACACTGCGAGCAGGCGGTCAGTGAGGCCGGGCCCGCGGGTCGAACTGCCGTCACGCTTGTCGTCCTGTCGCATGAAGCGCGCCAGCAGCCAGATGAGAATGGCCATCAAGGGTGCCACACTGAAGGCGATGGCGATGCCGGGTCCATATTGCAGCGAGCCGAGCGCCTTTTCGTAGGCCAGGATCGAATAGAGCTTGGTTGCTCCGCTTGGCCCACCGCCCGTCATCAGGAATGGCAGGCCGAACTGGTTGAAGGTGGAAATGAACGAGAGCAGCAGCGTCACCACGATGACGTAGCGCAGGCTCGGCAAGGTGACGTTGCGAAAGCGCTGGACGGCATTGGCTCCATCCACCTGTGCCGCTTCGATCTGCTCGCGATCCACGGCCTTGAGGCCGGCCAGCAGCAGCAGCACGAAGAACGGGATGCCTTTCCAGACATTCACCGAGATGATGCTGCCCATCGCCATGTTGGGGTCCGAGAGCCAGCCCAGCGGCCGATCGATGACGCCAACCCCCTGCAGGATGGGATTAAGCCCGCCGAACAGCGGATCGTAGATGCTCTTCCAGGCCAGCGCCGTGACGATCTCGGGCACGATCCAGGGCAGCAGCATGATGCCGCTGAGCAGGCTGCGGAACGGCAACCGGCTGTTGAGGATCAGGGCCACCGTCATGCCGATGACGAATTTGAGGCTCAGCGACCAGAAGGTGAACTGGATGGTGTTCTGCATGGCCTGCAGGAAGTCACTGCTGGTCCATAGCCGCTCATAGTTACGCAGCCCCACACTGACGGTCTCGCCAGTCAGGAAGTTGAGCGATGTCGTGCTGATGAAGATGGCGCTAACGAAGGGCCAGAAAATCAGGAGCGCCATGATGAGCACCATGGGCAACACGAACAGGTAGCCGACCCTCCAGTCGCTCCCGAGTGCTGTATCCAGCCGCTTCCTGAGGCCAGGGCCGCGGGAAACGGGCGCCATCGTCAAGCTCATGCGGTCATCCATGTGCATCTCCATCGGGCGGACACCGTCTCACGGGTGTCGGCCCAAGTCCGAAAGGTCGAACATCGGTGACGTTTGGCGGCGGTGCCGATCGGCGCCCGCCGCCATGAAGCAGGCTAGAGAATGCCGCCTTCTTCGAAGATCTGGACGATCTTGTTGTGAGCGTCGGTGACCGCTTCCTGCGAGGTCATGCGGCCGGAGATGACGTTGCCCATGGACTGTTCCAGCACGCCCTGGGCGCGGATGGCGTCGATCTGGGCAGCAGGCATTGCCGGCCAGGACGGCCCGATGAACGGGTCCTCGATATCCACCTGCTCCTTGATGATCGCATAGTTCGGATCGGCTGCGATGAGTTCTTCCGTCCACAGGCTCTCATAGGCGGGCATGAACAGGCCGCCTGCCACCGAGGACATCGGCGTGAAGTTGGCAGGATCGAGCAGTTCAAGGGCCAGTTGCTTGGCAAGTTCGGCGTTGGGCGCACCCTTGAAGATGGTCAGCCAGCCACCCACGGCCCCACCGTTGCGGTGATCGCCGTTGTTGGCTTCGGGTTGCGGGAGCAACACCGTATTGGCGAACACGGGGTTGTTGTCCCGCTTGGCTGCAGCGTAGAGCGAGAACGCGTTGTGCGTGTAGCCGACGCTGCCCGCGAGCCAGGCTTCGTTGTTGGAGATATCGCCCCAGCTTTCGACACCCGGCGGCAGCATGGCGGCATATTTGCCGTTGCGGTCGTAGGTCTCGCGAATGAACTCGAAGGCGGCAACCGTCTCCGGCGAGTCGAACGCCACCTTGGTGCCGGTTTCGTCGGTGAAATGACCGCCGAAGGCATTCAGAATCGCGGATGCCACGCCCCAGCCATCGCCCGACTGATTGACCGTGAGGCCCCACCCGTAGAAGCCCTGGTCCGGATCAGAGATGGCAAGAGCCGCCTCGCGCCGCTGTTCCCAGGTTTTCAGACTGGCTGGGTCGATACCCTTTTCCGCCAGCTTGTCGCTGCGGAAAAAGGCGCCTGTCGTGTTGGCGATGAAGGGCACGGCGACCCAGCGGCCATCGATCTTGCCGATGCTCTCGGCATTGATGCCCTGCATGACGTTGCCGTAGCGGCTGATGGCTTCCTCGACCACGTCGTTGACGTCTTCGAGCAGCCCCAGCAGGTGCATCTGCGGGATGGAGATGGTGCTGGTATAGGCCAGATCCGGCGGATTGCCTGCACGGACAGCCGCCGACATCTTGCCGAGGAAGTCCCCGAATGCTTCCGGGTTGGTCGTCGAGATATCGAGTTCGACACTATTTGCGGCGGCGAACTTGGCGACCGTCTCGCGGAACAGGTTCTGCGCCGCCTCGAAATATTCGGTTCGATGAATAACAGTCAGCTTGCCGGCGGTACCCTCCGGCAGATCCGCCTCGGGCTGATCCTGACCGAACACGGGCAGGCCCTGGCTGGCAGCCCAAAGGCCAATGCCCGCAGCACCACCAGTTCTCAGTACGTCACGACGGTTGAACTTATTCGACGTCATGTTTCCGTTTCCTCCTGTTGGAACATGGCCGAGCGCTCGCGAACCACGGCTATTGGGCAGCACTCATCGCAAGCTGTCTCTCCTCCCGGCACGGAGCCGCTCCCGCTCCATTGCCCATCGCTCTCCAAAGCGGGCTTTTGTCCCATCATTGGCAGCGAATACAGTAGAATAAGGACCGATCTGCGCACGGAGTCAACCTTTTGTCCCACAATACACTTGATCCACAAGTGCAGGGGTCTTAGACATTGGTTAGCTGCGAGGCCTGGCAGTGTTGTCGTCGAGGAGGGCGAACACACCCGCATGCCCACACGGCAGCCGCTGGCCAGTTGTGTCCACACCGCTGCCCAGGTGACCGTTGACCATCGATCTGGGAGGAAGAGATGGGCGCCGTGACGATCCGGGACGTTCGCAAGAGCTATGGCAGCATGGAAGTGCTGCATGGCGTGTCGATCGACATCATCGATGGCGAGTTCATCATTCTGGTGGGGCCTTCAGGGTGTGGAAAATCCACCCTGCTGCGGATGATCGCCGGGCTTGAGGACATCACCGCCGGAGATATCGCAATCGGCGGCACGGTGGTGAACGACCTAGCGCCGAAGGACCGGGACATCGCTATGGTATTCCAGTCCTATGCGCTCTACCCGCACATGACCGTTGAAGAGAACATGGCGTTCTCACTCAAGCTCGGCCGGTTCCCCAAGGACGAGATCAAGAAGCGGGTAGCGAGTGCTGCTGCAGTGCTCGGGCTGGAGCCATATCTCCAGCGCTACCCCCGTCACCTTTCCGGCGGACAGCGGCAGCGCGTGGCCATGGGCCGTGCCATCGTCCGTAGTCCCCAGTTGTTCCTGTTCGATGAGCCGCTGAGCAATCTCGATGCAAAGCTGCGCGTGCAGATGCGCAGCGAGATCAAGCTGAATCATCAGCGCCTGAAGACCACCACGATCTACGTCACCCACGACCAGATCGAAGCCATGACCATGGCCGACCGGATCGTGGTCATGCATTCGGGCAATATCGAGCAGATCGGCTCGCCGCTCGAGCTCTACGATCATCCCGCCAATCTGTTCGTAGCCGGATTCATCGGCTCTCCGGCGATGAACATCATCTCCGGGAAGATGGTCGGCTCAGCGTTCCAGTTCGCCGACGGCACGACGATCGAGCTGGGGATCGTGCCACCTACCCTCCCCGACGGGCCGGTGGCTCTTGGCGTTCGCCCAGAGCATCTCAGCCTTAACGAGACCGGCATCATGGCGGAGGTCCTGGTGATTGAGCCTACCGGCTCCGAAACCCAGGTAACCCTCAGGCTCGGAGGGCATGACCTGGTCGGGGTTTTCCGGGAGCGGATCAGCGCCAAGCCGGGCGACAGGATCGGCGTGTCCTTCGACACCACTCGCATCCACCTGTTCGATGGGCAATCAGGAAGCCGCGTCTTACGATAGCCAGCGATCGGGGGGTGATCCCCCGGCGCAGCCCTGTCCCTCATCAGGTGCGGCGGCGACGTCTCATCGACGCCGCCCCCAGCGGGCCGGGGATGTGTGCTCCCATCCTGACAGGACGCTGACGCGCAAGACCAGCCAATTTTCATTGTGTCTTGAAAGAGTTAGCTGAAACCTTGCAGGCGCAGCCGAGTTCTCCAGTGAGTACCTATCTGGAGGCTCGAATATGGCAATCTATCACCACATGCGCGCGGTCGCGGGCTCGGCCGATTCAGCCGCAGTCGCGCAGCTGTTGGCGGAATAAGGTCATGCTGGTGCTCAATCGCGCTCGTCGGCGCCGCTATGCAACCCTGCTCAAGGCGACACTCGTCATCGCCGCAGTCGCGGTGCTGGTGACACCAAAGGTCGACCTGCCTAACTTGTCCTTCCCGCTCGTGACCGCCGCCCATGCGGCGCAAAGCGACTGAAACAGGAGCGGACAAGACCGATGAGCAACAAGTTCGAACTGCTGGCTCGCTGGGGCTACGCGGCCCGAGGGGTTGTCTATGTAATCCTTGGCGCAATCGCGCTCACCGGAGCCTCTTCGGCTGCCGGAGGCGACACCAGCACAGAGGGGGCGCTCTCCGCCCTGCATCAACAGCCGTTTGGACGTGTCCTGCTCGCGGCGGTCGCAATCGGGCTGGTGGGACATGTGCTGTGGCGTTTCGCTCAGGGTTTTCTGGACGCCGACGGCAAGGGCAGAGGGATGAAGGGGTATGTGGCGCGAGCCGGGTATGTCGCCGCTGGGCTAGCCAACCTTTCCCTGGCAGGCGCCGCCTTCTCGCTCGTACTTGCGAACGGGGGAAGCTCCGGATCGTCTGGAGAGGTCGGAATTACGGCCTGGCTCATGCAGCAACCGTTCGGCAGGATCCTCGTGGGAGTGGTCGGCCTCACGATCATCGCCGCGGGCCTGGTACAGGCGTGGCGAGGGATATCCGGAAAGTACCGCGAGCAGGTGAAGTTACCCCGTGAACATGAAGGGTCGCTTCATCCCCTCAGCGTGTTCGGGCTGGCTGCCCGAGGCGTTCTGCTGGCGATCACCGGGATGTTTTTCATCTTCGCGGCTCTCACTGTAGACCCAAACCAGTCCGGCGGCTTGGCTGAGGGCCTAGAGTGGATCCGTCAGCTACCCTTCGGGCCCTACCTCTATGGCTTGGCTGCGGCCGGGCTGGTCTCGTTCGGCCTCTACAGCTTCATCGAGGGCAGGTACCGGGTAGTCCATGCGCCGGATGCGGGAGACGTGAAGCGGGCGGCAGTTCACGCGGCAGGTGCGCGCCTGTAACGGAAGTCCTAGTCTGACCACGCAAGACCAAGCTCTTGATTTTTCTGGTGCAAGATCCGACATGTCACGCATGCTTGGGCGTACCTTCAAATCTCTTGTGCTCGCCCGCCTGGGGCTCCTCCAGGCGGAAGCCTGACCCTGGGTCCGGACGCGCCGCGCGCGGGCCCAGGGCTTCTTCCGACATCATTGCAGTTTGTGAGCGCATTGCGCCGGTGAACCAGCCTTAGGGGCCGGGACCATCGTCGCGAGCACCCATCTGCATGAGGCGCGGCATCCGCCGTCCCCGCAGGGGACGCTGTTTGCACAGCACGGAGGTTCACCATGCAGAATTCTCACCCCACCATCCTGATGCCCGAAGATCATGCGCACCTCGAGCGACTGATGTGCACCATGACGGGCAGTCGCACGACTTTGGCTATGCTGTTGCGGCGAAAGCTCGATACGGCCGTGATCATCCCCCCTGCGACAGCAAGCGAGGATCTTGTCACCAGCGACAGCATCGTTCGGTTCGCCGTCGATGGTGGCCGCAGCATCGAGCGGCGCCTCACCTGGTCGCCACAGAATGAAGGCGATAGCTTCCTCTCGCTGCGCTTGCCGCAAGGTCTGGCGCTGCTTGGTCTCAGTGCGGGCCAAGCCACTGCGTACCAGACCGATGGCGGACGCACCGAGTTCATCGAGGTAGAACAGGTTGTGCCGGCACTTTCCGCCCGCACAGGGCGGCAGCGCACCGTCAAGTCACCACGCGGGGTTCGACCTACCGGCGGGTGGTCGCATGTGTTCCGCCGGGCGCTGACCCGGCTGCAGCGCGGTCGCACCATCTCTGCGCTCCAGCGGCTGGACGACGAGTTGCTCAAGGACATCGGCATAACCCGAGGCGAAATTTCTCAGATCGCCGATATCGTCAGCGGCGTCGTCGAACCGCCTGCTGATCGCCGGCACATGGCTCCGCGTCGGCAGGCGGTAGCGGCCGGGACGCGGGTTTTCGCTCAGCCGGAGTACGTCGAATGACCCTGCCGAACTGCCGGGTTCGCGCCGAGGTCTCGCACGAGGTGCGTGGCAGCGGGAACGGAGGTCACCTTCTCACTAGCTGATGGCCTGGTGCAGCGCCTTGCGATTGCAATGCTGTACCAGGTGCTTCCCAACAAATAAGAAAACCTGCTGGCCAGCGCCACGCCAGGCGGCGGCGCTGCCGGCTTGCTACGGATCAAGAAAGACCATGACTTTTAAGTACAGCGCGACCTTCCCCATCACCGGCGGCAACAAGCTGCACCGCTTCCAGGAATGGGCCGGGGAGTTCCTGCCGGACCTCGACTACAAACTGCCTGTGCAGACGCCGATCAAGACGGAAACAATGACTATTCGCCTGCGCTCTCTGGAGGATCGGCAGAAGCTGCTCCATAAAGTGGCGGAGGCCGGTCTCTAGCCGCAGCCCCGAAGGCGCCGCCATCAAGGCGGCGCCGCTCGTTTTCGTTTGCGAGCGGTGATCCAGAGTGGCGAAGGCTCAACTTCGCGACCACTCATTCCGCATGGATAGGCCAAGACGGCGCGGTACGACCATATTTGGACGTGTCCCCCCATCCTCGAAAGGCAAGGAGCGAGCGGTACAATGGCGTTGCACCGCCAAAGTGCCGAAGCTAACGTCCGGGCACTCAAGGAGGAAGCATGCTGGAGTTGAAGGCGCCTGGTCTGAACCCTTTCTGCACACTGGAAGTGGAAGCTGGACCCGTCCGAACCATGGGCATGGGGCGCCTGGGGCAGCGGCGGATCGTCCCCATCATCGGCGGAACCGTCAGTGGGCCAAGGCTCAACGGCAGGATCCTTCCGGGCGGTGGCGACTGGATGACGACCAGCCATGATGGCGTAGCGTTGATGGACGCCCGATACGCCGTGGAGACAGACGACGGCGCGATCGTGGAGGTGGTCGATCAGGGGTATCGCCACGGTCCCGCGCAGGTGGTGAAGAGCCTCGCTGCCGGCGAAGCAGTGTCGCCCGAGTCCTACTACATGCGCTCCACGCTTCGCCTCGAAAGCGGCCATCCAGCCTACGCCTTCGTCAACCGGCTGGTGTTTGTGGGGACTGGCGCCAAAACCGCAACTGGTGTCCAGATCGCAGTCTATTCAGTCGAATAGCGAAAAACGACTTTGCTGAAGGCCGCAAGCATTGCCCTGCCTCCGGCACCCCGGTAACACCGGGTACGGCAATAACCCGGGCAGAAGACCTTGACCGAACCACATGTGATCATCGCCGGCGGCGGTATTGGCGGGCTGGCAACGGCATTGACGCTTCAGCAGATCGGCGTGCCGTTCACCGTCTACGAGTCGGTGCGTGAGCTGGCGCCGCTCGGCGTGGGCATCAACATCCAGCCCAACGCCGTGCGTGAGCTCTATGATCTCGGCATCGGACCGGACGAACTCGATACGGTGGGCCTTCCCGCCCGGGAATGGGCGCTGGTCGGCCTCAACGGCAACGACATCTATTCCGAGCCGCGTGGTTTGAAGGCCGGCTACAACTGGCCTCAATACTCGGTGCATCGCGGCCGCCTCCACATGCTCCTCTACCGCACCCTGGTGGAGCGCGCCGGGCCGCAGGCCATCCGGCTCGGGCACAAGGTCACCGGTTATGAACGGAACACGGGCGGCACCGTCACCGCCCTGGTGCGAAAAGCCGACGGCACCCTGCTCCGCGAACAGGGAACCTTGCTGATCGCTGCCGACGGCATTCATTCAGCCGTGCGCGCAACGATGTACCCGGATCAGCCGCCGATCCACTGGGGCGGAGCGATCATGTGGCGGGGCACCACGCTGGCACGGCCGATCCGCTCCGGCGCCTCGTTCGTCGGCCTCGGCACGCACCGGCAACGGGTTGTCTTCTATCCGATCTCGCACCCCGACAGTGTGACGGGCCTCGCCATGATCAACTGGATCGCCGAAGTCACCGTCGACAAGGACGAGGAACGCTACGGCAGCAACTGGTTCCGGCAGGTGGAGATCAACGAGTTCGCCCATCACTTCACCGGCTGGACCTACGAATGGCTTGACGTGCCGGACATGCTCCGGCGATCCGACGTTGCCTATGAAAACCCGATGATCGACCGTGACCCCGTGCCGAGCTGGCAGGATGGTCCGGTCGTGCTCATGGGCGACGCGGCGCATGCCATGTACCCGACGGGGTCCAACGGCGCGAGCCAGGCCATCATGGATGCCCGGCACCTGGGAGCAGCGATGCTCGAGCATGGTGTGACCCCTGCGGCGCTGCAATCCTTTGACCGGAAATTCTGCGGCACCATCTCCGAACTCGTCCTGCGAAATCGGGGCGCCGGTCCGTTCGGCCTCTTGAACATCGTGAACGAACGCTGTGGCGGCGAGTTCGACAACATCGACGACGTGGTACCGGCTGAAGAACGCAACGCGTTCATGGCGCGATACAAGGCCGCCGCTGGCTTTGCCATCGAACAGTTGAACGCTGCACGCCCGACCATTGCCGAAGGCGCCACCGTGCGGCCCCTCGTGGAGGTCTGATGGCAGCGCCCTCTCGCGCTCAGACGCGGCGAGCGCATTCAGGAGCGGGTGGCCAGTGTCCAGGTAAATCTCGGTCGTTGCCCAGACGCAGACTGACGGGAGATGACGTTACCCTACTGCGTCACCTTCGCGGTGCGGCCGTAGACGAGGAGCATAAGGATGATCACGAGGCCATAGATGATCTGGCGGCCAGCTTCGGGCATCTGGGCGATCGATAGCGCCGAGTTGAGCAGGACGATGAGGATGACGCCCACCAGCGTGCCGATGAAACGGCCGCGCCCTCCCAGGATGTTGGTGCCGCCTATCACCACCGCAGCGATTGCAGGAAGCAGGTAGGCATTGCCCATGCCCTGGTACGCCTTGTTGGAGTAGCCGGCGAGCAGCATGCCGGCAGAGGCGGCGCAGAGTCCGGAGATAACAAAAGCGCCAACAATGACCCAGCGGGTCCTTATGCCTGAGAGATAGGCGGCCGCCTCGCGGTTGCCTGTGGCATAGATGGCCTTGCCCAGGGCGGTGCGCGAGAGAATCGTCGCGGTGATGACGGAAAAGGCGGCCCACACGAAAACCGCAACCGGCACGCCCAGAATCCTGTCAGCGGCAAGATAGCGCATCAGATCAGTGGCCGTATCCTGCGGGGCGAATCCACCCGTATGGGCAACCATCAACCCGCGCATCACCGAGTCGACGCCCAGCGTAAAGATCATCGAGGGGATGCGGAGATAGGCCACGCCGAACCCGTTGAAGAGGCCCACCAGCAGACCGATGGCAAGGCCGGTCGGAATAGCCGCGGGGCCGCCCACAGTGGTGGCCATCATCGCGGCCGCCGTCATGGTCCATGGCACCGACAGATCGATGTGCCCAAGCAGGATTACCGTCATCATGCCGCAGGCGACGATGCCGAGGAATGCCCCGGTCTGCAGCTGGGTCAGCAGGTAGTTCGGTGTCAGCAGCGGGGCAGTGCCAAGCGTTGTCAGAGTATATGCGGTGCCCGCGGCAAGGATCACGAGCACGAAGCCGGCAGCGATGACGATCGGCAGATCGTCGGACCTGAGGCGCGAAAGGGTGAGTTCACTGGCCATGTCGCCTACCTGAAGAGTTCGAGACGGTTCTTGACGCGCAGCGCCCGCACGGCGCCAAGGCTCACGGCGAGGAGCAGCACGACGCCTTCGACCAGCGGCTGCAACAGCGGGTCGATCGACAGAATGCGGAAATAGAACGAAATGGCCCGGAGGATCAGCGCCCCGATCAGTGCTCCGACCGCCGAACCAATGCCGCCCAGCAGTGACACGCCCCCTAGCACCACCGCCGCGATGGAGTTCAGCGTGTAGGCGCCGGCCTGAGGGAGGTCGGCGTTGCCCGAGCCGGTCTGGATGGCGAGGTAGAGGCCGGCACAACCTGCGAAGAAACCGGCAAGCGTGAAAGCCGATAGTTTAGCGCGGTTGATTGGCAGCCCTGACATGTAGGCGGCGCCCTCGGACGAGCCGATTGCGTAGAGAGTTCGGCCGGTGACGGTGCGCTTGAACGGGACCCAGACGAGACATGCAATGAAAATGAGGATGAGGAGCGGCACCGGGAACCAGGCAATCGGCTGGAACCATTCCGCCTCACCATCCTCGAAGAAATGATAGGTCTCGGCCACATCGCGCAAGGAGTTGGTGGCGGCCCAGTTGAGGTCGAGGTCGACGTCGCCGCCAGGCTTGGGGCGAATAAGAAGCGCCAGCCCGATAGCGACGGCGCCAGTTGCAAGCGTGGCGATGATCGGCTGCAGGCGGCCATAGACGATGATCAGGCCGTTGACGAAGCCGAAGCCCGTTCCGGCCGCCACGGTGACAATGCAGCCGAGCACGATCTGAACCGGCTCTCCTGTCACCAACACACTGGCGATGCAGGCGGTGAGGGTCATCACCGCGCCGACCGAGAGATCGAGTCCGCCCATCAACACCGTGACCGCCTGCGCCATCGCGACCAGCGCCAGAGCGACCGACTCGTTGGTGTTGGCGACCAGGAGGTTCGCCGAAAACCCCCTGGGATGAATGAGGTTGTAAACGAAATAGAGCGCGGCGAGCAGTGCGATGGCACCGTAAAAGCCGCGGTTCTGGTTTATCGAGGTCACCAAGGCTGAGGAGCGGGTGCGGCTGGTCGCAGTCACCGCGCTCATCAATGAGCCGCCTCCGGCGCGGTGATGTTGAGGGCCGCAGAAACCAGCGCTTCTTCGGTGATGGCGCTACCGGCGAGTTCAGTGACGATGCGGCCGTCATACATCACTACAACGCGGTCGCAGCAGCCGATAAGTTCGGCATAGTCCGTGGAATAAAACAGGATGGCGCGGCCCTCGTCGGCCAGTTCGCGCATCAGCCGATAAAGCTCCTGCTTGGTGCCCACGTCGATGCCGCGAGTTGGGTCGTTGAGCAGGATGATCTGGGGCTGCGTCATCAGCCACTTGGCGATCACCACTTTCTGCTGGTTGCCGCCGGAAAGGGTCGCGACAGCATCCTCAGGGCGGTTGATCTTGATCTGCATTTTCCTGATAGCCTCCTCCACCGCCGCCTTCTCCCTGCCCCGGTCGATGAAGGGTCCGACCGAGACGCGGCTGAAGCTGGCGGCCAGGAGATTGTCGGAGATCGACATGGGCAGCATCAGGCCTTCGGTCTTGCGATCCTCAGGCACAAGCGCGATGCGGTTGGCGCCGCCTTTGGCCTCGGCCGGTGAGTTGGTGAGACCATCGGCGTTGCCGATGCTGACCTTACCCTGGACGCCACGGAGTACGCCGAAAAGGGCCAGCAGGAGCTCCTTCTGGCCCTGGCCGTCAAGGCCGCCAAGGCCGACGATCTCGCCTTTGCCGACAGAGAGGGAGACGCTGTTGAGGCGGTTCTCCCAGCGCACGTCGTCCACCACCAGATGCGGCGCAATGGGCGATTTGCGCTTAGGCTTGGCCGGGAACTGGTGATCGACCTCGCGACCGATCATCAGTTTGACGATGTCGTTCTGCGTCCGGGCGCCCTTTTCGAAGGTGTCGATATGCCGACCATTGCGGAACACCGAGAGGCGGTCACACAGCGCCCCGACCTCGTGCATGCGGTGCGAGATGAACAGCATGCCGACGCCCTGGGCCTTGAGCTCGCCGAGGACCCCATAGACGGTTTCCACATCGCGGCTGGTCAGCGCCGACGTGGCTTCGTCGAGGATCAGGAGCTTTGGATTCTTGCCCAGCGCCTTCGCGATCTCGACCATCTGGCGGCGGCTGAGCGAAAGATCCCGCACCAGAGCTCGCGGATCCACATCCTCACAGTGAATGCGCGCCAGCAGTTCCTCGGCGCGGAGGCGTTGGGCCCTGTGGTCAATGAACCCAAGGCGGCGGGGCGGGTCGGAGATGGAGATGTTGTCGGCAACCGTAAGGTCGGGGAGCAGCGAAAGCTCCTGGAAGACGCAGACGATACCGGCTTTGCTCGAGTCCGAGGGCTTGGAGAAGCGGTGAAGGCTGCCCTCAACGGTCAGCGTGCCGCTATCAGGCTGCACGACGCCCGACATGATCTTGATCAGCGTCGATTTGCCTGCGCCGTTCTCGCCCAGGATGGCGTGAATAGAGCCGCGGCTGCAGGCGAAGTCGACACCCTCCAGAGCGCGTGCACCGGAGAAATATTTCGAGATGCCGGTCAACTCGGCAAATGGCAGAGACATCAAGAGACTTTCCCCCAGCCAGCGAGCCGACCCAGGCCGGCAGCGTCGGAGACATGACCTCGAGAGCCGGCCCTGAACGAAACCGGGGCCGACTCTCCCTCGGGGGATTACTGCACGTCCGCTTCGGTCTGAGCCATGATGGCTGGGCCGGAGATGTTCACGCCACACGGTGGAAACTCGTTCACGGTGAAGAAGTTGTCCGGCAGATCAGACCAGTAGTTCTTGCCGTCTTCGAGCTGTGTGTAGTCGACCGATGGCAGCGGGACAGAGATGAGCTGCGGCATCGGATTACCTTCGAGCGCGGCAATGGCTGCCTTGATTGAAATCGCGACCAGCCCTGGTGACTGGCCGATCGAGAGACCCTTGAGGCCTTCTGCAGAATGTTGGGCCACGAGCTTGCGGAAGCCGTTCTCGGCTTCGCCGCTGATCGGCACGAATGGATGGTTGGCATCCATCAGGGCCTGGACGACACCGGTGGATCCGCCCTGCGTGATGATACCATCGAAGGCGCCGTGGACGGCGATAGCGTCAGCCGTCACCTTCTGCGCGGTGCCATCGTCCCAATTGCCGACCACCTGAACGATTTCCCATGGGCCACCGGTCTTGTCGAACTCTTCGTGAATACCGATCGAGCGGTCGCGGTCCACCGAATTGCCGGCGAGGCCTCGGACTTCGAGGATCTTGCCCGAGGTCTTGCCGCTCGCTTCAAGTTCCTTGAGCACGAAGCGGGCCCACTGCCGGCCCATCTCGAACTGGTCTTCGTTGACCTGCATGACGGCATCCGTGTCGAGCACGTTGT
Source organism: Pseudomonadota bacterium (assembly GCA_023431205.1). Lineage (GTDB taxonomy): Bacteria > Pseudomonadota > Alphaproteobacteria > Rhizobiales > Devosiaceae > Devosia. The sequence goes on along the minus strand of JAEYXQ010000120.1, from coordinate 4,304 downwards.
CGAACGGCACGATGACGACGTTCTCTCGGTCTGCCAGGCGGATGACGCGGTCGAAGCCTTCGGGGGCCACGGCGATGGTGACGATGGCGTCATAGCCCTGATTGATGAAGTCCTCGATGGCGCCCAGCTGCGCCGGGGCGTCGGTACCGGTCGAAACGACCTTGAACTCGGCGATCTTGTCCTTGACCGCCGGGTCCTCGACATAGGCCTTGGCGGTCTTGATCATCTGGATGCGCCAGGTATTGCCGACAAAGCCGTTGACGACGGCGATGCGGTAGGGGCCCTCCCTCTTCTCCCACTGGAGATACTTGGTGTCGGCCGCCCAGGGCACGAAGCATGCCGGATCAGCGCCGGGGCCGGCCACGACTTCGGGACCGGCGAGAGTTGTGGTTGCAAAGCTCGTGGTCATCATCAGCCCGACAAGCGCGGCCGATGCAATGCGAAGTGCCTTCATGGTCTCCTCCCAAATTCCGAAAGATACTCAGTCACCTTCGATGAGCCGCCGCTAAGGCGCCGCTTCCTCCAAGCAGCGCCCCGCGTGCGGGTCATCCCCTCCTACGGTGCCGTCACGGGCCGGATGGCCCCCTTGGGCGCCCAGACTCGACAGTCGGTATAGTTTTTACAAGGCTCTTGGTGGCCAGACCGGTCGGCTACGCGCTGCTCGGCGGCCTCTTGGTCTCCGTTTCTCGTACGCGCTGAACCCATACCCGTCGCAGTGTGCGCGCCGGTCAGCTCGAAGAAGCGAAGTAGACGTCCATTATTGCGTATTCATCGGACCAATAAACGCTATTGTCGGACGGACACCAAGTCAAGACGCATGAAACCGCTGGCGACTATTGGCAATGGTCCAACAAAAGGCTCAGCCAACAGCGGATGTGTGCCGGTGGCACGTCCTGGTCCCATGCGGGCGGAAAGCCTCCACGCTCCAGCTGCGTTGACGTCGCACCGGTTAGCTTAGCACCGAGCTCCATCAGGTCGACAGGCTTCCCGGATCCTGCTGTCAGACACACCCGTGCTGCGCATAGGCGTGGGCACTGTTGGTCGCCGGCAGAGCTCACCCTGCCCTCCTCGTGACTATCGCGCGGTCTTGGTTGCCTGTGCCGCCCCATTCTCTCTCGTCCTCCGCTGGGTCAGCATCTCCATCCATGAGTGCGTATCGATTTTCCGGCCCATCTTGCGCAAGCGCAAAGAAGGTCTCGATGTCGGCACTATCCTGTACGAAAGCAGGAGCCCACATGAGAATCACCAAACTTACGGGAGGCGCTCCAGCGCTGCTCAGGGAAGATGGCAGCGCAGTGGCGGTCGAGGTCGTCGTCGACGCGCTTGTGTCAGCGATCAAGGAACACGGCCACTTCGGGAACCTGGCCCACCACATCTCCGGAGGGGGCGAGTGGACCGCGTATTCAGAGGCCATGCGTCAAGTGTTGTTCGGGCGTTTCTCGCATGGGGATCTCACCCCGTTGGCGCGAAATATCGCCCGATCGCTGAGTGGCGGCGGTCCGGAGAACATTCGCCCGTTCGGCCGGTGGTTTCTCGACCGGCTGGAATCGGAAACGTCCCTGCTGCACCGCATGCTGGTGGAGCGTCGGATAGAGGCACTCAACGAGGACCGTGAGCGTTCACGGCCGGCCTTCCGCAAGTCAGCGCTTCGCATCCTTGCCAATCCATAGTGCTGCCCCTGGTCGCCGCGGGGGACGGCCTTGATGCGGATTGCATGTGGGTAGATGGACGCCATTGCTTACGCGCCACCATGCAGATGTTGCCGAGGCGACGGCAGGTATCGGCACCGGCAACCGGGCGTCGTGAGTGCCCGGAGCGACGTTTCGCCGGTAGTCAAAGGCCGAGCCGGTCCCATTCCAGAGGCTGGGGATCCCTCACCAGGCGGAACCCGAGATTGTCTGGGGGAGCGCCAACCGAGCAGCCGCCACCGCGGGCATCTTGTACGAACACGTTCATGGGCGTGAGGTGCCGGCCTTCCAAGTAGCGGATACCGCAGCTTTCCACGACACCGGAGACCTTGCCATCAGCTCCCAGCGTGGTTCTGTTGGCGCAAGTCGACGTCCATTCCCAAACATTGCCGGCAAGATCTTCGACGCCGTAGCGGTTGGTACCGAATGTACCTGCGGGCTGCGGTGCCGCCTCCGGCCTTACGGCGCGGCTGGCTTCCTGTTCGTACTGTGCGAGCCACCTACTGGCGGGGTTGGTGGCGATGGTCTCCGCCTCGAGAGCGTGATCAACTGCTCTGTCCCCCGCTATGAATATCCACTCGGCGACCGTGGGCAGGCGCCAGGTCTCGCCGGTCGTCTCCGACAGCCATTCGGCATAGGCTGTGGCACCATTGTAGCTGATGCCGGTTGCAGGCAGCGCCGGATCGCTGCTCCTAACTGCGGGCCGCGACGTTTCGCACACTCCGGCCAAGACGCAGCGAAGGTAGTCTCCGGCAGTGACTTGGCGGCGCATTATCTCGACCGGGCCGAAGGATCCTTCCACCAACGTGCCGTTCACCGGGGCGCCTTCCTGCTGGAAGTCGCCGGGCAGGCGGTGCCGGAAGGTGCGGGCCTCCACTAGCACCGTTTCGGGCGGGGCAACGCCCGGGGTGCGGACGGCGGGCAGCAGGTCCAGTTGCCCAGCGCCAAACAATCCGAAGCCGAGCAGCAGCGCTGCAGGCAGCACCAATCCGGCATAGCTTTGCCGCTTTTCGGCAAGGGGGTGCATCGGAACCTCCAGCTCGCAAAGAGGCGGCCCGCAAGGAGACAGCGGGCCGCGCGACACGGGTCAGGCGATCGGGCTAGGAGCCTGAACCTGTGTCATCAGGTCGTCGTCCCACTCGCCCTCGACCTTGAAGTGCGCGGTGGCGCCCAGCTCCACGGCTTCGATGAGGTTGTGGTTGACGTAGCCGTAGATACCCGGCTGCAGGAAGGTGTAGAGGGCTGCAGCGGCGCAGCCACCGGGGATCAACCAGGTCTCGAGATCGACTTCTGGCGCATTGCGGAACTTGCCGGTGGCCCAAACATAGTCGCCATGCCCGCCAATCAAATGCGGACGGGTGTCGCGATTGGCCTGGCTGTGCACGATCAGCACCGTCTCGCCGACTTTCGCAGTCATGGCATTATCGCCGGTCAAGGCCCCGACCGCACCGTTGAACACCTCGTGCGTCGGGATCAGCCCCTTCATCACCTCGAGCATGTCGGCGTAGCAGTCCCCGGGCGACTCGTAGGTGCGAAAGTTGCCGTTTTCGTCCTTGGGAACATAGAAGTCCTGTTCGCCGATGTAGAAGACCTTGTCGTATTTGAGCGGGCGACCAACCCCGTCCTTCAGTCCGTCACGCGGCAGCACCATGATGGCCCCGTTCATGCCCGACACCACATGCCAGGGGATCATCGAGCCGCCGGGCGCGCAGTGGTACACGAACACACCAGGCCGAGTTGCGCGGAACCGGAGCTTCACCTGCTCACCGGGGTTGACCATGGTCAGTCCCCCGCCTCCGAGCGCACCAGTGGCCGAGTGGAAGTCGATGTTGTGCATCATCAGGTTGGTGTCGGGGTTGACCAGCGTCAGCTCCACGTAGTCGTCCTGATGGACCACCATGAGCGGGCCGGGCACCGAACCATCGAAGGTCATCGCCTGTACAGTCGTTCCGAGGTCGTCGATGACCAGCGGCTTCTCCTCAATGGTGAGGGTGAACTCGACAACCTTCGGTCCACCGGTGGCTACCTGCTCGTGCTGGTGTACGAACGGCGGAGGCAACAGCTTGACCTGCACCCGCGGCAGCGCGCTGAGGTCCGGCGCCGGCCCGGTGACCACGCCAGCATCTTCCGCCGAGGCAGGCACCGAGGCCAGCACCGCTCCGAACACGCCGGCCAGTGCGACCCCGGCCATCAGATTGCGGCGCGACAGGTTCACACGATCATGGTCTTCCATTTTTTTCTCCACTGACTCGGACCGTCTGTGGTCCGGACAGTGGTCGGGATAACGGCGCCGTGATCCACCTTCTTTGTCCCAGAGCAAATAGTGCAGCCTCAACAACTTAGGAGGCTGCGACGTTTTGTACGAGGCTGTTTGTCCCGGATCAAAGAACATCTCGGGATTGCGAATAGAGGGAACATCAGCGGGCAAGATGATGCCCGCACCAAGGAGACGAAAATGAATACCCTCGGGATTGCTGCCGTGATGGCATTGCTCATCGGCGCAGCACCGGCCTATGCCGCCAACTTCGAAGTCCAGATGCTGAACAAGGGTGCCGACGGCGCCATGGTCTTCGAGCCGGCCCTGATCGAGATTGCCCCGGGCGACACCGTCACCTT